>CAXTOO010000241.1:0-6147 GCA_964245875.1 uncultured Fimbriimonas sp. | reverse complement strand
GCGATGATGTTCGTGAAGTCGGCGACCCGGGGCTGGGCGTCGCCGAGCCAGAACGAGACGGCCTCGACCGTGCCGCGCGGCGCGTCGTCGGGCGCGCGGTTGATGGGCCGAGGGTAGAGCCAGAGGAGGACGTAGAAGAGTCCGCTGACGAAGGTGACGCCGGTGACGATGGGGCGGCGCGCGGCGACGGGGGCGTTGAGGAGGCCGAAGGCGAGGACGGCGCAGAGGATGAGGACGAGCGCGATCTTGATCCAGAGTTCGGCGCTGTTGTTCGGGGCGTTCCAGAAGGTCTTAGGGTCGACCTGGGCGACGAGGTCGATCATTTCGTCGTCCCCTTCGAGGGGAGTTGGTCCGGAGGCAGCTTCTCGCGACCGATCTCGGGCTTCTTCTCGGGATCGGGATTGAGGAGGCGCGACATCAGGGTGTCGGACTTCTTCATTCCTCGCTCGGGGATGTCGTTCAGCTTGCCCTCCTTCCACTCGTGGACCGTGCGGCCGCGCACCTGGAGAGTGTTGAGGAGCGCCCCGAAGAGGACGAGGCACGCGAGGAGGAGCTTGCCCCAGTCCTGGCCCACGAGCGAGCCGACGAGGACGGGCTGGCGGGTGAGGTAGGCGCTGGCGGCGTAGAACTCGTCGCCGATGAGGACGTAGTCGCAGGCGGCGATGAAGAAGGGGGTCTGGGTGAGCTCGGTGGACGAGGCGACGGTGATCGCGCCGATGGAGTTGGCGCTCTCGGCGAGGATGAGCGACTCGGCGTAGAACTCGCCCATGAAGAAGCAGGCGGCGGCCTGCTCGCGCATGATGAGGCCGGAGACGCCCGCGGCGAACGCGAACTGGCGGTCGGAGATGAAGCGCACGGAATCGACGTCGTACTTCTCCAGCGCGCCCTCCTGCTGGTACACGTCGCGGATCACCTCCTGGGCCACGGTGAGGATGCTGGCGTTGTAGCAGCACATCAGGATAGGGTTCGAGAAGCGCGAGGCGACGCGGGCGACGTGGGCGAAGATGTTGATGGCCTGCATCGACTTCGCGTTCACGGTGGCGTCGGAGAGTCCGGGGACCATGAGGACGGGGCGTCCGAGCTCGGTGGCGCGGCCCACGGCCTCGTCGATGGCGTTGAGGCCGCCGATCCGGCGGATGAAGAGGCTCTGGCCCCGTTTCGCGCGGGCGATGTTGAACAGGACCATCGCGACCACGACGAGCGTGAGCGCGATGCCGAACCATCCGTTGTCGCGGTATTGGTCTCCCATCTAATCCCGGGAGCATTCTAGCCGCTGGATGAGCTTTTCGACGTTGTGCCTCTTGCGGAGCAGGCGGCTGAGGTCGCGGATGGCGTCGCCGCCGAAGAAGGGGCCGACGAGGGGGGCGAGCACGACGAGGGCGCTGGAGCCGAGGCCCGCGAGGGGCTTGTGGAGCTCCAGGGCCATGATGGCGGGGGTTTCGAGGCGTCGCTTGCGGATCTCGTGGGCGGCCTTGTCGAGCAGGGCGTCGGTCTCGTCTTCGGAGAGGTCTTCGTCCCAGAGTTCGGTCATGGGGGCGTTGCTTTGGGACACCGGCTGGAAGCCGGTGGGACGAGGGGCCGGAGATGCCTCCTGGAAGGAGGCACTACTTGTGCACGATCGCCATCAGGCGGCGGACCATGCCCGAGGGATCGGGGTGCTGGACCACGTTGCGGCCGTAGACGATGCCCCGCGCGCCTTGGGCCATGACCGCGCGGGTCCGTTCCAGGACGACCTCGTCGGACGCCCGGCCACCGCCGCGGACGAGCACGGGAAGGCCGTTCGCGACCTCGACCACGCGGTGGTACTCCTCGATGTCGTCGCACGGGTCGGCCTTGATGACGTCCGCGCCGAGTTCGGCGGCCTGTCGGACGAGGGGCAGGATCCTGTCGAGGTCGCCGTCCACGAGGTAGCCGCCCTCGCCGCCGCGCATGGCGAGCGGCTCGACCATCAGGGGCATCGCGTAGCGCTCGCAGAGGGGCTTGAGGCGCAGAACGTTGCGGAGGCACTCGCGGTGCAGCTCCGGCTGGTCGGGCAGCAGGAGCAGGTTGACCACCACGCAGGCGGCGTCGAGGCGGAGCGCCTGCTCGACGGCGTCTTCGGCGAGCTCGGAGAAGAGACGGTGCGGAAGGACGGGCGGGTAGACGTTCGCGACGTCGGTGCGCAGGACGAGGGCGGGCTTGGGTCCCGCAAGGGCCTGGAGGAGCCGCGCCCCGCCCGGCGGGAGCTGGATCGCGTCGGGCGCGGCCTCGACGACGGTCTCGATGGCGTCCCCAAGGTTCTCGATGCCGTTGAGGAACGAGCGCTCGTTGAAGAATCCGTGGTCGACGGCGACGTCGAAGCACCGGCCGTCGGCGGCGAAGAGGCGGTTGAGGCGTGGGGTCATGGCTCGGCGAAGGGGTCGTCCTGGTCGGCCCGCTGGGCAGGGGCCTCCTGCAAGAGTTCCGCGACGCCGAGATCGTGTGGCGGTCGCTTACTCTGTTGCCGACCTCGTACCAGCGTAGCTTCTGGAGGACGATGTCTTCCGGCGCGGCAAAAGGCACCAACACCCCCGAGACGACTTCGACCTGCCTAGCCCTTGCGAATTCCGCTAGGCTGTACGGGTCCGGACGGACAAGGAAGAGATCGATCCCAAACGCCTCATCCATGTGGATCGCGTTCGTCCTCCTGTAGAGGCCGCTCTGGGCCAAAGCCTCCTCGATCTGTTCCAAGGTGATGTGGACGGCGGCGGAAAAGCCGCGAGAAGCGCACGGGCCTCAGACGCCCCGGCCATCACCGCAATGTCGGCATCGTTCGTCGTGCGCATCTCTCCCCAGGCGCTGCTCGCGAACGATCCGCCGACGACGTGGCGGATGCCCTGCTCCGACAGGCGTCCTGAGACATCGGCGACGATGCCCATCGGCGTCATGCCTCTTTCGCTTCCTGGATGCGACGGCGCATCGCCCGCATCTCGACGATCATCTCGTCGGTTCGGCGCAAGCGCTCCTCGGGCGTCATCTTGCGTAGGCGCTCGATCATCATGCGGTGCGCCCAAAGCGAGGTGTCCTGCAAATCCGTGCGCCGCATGGCTCTACTCTACGCGCGGTCGAAGGAGGCGTCTGAGACCATCGCCTCGTTGAGAAGAACCCGACGTCCCACGAACGTCCACCGCCTCGTGTCACAATGTCACGCAGTACGGTCGCCCGACGAAGGGCGGGGCGGGACGGGAAGAAGCTTTGGCCATCGATACCAGCGATTTCAGAAACGGGATGCACTTCTACATGGACGGCGACGTTTGGACGATCGTCGAGTTCCAGCACGTCAAGCCGGGCAAGGGGGGTGCGTTCGTGCGCACCAAGCTCCGCAAGGTCCGCACCGGGCAGCAGGTCGAGAAGACCTTCCGCAGCGGGGAGAAGGTGGAGCCCGCGCGCGTGGAGAAGGTCGAGATGCAGTACCTCTACAAGCAGCAGAAGACCGCCATCCTCATGGATCTCGACACCTACGAGCAGGTCGAGGTGCCGATGGCCTCCCTCGGCGAGCAGGGCGAGTTCCTCAAGGACGAGTCGATGATCGTCGCCCTCCAGGCGGGCGAGGAGACCCTCGGCTACGAGCTCCCGTCGTTCGTCGAGCTCGCCGTCGCGGAGACCGACCCCGGCGTGAAGGGGGACACCGTGAGCGGCGGGGCCACCAAGCCCGCGAAGATGGAGACGGGCGCGATGGTCAACGTCCCGTTCCACATCAACCCCGGCGACGTGCTGAAGATCGACACCCGCACCGGGACCTATCTTGAGCGCGTCAAGAAGTAGTAACGTGTAACCGATGTCGAGACCGACCGGCTCAAAGGACGGCCTTTCCGAAGCGTTCCAGGAGGCCTTGGCGAACGTCGCCCGGGGCCTTCTCGGCCTGGGCGCTTTCGCGACGCTCGTCGCGACCGGCCTGCTCATCCTCGTCTGCGTGAAGGTCGCGGGCGACGCCAAGATGACCGCGGAGGCGCTGAAGAACGTCGCCGTGTTCAAGCAGGTCATGCTCTACGGCTCCATCGGCGTTGCCGTGGGCGGCGCCTACCTCTTCTGGGGCGAGGAGCGCGGCCCCGCCGCCATGCTGGGGGTCGCCGCGCTCCTCTTCTTCTCCCCCGCCTGGGTGCCGATGATCGCCGGCGAGGGCTCGAACGAGGCCTCGGCGGCGGCCCTCGGCGCCATCCAGAACGGCGGCGGCATCATCGGCGCGGTCGCCGCGATGGTGCTCGTGGTCGACGTCGCGGGCAAGGCGCGCACCCGCATGAAGGTCGGCGTCAAGGCCGATACCCTGAAGTACGGCAAGGGCGTCAAAGAGGAGAAGGACCGGCAGAACGTCTTCATGGGCAAGTGTTGGCAGCTCCCCTACTGCCGCAAGTTCGTGCGCGAGCGCTGCCCCATCTACCACGCGAAGCGCACCTGCTGGAAGGAGCGCGTGGGCTGCATGTGCGAGGAGGAGGTCATTCGCGTGGCCATGGAGGGCAAGCCCATCCCCAAGAGCCAGCTCCTCGACGGCTCCGCGATCCCGCGCAACCACCGCCTGAACGAGAGGCAGAAGGCCGAGCGGTGCCGCAACTGCGTGATCTACAACGAGCACCAGCGGCACAAGTACCGCGCCCTCGCGCCCGCCGTCGTCCTGGGCTACGGCGTCCTCTACCTCGCGGGCCACGTGCCGCTCGTCGCGCTCGTCGAGCACTTCGTCCGCATCGTGGACAAGCTCATCCACACCGCGGTGATGGCGAACGGCCAGACGGAGATCCCCGTCTTCGTCACCGAGGGCCTCCTCTTCTTCGGCATGCTTCTCGCCCTCACCTACACCATGAAGCTGGTCGAGTACCTGGTGTTCAAGCTCAAGCTATGAAGGACGTGGATGAGGGACGGCTCGACCGCTTCTGCGCCCGCGTGGCGGCGGCGAACGAGGTCTGGGTGCTCACGGAGGGCGACGACTGCGCGGTCGTCGAGTCGAACGAGTACGAGGAGTCGGAGGTCATGCCCTTCTGGTCCGAGAAGCCCGCCGCCGAGAAGGCCGCCAGCGGCGACTGGGCCCGCTACAAGCCCGGCGCGGTCCCGCTCGACGAGTTCCTCGCCTCCTGGCTCCCCAGCATGGACGAGGACGGCTTCCTCGCCGGTCCCGACTGGAGCGAGGAGCTCGAAGGCGACGAGATCGAGCCCGAAGAGCTGTTCCGGAGGCTGGAGACGGCCCGGGCAGTGAAGGGTGAGTAGTGGGCGGTGAAGGGTGACGGGTGGGGAGCGAGGGCGGAGACGATCCGCCTCCGCCCGTAGCCGCGAAGCGCTCCGCAGTGTGGGGCACCGGGCGCCGGGGTTCTTCCCGCCACGGAGAGGCTGCGATCTCGGGGAGCGCCCGGGGTGAGGGCCCGGTTCGGCCCCCGGGCGTCGACGCCGCCGGATGCGCAGGGCCTCTTCGCCCGCCGCGGGAGGCCGAAGGAGGATAGACCCTCTCGACCTCCTTTCCTGACTTCCCCCTTACGCCTCCGCCCGCTCGGCGACGAGGCGACCCCACCGGGCGCGGTCGAGGCGGGTCATCTCGACGATGTGAAGCCCCACTCGAAAGTAGCCGGGACTTTCGGCGTCGGGACGGCAGTTGGCCACGGAGACGCTCGCCGCGATCGGCCCCATTTCGGTCGGGAGGTCGATCGCAAGCTCTTCGTTGGCGGCGAACTCGGCGTCCACCAGGACGCCGAGGCTCAGGGGAGAGACGTCGAGCACGGTCATCGACGCCCCGCCGTCCGGCCCTTGGACATGGCCCACGAGCCCGCTCGCGTAGATGCGCGGCGTCTCCTCGCTCGGCGCGTAGGAGATGGAGCCGATCAGTTCGATGGCGAGCTCCTGCCCCGCCTGGGCGACGATCCTGCCCCCGAACCGCGCGACGGTCCCCTGGCCGTAGCACTCGCACCGGACGCGCTCCTCGCAGTGGAGCGGCACGAAGTTCCAGAGTCGAATGCGAGCCTCCTCTCGGGCGAGGTGCGTGACCCATCCCGCGAGCCAGCGGTCGTTCTGGCTTCGGTTGAGGCGGGCGCGGACGTTCCTGAAGGTGGTGATTGCGGCGGCCATGGGTTTCGAGAGGCGGACGGACCTCCAACGCTCATATTCCACATGGCCCGTTGCGTGCGGGGCGTTCCCGTTGTCCCCATTTAG
>CAXTOO010000240.1:0-6252 GCA_964245875.1 uncultured Fimbriimonas sp. | reverse complement strand
TCAGGAAGACGTCTCCAACGCCTCCATCACCCGCGCGGCGATCGCCGCGCTTCCGAACGGCGGCATCAGGTAGATCCCCCGGGCGCAGGCTTGGATCGTCCGCACCAGGGCTTGCGCCTCCTCGACCCCGATCTCCAGCGCCGCGGCATCGTCCGCCGCCTCCGCCATCCGCCCGCGAAGGGCCTCCGGGACCCGGATGCCAGGCACCTCGTTGTGCATGAACTCCGCGTGGCGGGTCGTCTTGAGGGGCAACACCCCCACCAGCGCGGGCAATCCCACCGCCGCGCAGTCTGCCGCCGCGCGCTCCGCGTCCGCCACGGAGAAGACGGGCTGCGTGTACACCACCTGCGCCCCCGCGTCCGCCTTCCGCTTCAGGCGATCCAGTTCAAGCTCGCGGTCCATCGCCAGGGGATTGTGCGCGCAGGCCACGGTGAAGCCGCACTTCACGCCGACCGAGTAGCCCGCGAGGTCGATGCCCTCGTTGAAGCGCCGCAGGATGCGCACGAGGCCGATCGCGTCCACGTCGAACACGCTCGTCGCGCTAGGGTAGTCGCCCACGTTCGCCGGGTCGCCCGTCACCGCGAGGATGTTGCGCAGGCCCAGGGCGTGCGCTCCCAGGAGGTCGCTCTGGATCGCCAGCAGGTTCCGGTCGCGACACGCGAAGTGCATCGTCGCCTCGATGCCCGCTCGGCTCTGCACGATCTGCGCCACCGCCGGGGCGTTCATCCGCAGCCGTGCCCGCGCGCCGTCCGCGATGTTGATCACGTCCGCCCCCGCCTCCCTCAATGCCTGCGCGCCCGCGACCAGCTTCTCCAGGTTCAGCCCGCGCGGCACGTCCATCTCCACCGCGGTCACGAACCCGCCCGCCTCTAACTTGCGCGCCAGGAGGCTCTGCTCCGTCGTCAGGAGAGGCTTCTTCTCCGCCCGCTCGCGAACCTCGATGCCCCGCGCCCGCGCCTTCGGCGGCTTCGCCGCGAGGAGCGTACGCATCGCCCGGATGTGCTCCGGCGTCGTCCCGCAGCAGCCGCCCAGCACCGTCGCGCCCTCTTCTGCGAGCCGCACCGCCGCCTTCGCGAAGTACTCCGGGTCGGTGTCGTACACGATCGCCCCCTTCACGAGCTGCGGCAGGCCCGGCGTCGGGAAGGCGATCACCGGCAGGTCGGTCGTCTCCGCCATCTGCCGCACAAGGTCCAGCATCCGTTGCGGCCCCACGATGCAGTTCGCACCCACCGCCTGCACCCCCATTTCCTGAAGCTCCCGCGACGCACGGCCCGGCAGTCCCTCCGCCAGCATCTCTCCGTCCTCGATGTACGCCTTGCTCGCGAGGATCGGCAGGTCGCTCGCCCGCCGCACGCCCTCGATCGCCGCCCGCATCTCCTCCAGGTCCACGAACGTCTCCAGCATGAAGCCGTCGACCCCGCCCTCGACCAGCGCCCCCGCCTGACGCTCCGCCGCCGACGCGATCTCGTCGCGGCGCACCGGCCCAAGGGGCTCGATGGGCCGTCCGAGAGGCCCGATCGCGCCCACCACGTACCGGCCTTCGGGCGCCGCCTCCCGCGCCAGCCGCGCGCCCGCGCGCACGAGGCCGTCCACGTCGATCCGGTCGCCTTCAAGCAGGAGCCGCGTCGCGTGGAAGGTGTTCGTCTCCACGAAGTCGCTCCCGGCCTCGAAGTACGCCGCGTGGACCTCGCGCACGAGGTCGGGCGCGAGCAGGTTCGCCAGATCGTAGTGCTCGCCCGCGAAGCCGCGCGCCATGAGCTGCGTCCCGTTCGCGCCGTCGCCCAGGAGCACGCCGGCGGAGAGGGCCTCTTGGAGGGTCACCCCCAGAGTATGGAACGTGGCGTCAGAAGTCGGACGCAAAACAAGTTTCCGTTTTGTAAACTGTCGATGTAGAATAAGGCCATGAGGGTGGTCTCGAAGCGAACCCTCGAAGCGTTCTGGGGTGGCCACGCCGACGCAGAGAGGGCACTCCGAGACTGGCATTCTCTGGCGCGACGGGCGACGTGGAGCGATTTCGCCGATGTTTGGGCCGAGTTCCCCACCGCCGATCTCGTCCTTTCCGAGAGCGGGCGCAAGCTCGTCTTCAACATTCGAGACAACCGCTATCGCCTCGTCTGCCTCGACCACTTCGACAAGCAGAGGCTCTACGTTCTCTGGCTCGGCTCTCACGCCGAGTACGACCGAATCGATGTCAAAGACCTATGAGCACTGTCACCGTTCCCATCCTCCGAAGCGATGCCGATCTCGACGCGGCCCTCGTGCGCATCCGCAAACTGTGGGATGCTCCCGATGGCAGCGCGGCAGCCGACGAACTCGATGTCCTCACGCTCTTGGTCGAGGCCTACGAGGATCGGCACCACCCGATCCCCGCTACCGATCCCATCAGCATGGTGCGCTTCGTCATGGACCAGCGCGAACTCGCGCCCGGCGATCTCATTCCCTGTCTCGGCTCCAAAGCGGCCGTCTCCTCGTTCCTCAACGGTCGTCGCCCCCTGAGCAAGACGCAGGCCATTCGCCTCCACCTCGCGTACCATATCCCGCTCGATCTGTTGCTCGAGGCAGGACTGGCCGAATCGAAGGCGGCCTGACCGGAAGTTCGGGGTTCAGGTTCCGCCGCCGCGCGAAGAAACGGACGATTCGGCGTCCATAATCTTAGACATGTTCGAGAAGCTCCTGGAGATCGAGCGGCGCTTCGAGGGCGTCGAGGCGGACTTCAACGACCCCGCCATCATGGCGAACCCGCGCGAGATCCAGCGCCTGGGCAAGCTGCGCGCGGAGCTGGAGCCCGTCGTCGGCACGTTCCGCACCTACCGGAAGGCCCAGGAGGGCATCGAGGAGGCCGAGGCGATGCTCGGCGACCCCGAGATGAAGGAGCTCGCCCAGGAGGACCTCGACCGCCTCAAGCCCCTCATCGCCGACTTGGAGAAGAGCCTCAAGGTCATGCTCGTCCCCAAGGACCCGCAGGACGACAAGCCCGTCATCGTGGAGGTCCGCCCTGCCGTCGGCGGCGACGAGGCCGGGCTCTTCGCGAACGAGCTCATGCGGATGTACCTGCGCTACGCCGAGCGCAAGGGCTGGAAGACGGAGATCGTCGAGCACGAGGAGTCGGGCATCGGCGGCATCACCCGCGCGGTCTTCAAGGTCGACGCGGTCGGCGCGTACAGCCAGCTCAAGTACGAAAGCGGCGGCCATCGCGTCCAGCGTGTGCCGCAGACGGAGACCAAGGGCCGCATCCACACCAGCATGGCCACTGTCGCCGTGCTCCCCGAGGCCGAGGAGATCGACCTCTACATCGACCCCAAGGAGCTTGAGATCTCCACCTTCTGCTCCTCCTCCGCGGGCGGCCAGCACATGCAGAAGAACGAGACCGCCATCCGCATCATCCACCGCCCCACCGGCCTCGTCTCCACCTGCCAGGACGAGCGCTCCCAGGCCCAGAACAAGCTCAAGGCGATGGCCGTCCTGCGCTCCAAGCTCCTCCAGCAGCGCCAGGACGAGGTCGACGCCGAGCGCTCGGGCCTGCGCAAGGGCCAGATCGGCACCGGCGACCGCAGCGACAAGGTCCGCACCTACCACTTCCCCGAGAGCCGCATCACCGACCACCGCATCGGCCTCACCATGCACAACGTCTCCGCCTTCATGGACGGCGACATCCAGGCCATGATCGACGGCCTGAACCAGGACGAGCAGGCCCGCAAGCTCCGCGAGATGACCGAGGAGGAGTAGAACCCCTCTCCCCTCCGGGGGAGAGGGGCAGGGGTGAGGGGCGCTACACCGGCTCGACGCGAACCTCGCCGCCCGGCACGACCCGCACGGTCAGATCACAGCCTTCGAGGAGCTTCATGCCCAACAGCGCATCGCCCTCGCTGGCAAGCGTCCTTATGCTCTGCCACTCGTCGGACCACCTGATCTCAACGACGTACACATCGAGCAGGGCTACACTTCCATCTCCGAGCGTCACCCGCGCCTCGTCGATGACCTCCGCGCCCAGCGACAGGAGCAACTCGGTCGGCAACATGAGGAACTCCGAGAAGCCCGTGTCCACCACGGCCGATACCCTCGCGCCAGCCGCGCCCGACCGAACCTCGATCTCGACGATCGCTTCGTAGTCGGCGTTGACCTTTCCGGTCAAAGACGTTCGCCTTCCGCCAAGCGCCACCGTGCTCCGCCGATGCGTCCCAGCGTCCGGTAGCCGACTCGTACGCTGAACACCTTTGGGTCGGAATGCCGCGAGCGTAGACGTCGCAAAGCCGGCACCTCGTCCGCGTTGCTCAACGCGATCTCGTAGTCGCCACTGTTCGCCTCGATCGACACCACCCTGCCGAAGTGCTCCCCCTCCACGAGCGGTCGGATGCGCTCCTCGTAGATCCGCGTCGCCCGATCCGCCACGTCCCGCCGCGCCGCCTCATCCATGTTCCTATTCTACGTCGGACGACTCCGAGAGCAAAGTAGAATCTTGGAAGAGGCCGCGATCCCATGAGCCAAACCGCCCCCAGACCTGCCGACGCGATCACGACCCTCGTCGACGTCGTCGAGGCGCTCCTCCCCAAGGCCGACCGCCACGACTTCGGGGAAACGCTCGACCACGCCTTCCGCACCGAGGGCATCGAAGCCTACGCCAGAACCCTCAAGGACTGGCAGGTCTACGCCACCCTGCGCGCCGACGGCAAACTCGCGGACGCCCTCGACTACCGTCCTTGGGGCATCGATTCCCAGGCCGATGCGATCCTGGACGGAGTAACCGCGAAGCGGTTGTAGCCGAACCCTCCGTGGTCGCGCGAAACGTCATGCCCTACATCCCTCCAAACGGCAAGAGGCTCCTCGTCTTCCAGATTGGCCAGCCTTTGACTCAACTGCTTCCATGTGTTGGGTCCCTCGGTCGAGCGTATCAGCACAGTGACGCGCATGTTCAGCTCTGGAGATTCTGTGAGGCGCACATCGACTTTCGGAGTCGACACCTCTTGCTTGATCGTTGCCACGCGGGACTCATTCGGCTCGCAAAGGAAGGCTACGAACCATACCCACCAGACATTGACGTTCCCGAAGGATACAGGAGCGCGGGTTCAATCAGTAAGCCCGCCGGGCTGGCGCAAGCTTATGAGGCAGAAGCCCTAATCTCAATGTATTTGGACGGCGTTTACATTATCAGCGAACATGTCGTGAAGACCTGATTCCCTGGCTAACAAGGATGGTCAGTCCAACAAGCTTCGAATTTCTCGAAGGCCTTCTTAATGACAAGAGGGTTGTGGTACTGCAAATCCCAGCGGCCACGGTGTTTCCGACGAAGTTCAATGGGCGGCGCTTTGTAAGGATCGGTTCCTACCTCAAGCCGCTCGATAACCATGAGGAGGTGGAGCGTAAGCTGTGGGCGAAGCTCCAGGCGGTTGAGTTCGAGATCCAGCCCGCGTTGACAGGTCTGACGGTCGACAAGGCTTTGGGCCTTCTGGACCATCAAACATTCTTTAGGCTCTTGGGCAGATCGTCCGTCAACGCCCCGCTGGAGATTCTGGAGAGGTTGTCGGAACAATGGCTGGTTCGCCGTAACGACGATGGAAGGTGGACGATCACCAACCTGGGAGCGGTTCTCTTTGCGAACGACCTGCGCGACTTTGAGAGCCTCTCTTCAAGGTCGGTGAGGCGTGTTCGTTACCAGGGAAGGCACAAGGGCACACCACGTTCCGAGATCAATCTTCCTCAACAAGGATATGCGGTTCTCTATGAAACCTTCTTGACGATTCTGAACGGCTTGTTGCCGACTAACGAGGTGATTCAACAGGCTCTTAGGCAAGAGGTCAGAATGTTTCCCGAGGTCATCCTCCGTGAGTTGATCGCAAACGCGATGGTACACCAGGACTTCGCCGCCAAGGGAGCGGGACCGATGGTCGAACTGTTCGACAACCGACTTGTTGTTCGGAATCCTGGACGCTCGCTGATCCCTCCCGAGCGATTCCTGGACCTCGACCGAGCGCGTAACCCACGGATGGTGGATTTGATGAGACTACTTCGCATCTGCGAGAAGTCGGGGACAGGAATCGACAAAGCGAGTGCGGCCATAGAAATCATGCAGCTACCCGCGATGGATATCTCGACGACTCCGGAAGGGCAGGATGTATCCGAGACGATGTTGACCGTTTTCTCGACTCGTGACTTCCGTGATATGACGATGCCTGAGAAGGTCGCCGCCGCTTACTGGCACGCTGCATTCAAGTACGTCGAAGGGGACCGAATGTCAAACGAGTCGTTGCGAACCCG
>CAXTOO010000239.1:4441-6260 GCA_964245875.1 uncultured Fimbriimonas sp. | reverse complement strand
CCCTGCCGCGTTCGTCCGGGTTGGCACCGGCTTCGAGGGGCGCGAGAAGCTCGAAGGAATCGCCGCTACGAGCGAGGTAATAGAGGGGGAGCATGGCTACGGGAAATCGTGGTTCGGGAAGCGGGAAAATCGCCACGATGGCGGCTACCACGCGAACTCTGGGGTTCGCAGGCCTATAGCCTTGACTCGATTTCCTTGGCGAGGGCGCTGAAGTCGCTGTAGCAATCCTGAACCGCTTGAGCGTGGCTCCCGATCGCGCCATCGGCCGGCCGGAGGAGGAACATCGGGCGATGAGCGTCCTGGGAGAGCGGCATCAGGCTCCGGTAATTCTTGAGCATGGCCAGACAATCTGGATCGTCGGCGACGCTCTCGTCAAGCGGAGGATTCTCGCTCAGGATCGCGCTGCTATAGGTTTGCGGAATTCGATCCATCCAGCGCTTGTAGGCCTTGACGGGACGGTCGGCGCGTACGGCGTGCTGGAGGACGACGTACCCGATAGGGTTCATCCCGCCTTGAGGGAGAGAAAGATCGATACCCTTCTCTGTAGCGGCGTCGAGCCGCTTTCGCCACTGAATTCGCCAGTCCCGCAAGGTCGGCCCGAGATTTCTCATGCCCTGCAAGGAGTAGAGATCGGGCGCGAGCGGGATCACGACTGCGTCAGCAGTGATCAGAGACGCGCGGTTGAGCGCTCCGAGGTTGGGGCCGACGTCGATCAGGACGATCGTCGCCTCGACGGCGCGCGCCGAACGCTCCATGATGCGCCAGATTCCTGAGATGACGCGGAAGGCTCGGACCCTTCCATCCAGGGTGTCCGCCCACTGCGAGCTCATGTCGTCCTCGGCAGCGGAGAGCGCGAGGTCACCCGGAAGGAGGAATATGCTTCCACTCACTTGGCTGAGGATCGGGGTGGCGACGTCTCCCTCACCTTCGAGCAGCGGCTTGAGCGCACGGTAAACGGTTGTCGCGCCCTCCGCAGATTCGAGAAGTTCCGTCAGCGTGTCCTCGTCGAGGAACATGCTCGTCGCGTTCGCCTGGGGATCGAGATCCACGGCGAGGACGCGGTGGCCCTTCTGGGCGAACATCCAGGCGAGATGGTAGACCAAGGTGGTTTTGCCCACTCCGCCCTTGTTGTTGAAGAAGGCGATGGTCTTCATCGGAGGGGCATCTTCGCGAGGGTGAAGGAGGGGTTGACGGTGAAGTCCAGCTTGCCGTTGCCGTTCTCGTGCAGGAGCTTGCGCGCGGTCGCGATGCCGACGCCAAAGCGTTGGGCGTAGCCAAGGTTTTTGAGGGCTTCCGCGAGGTTGGGATTGCGGTAGTCGGTGACGCCCGGAGTGCCGAAGTTCTCGACGCTGACCGCGCCGAATGGGCCGCCAGGATTGTGAATCTCGATGCGGTCCTCAAACCATTGGACCCGTATAGGGCTGTTGGTGCCCTCGTAGGTACGGTGCATGACAGCGTTGCGGAAAAGCTGTCCGAACGCGGCAGCAGGGTAGGTCGACTGCCGACTTTCCTGAGAGGCGGAGGTGAGATCGACGGCGATGTTGTTGTGCGCGGAGAACTTTTCCTCGATTCGCTCGATGATCTCGTCAACCCGTCCGGTTACCGTAAGGGCGTCCACAACAGGGTCGATCAGATCAGTGCCCGCGAAGCGGGTGAACTCCGCGTACGCTCCAGGAAGGTAGTCGCTCGTCGCCTTGCCTAGCACGAGCAAGCCGACGTTGGTGGGCTCGAGTTCGTCTACGGTGGCCACGAGCTTGAGCGACGTAAGCCGCTCTTCAAGAGTGCGACCGTTCTCGGCGAGAACGTCCCGGCTTACAGC
>CAXTOO010000239.1:0-4341 GCA_964245875.1 uncultured Fimbriimonas sp. | reverse complement strand
GCCTGCCGAGCCTTGTCCTTGACGCTTTCGGACCACGCTTCCTTCCGCTCGGCCCAGTCCGCCTCAGAGTCGGAAAGCAGGGCTTCGAGTTCCGCATCGGGGTAGGCCATAGGCTTGGGTTACAGTGTGTCCCAAACCTACGCGGCGATCTCGTACTTGCGGAGGCGTTCGCGCATCTCGACGACGAGCTCGGCCTCGATGTAGATGCCTTCCTCGCGGTACTCGATTTTGCGGACCTTGCCGTAGTCGTAGCAGTCCTGGAGGACGCTGGGCTGGTCGTAGGGGACGAGGGCGTGGACGGCGCCGAGGAGGTCCTTGACCTGCTTCACGATGGCGCGCTGGAGCGAGTCCATGCCGCGGCCGTTCTGCGCGGAGATGGCGACGGAGTTGGGGAACTCGGCCACCAGACGCCGCTCGACGAAGGGGTCGGTGAGGAGGTCGATCTTGTTGAAGACCACGATCATCGGCTTGTCCTTCGCGCCGAGGCGTTCGAGGGTCTCCATGACGGCCTCGTACTGCGTCTCCCAGGCGGGGAGGGCCACGTCGACGACGTGGAGGATGAAGTCGCTGAACACCGCCTCCTCCAGGGTGCTTTGGAATGCGGCGACGAGCTGGGTCGGCAGGTTGCGGATGAAGCCGACGGTGTCGGTGAGGAAGAGGGCGTAGCCGTCCTCCAGGTCGACCTTGCGGGTGGTGGGGTCGAGGGTCGCGAAGGGCATGGCGTCGGCGAGGAGGTCGGTGCCGCTCATGCGGTTCATGAGGGTGGACTTGCCCGCGGAGGTGTAGCCGGCGATGGTGGCGAAGGGGAAGGGGTGCTTGCGGCGGGAGGCGCGCTGCTGGTCGCGGACGCGCTTGACGTCCACGATGTCCTCTTCCAGCTTGGCGATGCGGTCGCGCACCATGCGGCGGTCGGTCTCCAGCTTGGTCTCGCCGGGGCCGCGCATTCCGATGCCGCCCTTCTGGCGCTCGAACTTGGTGTAGACCGACATGAGCTTGGGCATCATGTAGGTGAGCTGGGCGAGCTCGACCTGGAGCATGCCCTCCTTCGTGTGGGCGCGCCGGGCGAAGATGTCGAGGATGAGCTGGGTGCGGTCGATGACCTTGCAGCGGACCTGCTCCTGGAGGTTGCGGGTCTGCATCCCGGACAGCTCGCAGTCGAAGAGGGCGACGTCCGCGCCGGACTCGTGGACGAGCGACGCGATCTCCTCGACCTTGCCCTTGCCGACGTAGGTGCCCTTGTGGGGCCGCTCCAGCCGCTGCCGGATGCCCGCGACGGGCTCGACGAGCGCGGCCTCGCAGAGCCCCTCGAGCTCCTCTTCGACGATGCGATCCTCGGCCTCATCCTCGTTGATGTAGACCAGCACCGCCTTCTCGACGGTGTCCTCCAGCAGATTGTCTTTCGCCATGCGTAGGCCTATTGTGGCTCCGCGTTCCGGCAGAGTGTGGGCCTTCCGCCTGGAAGGCGGAGCCACTTGGTGTCAAACTGTCATTTGGCCATGCCGCCCCTTCCGCCGCCCGAGATCATCGCCGCGCTCGCCCTCGTGATCTTCTTCGCGATCGGGCTGCACGAGTACGCGCACTGCAAGTTCGCGGACATGGCGGGCGACCCCACGCCCGGCATCTACGGCCGCGTCACCCTCAAGCTCTGGAAGCACTTCGAGCCGACGGGCACGATCATGATCGCCATCTCGTCGCTCGCGGGCTACGGCATCGGCTGGGGACGCCCCGCGCCCATCAACTCGAGCAAGATGCGCAACCCGCGCGCCGACCTCTTCGCCGCCGTCGCCGCCGGGCCGATCAGCAACGTGCTCCAGGCGCTGCTCTACGCCGTGGCGCTCCGCCTCCTCGTCCATTCGGGAACGATCGGCTGGGCGCAGGTGATCCAGGCGACCGATCGGGGCGGGATCAGGGACTTGCCCCCGACCACGTTCCTCGCCGCGCTCGTCAGCCTCGGCGTCCTGACGAACCTCAGCCTCGCGCTGTTCAACCTCATCCCCCTCGGGCCGCTCGACGGCCACTGGCTCGTGGGCTGCCTCCTTCCCGAGAGACAGTCGATCCTCTGGAACCAGTGGCACCGGAAGTACGGCGGCCAGATCCTCATCGCGATCGTCCTCATCGGCCAGTTCTCGGGCTTCAGCGTTCTCGGCATCGTCATCGGCCCCGTCCTCTTCGCCGCCTTCCGCCTCTTCACCGGAGCGCCGTTTTGAGCCCAGGCGCCAAGCCTCGCATTCTCAGCGGCATGAGATCGACCTCCCCGCGCCTGCACATCGGCAACCACGAGGGGGCGCTGCGCAACTGGGTCGGCCTGCAGAACGAGGGGTTCGCGATGTTCTGCATGGTGGCGGACTGGCACGCCCTGACGACCATGCACCACGACGTGCAACAGGTGGGTTTCAACGCGCGCGAGGTGGCAAAGGACTACGTGGCGGCGGGCATCGACCCTTCCAAGTCCGTGGTCTTCGTCCAGAGCCACGTGAAGGAGCACGCGGAGCTGCACCTGCTGTTCAGCATGATCACGCCCCTGGGCTGGCTGGAGCGGGTGCCCACCTACAAGGAGAAGAAGGGCGAGCTGGAGAGCGCGGAGCGCGAGCCGTACGGCCTGCTCGGCTATCCGGTGCTCCAAACCGCCGACATCCTCCTGTATCGCCCCGCCGGCGTCCCGGTGGGCAAGGACCAGGCGCCGCACCTGGAGATCGGCAACGACATCGGCGCGCGCTTCAACCGGCTTTTCGACGTCGAGCTGTTCCAGCCGTACAAGTACATGATCCCGGAGGACTCCATGCGGGCGACCCTGCCGGGCCTCGACATGCAGAAGATGTCGAAGACCCACGACAATGGCATCTACCTCTCGGACACGGAGGACGAGACGGCGAAAAAGATCAAGTCGGCCTTCACGACCCCCACCAAGCTGCGCAAGGACGATCCCGGCGTCCCCGAGGGCTGCGCGGTGTGCCAGTACCTGAAGATCTACTCCGAGCACTGGCCCACGCAGTGGGAGGAGGACCGCATGGGCCTGCGCGGCTGCATGCAGAACAAGAAGGAGTGCGCGGAGGCGGTCAACGAGTACCTGCGGCCGATTCGCGAGCGTCGGGCGGCGCTGGACGACGCGACGATCGAGGACATCCTTCGCGAGGGCGCGGCGCGCGCGCGGGCGGTGGCGGCGGAGACGATGGACGCGGTGCGCTCGGCGATGGGCCTCGCCTGAGGACTCACGATCCAAAAACTCGCAATTTTGCGGGTGAGAAAGTCCCCTTTGCCCTTGAGGAGGTCGAAAGGTTGTACTACAATAGAGGCGTCCCTCGCTGTTGATGGGCACAAGGACGATCCCATGCGCAACTTCGCTTTTCTCGCCGCCTCCGCGGCGGCCCTCCTCCCGGCCCTCGCCTCGGCAGCCCCGAACCTCCTGACGAACGGCGGTTTCGATGTCTACACGGGACCCACGTTCAGTGGCTATCACCTGATCGCCAAGACGGGTACCGAGAACTCCAGCGTCAGCGGCTGGACGTCGAACACTCGCGACAACGACGTGAGCATCGACATCGTGGACGGCGTGTACGGCTTCGAGAGCGGTCCCTACGCGATTGACCTCGCGGGCACCCCTGGCCCCGGCTCAATCTCGCAGACGCTGACGGGACTCGGTGCGCCCAAGCTCTACAAAGTCTCGTTCTACGCTCGCTCGACGGATGGCAACGGTGTTCTCGCGAGCTTCGGAGGGACCAACTACGCGGTCGCTCCCACCTCCGGCGCCTACCAGCTTTACTCGTTTGACGCCTACGTGACCTCGAGCAACGCGACCTTGACCCTCGCGACGAACGACGCCTCAAACGGCAACGTCTTTGTGGACACCGCCTCGGTCACCGCCGTTCCTGGACCGGCCTCGCTCGCCTCGTTCGGCCTGATGGCCCTCGGCGGTCTGCGCCGCCGCGCCAAGCGCGCCTAAGCTCGTCCAATAGCCTTCCCCCGTCATTGACGAGGGAAGGCTATTCATTTTTGGGTAGCCGATACTTCCGACAACCCGGATGGGTGCGCGCCCGCGATCTCCCCGCCGGTGAAGCGGAACGTCCGCTTGAGCACCTGCGCACCCACTCCTCTTTCGTGGGTGGCCCTTGCGCATCGAGCCAGCCGGCGAACGAGCCATGGGACTCCCGCAACGAGCGGACCACGCGCGTTGTGGATCGCCGCCGCCACCTTCAGACGGTTCCGGATGATCGCCGGATCGGCCAGCGGACTCGCCGCCTCGTGCCCACCGTACGCGGCCACGAGATCCACGTCGAAGCCGCGGTGGAACCCCTGCGGCTTCTTCAGGATCGCTTCCCAGGAGAGTCCCGCCTGGTTGGTCTC
>CAXTOO010000238.1:0-6292 GCA_964245875.1 uncultured Fimbriimonas sp. | reverse complement strand
CATCTGCTACCTGCGCTACGGGCCACCCATCCACCGGACGTGGCTCGGCGACGGCCAGTACGACTGGGGCTTCACCGACATGGTGTTCGCCGACCTCTACCGCCGGAACATCGCGCCCATCGTGGATCTCTGCCACTTCGGCGTGCCCGACTGGCTGGAGAACTTCCAGAACCCCGACTTCCCCGAGAAGTTCGCCGAGTACGCGCGGGCCTTCGCCACGCGGCACCCGTGGGTGCAGCTCTACACGCCGGTGAACGAGATGTACATCACCGCCACCTTCTCCGCCGAGTACGGCTGGTGGAACGAGCAGCTCACGGGCGACCGCGCCTTCGTGACCGCGCTGAAGAACGTCGTGCGGGCGAACGTGCGGGCGATGGAGGAGATCCTGAAGGTCCGGCCCGACGCGCTCTTCATCCAGAGCGAGTCGTCGGAGTACTTCCACGCCGAGAGCCCCGCGGCCATCGCGCCCGCCGAGATGATGAACTCCAAGCGGTTCCTCTCGCTGGACCTCAACTATGGCAAGCGCGTCGACTCCAGCATGTACCAGTTCCTCCTGGACAACGGCATGACGCGCGAGGAGTACGACTGGTTCATGTCCAAGAGCCTGCGCCACTACTGCGTCATGGGCAACGACTACTACTGGACCAACGAGCACCGGGTGAAGCCCGACGGCTCCACCGGACCCTCCGGCGAGGTCTTCGGCTACGACGAGATCACCCGGCAGTACTACAGCCGCTACCACCTGCCGGTGATGCACACCGAGACGAACGTCACGCAGGGACCGCTGGGCGACGAGGCGGTGTTCTGGCTCTGGAAGGAGTGGGCCAACGTGCTGCGCCTGCGCAACTCGGGGATCCCCATCGTCGGCTTCACCTGGTACTCCCTCACCGACCAGGTCGACTGGGACACCGCGCTGCGGGAGAAGAACGGGCGCGTCTGCGCGGTGGGGCTATACGACCTCGATCGCAACATCCGCCCCGTCGGCGAGGAGTACAAGCGGATCATCGCGGACTGGAACCAGGTGCTGCCGACGCAGTCGACCGCGCTCGTGATGCCGGTGAGGATGCCGCACGAGTTCGACTGGAAGCCACCGACCAGTGTGGCCACCACGGCGGAGAAGAACGAGCAGGGAATGGCGAACCAGGGACAGCAGTAGGGAACGTTCTGTAGCGGCGTGGCTTGCCACGCTCCGGAGTTTGAAGGTCGGTCGGGTGGCAAGTTCACGCAGTTGGAGGAGACAAGGCACATGGCGAGATTCGACGGCAAGGCGGTGATCGTGACGGGCGCGGCGAGCGGGATCGGGCTCGCGACGGCGAAACTCTTCGCCTCGGAGGGGGCGAAGGTCGTGGTGGCCGACCTCCAGGCGGAAAAGGCGATCGCCGCGGCGGCGGAGCTCGGCGGACTGGGCGTCGCGTGCGACGTCTCGAAGGAGGACCAGGTGAAGGCGTGCGTGGACGCCACGCTGGAGAGGTTCGGCCGCTGGGACGTGGTGGTGAACAACGCGGGCCTGATGGTGTTCAAGGCACTCGAAGACCACCTCGTCGAAGACTGGATCAGGGTCCTCGGCGTGGACCTGCTCGGCGCGTTCCTCTTCACGCGGGAGGCGATGACGCGCATGGCCAAGGGCGGCGCGATCGTGAACGTGTCGTCGGTCCACGCGGTCGAGACCACCCCGCACGTCGCGAGCTACGCGGCGGCGAAGGCGGCGATGCTCTCGCTCACCCGCTCGACCTCCATCGAGGGCAAGGACAAGGGCATCCGCTGCAACGCCATCCTGCCCGGCGCCATCGACACCCCGATGCTCTGGGACAACCCCAACGTGAAGGCGGGCATCGAGACGGTGAACATGAGCGACGTGGGCAAGCCCGAGCAGGTCGCCTCCGCGATCGCGTTCCTGGCCTCCGACGAGGCGTCGTTCGTCTACGGCGACTCGATGCGCTGCGACGGCGGCCGACTCGACCGGCTGTAGTACGATAGGTCTATGTTTGAGACGGTCCACCTCCATACGCGTGTCGGCGAGGACGGCAACGTTCGGGTCGAGATGCCTTCGGGCTTGCCGCCCGACAGCGAAGAGGCTTCCTGCGTCTAGGTTGTGTCCTCAAACTCCGATTCCCCTCTCCTCTCCGTCGGCGATCCCTGCGGGAACCCGCGCCACGCATGAACGTCGCCCGGCCCGTAGTCGCGGGATGGTTCGTGCCCGCGCCGCGAAGCGGTCTGCCCTCCGTCGGCGCCGTGCACCGACCCGCAAGCATCACCAGCCCCGCCGGAC
The DNA here is from genome assembly GCA_964245875.1 of uncultured Fimbriimonas sp. Classification (GTDB taxonomy): domain Bacteria; phylum Armatimonadota; class Fimbriimonadia; order Fimbriimonadales; family Fimbriimonadaceae; genus Fimbriimonas. The sequence continues at coordinate 4,023 of CAXTOO010000238.1, read as the reverse complement.
GTGGTTGACTTTTCTATGCGAGCGGGCGATATGAGCGAATCCCTCGCCTCCGTGCCCTCCGTGTCCTTTGTGGTGGAAAACCCGTCAACCATCCTCCGCGCAGGTTGGGCCTAAAGACCCAACCTGCGAAAGGAAAATATTTTTCGCGTTGGCCGCGTCCGCCGAAGGCGGCGGTGACGGCCTCGCCCCGAGAGGGCGTCCGACGCCCGCGGGCGATTCACCGGACAAAGCCTAGAACGGCAGCAGGCTCGACAGCGGCAGCGCCGCGTCGTTCACCTCCTGCCGCGTGGTCGCCGCGTCGAACGAGATCGTTCCGCCGTAAAGCGCGTCGCTCGGAACCCCGCTGGGCACGAGCCCGCCGTACGTCGGATCGGCCACGCTGCCCGCGACCGGCGTGAGCATTCCCGAACTCGGAGCCAGCGAGGGATAGAAGGCGCGCAGGTCGGCGGAGCCGTTCGCGAGGAACGCGCCGAGGTTCACCGCGACGCTCGCGCCGGAGACGGTGTACGTGCTGCCACCGTTGAGGGCGGCCTTCAGGGTGTCGAGGTCCGTCTTGATCGAAGCCTTCTGCGCCGCGTCGACGGCGAACAGGTCGGTCACCCACCCGGCCGGGGTGCGGGTGGCGAGGCGGGCCAGAGCGGCGTTGCCGTCGTCGGCGGTCCCGTTCAGGACGGTGGAGGCCTCGGCCAGGAGCGCGGCGGCGCCGGGCTGGCGCTTGCCGAACTCGCCGCCGGGAAGGTAGTCCGCCGGGGCGAGGACGGTGCCCGCCGCGATCGGGGCCGCGTAGGTCGTGGCGAAGGAGGCGTCGAGGTCTTCGGACGTGGCCAGCCCATACGCGAGCTTGAAGTCGATCTCGCCGAGGGCGGCCTCGACCGCGGAACGCAGAGCGTAGCCCTCGACGGTGCCGAGACTGACCTGCACGCCGCCGTCGCCGTAGGAGAGGGCGAGCGGATTCGCCTCCAGCGCGTCGATCCGGGCCGGGGTGAGCCGCGCGACGACGGTCTGCAGCTGAACGCGAAGGTCGTTCAGGTCCGAAAGGCTTTGACCCTTGGAGAGCAGCCTCGCGCGGGAGCCGACCCCGAGGCGGCTGCCGAATCCTCCCAGAAGGCTCTTCCGAGGGGTGGCGCGCGCGAGGATCGTCTCCCCGAGCGCGTCGGCGGCCAAGGCGGCGGTGCTCACGCCGTAGCCCAGCGCGAGGCGCGGGTCGCCTGGATTCTTCAGGTAGGCCGCGTCGAACGCCCTCTGCGCCGACCTCAGGCTCTCCGTGCGGTTGGTGTCGCTCGTGAGGGCGGCGTTCAGATTGGAGACCCCGCCCTTGAGCGTCGCCGTGGAAGACGAGGAGGAAGAGTGGTGGCTGGAACGGCCGCCGCAGCCGGCAAGGACGAGGGCGAGGGCGAAGATGGGAAGTGGACTCTGTCGCATGGGACTCCCTTACCCTAGGGTGTTTTTGCCAGGTTCAACAGGTCGAAAAAAGCCTCCAGGAGGATCATTGCGGGAAGTCCGCCAAAATGGAGGCATGACCGTCTCCAGCCAAGAGCAGTTCGACCGCCAGGCGACGCGGTACGCGAGCAGCGCCGTCCATCGGTTCGGAGCCTCGCTGCCCGTCCTCGTCGAGTTCGCGAAACTCCAGGCGGGCGACCGCGCGCCTGGACGTCGCGACCGGCACGGGCAACACGGCCCACGCGCTGGCCGAGGCGGGCGCGGACGTGGTCGGCGTGGACGTGTCGCCGGGGATGCTGGAGCAGGCCCGTGCGCGGGGCGGGAGCGCGCGGTTCGTCGAAGGCGACGCCGAGCGCCTCCCCTTCGAGGACGCCTCGTTCGACCTCGTGACCGTGCGCCACGCGCCGCACCACTTCCGCGACGTGGCCCGCTTCCTCTCCGAGGCTCGTCGTGTTCTCCGACCGGGGGGAAGGTTCGTCATGTCCGACGGCGTCTCCCCCACGGCGGAGTCGAAGGCGTGGTTCGACCGCTGGCAGACCCTTCGCGACCCCTCGCACTGGACCAACCGCACGGTCGACGAGTGGCGCATGCTCCTCGACGAGGCGGGCCTCGACTGGACCCGCGACACCTTGGTGCCCTATCGCCTGGAGTTCCCTTGGTGGACGCGCCAGTCGGGCTGCTCGCCGGAGACGGTGGCGCAGTTGGCGGCCCACGCCCGCGATGCGTCGCCGTCGATCCGAGAGGCGGCGGGCCTGGAGTTCGAGGGCGACGCGCCACTCGCGTTCCACGAGCCGATGCTGGTGGTGCGGGCCGAGCGGCCGTAGAACTGTGTGGAGTGCGCAAGCCGCCGGCCCCTTTGGCCCCAATCTTGTATCGTCCTTCCATCGATGTTTATCCTTCCTATCCAGACTCCGACCCTCCCCGAGCGCCCCTGGACGGTCCAGTTCGCCCGCGAGGCGAAGGTCACCGTGCGTCTGGCAAGCCGCTGGGAGCCGGACCACGCGCCCAAGTCGGGCGCCCTCGCCGACGGCGAGTTCCACGCGGGCAAGGGTGATCGCCTGACCGTCGGCTACGCGGCGAAGGTCTCGCCGGAAACCCTTCGCGGCATCCTCGACCCCGAGCTCAACCGGCGCGGCGGAGACATGAAGGCCCGGAGCTTCGAGATGGACGGCTGGCGCGGCGCGGCGTTCGCCTACGGCGGCGCGGACCCGTCGACGGTGTGCGTCGTGATGACCAAGGGCACGGCGGTGCGGATGGTCCAGATCGACGGCCATCCCACGGAGGACGAGGCGGTGCGGGTCTGCTCCGGGATGGTCGCGGTCGTGGCGGCGCCCGCGTCGCGCAAACCTGCTTCCAGCCGGATGTGAGTGGCTCCGCCTGGAAGGCGGAGCCACTCAGGGATCGATCTGGACAACGCGGTTCATCGCCGGGTAGGCGTCGCGCGACACGGTCTCACGACGGTCGCCGACCGTGCGGACGACCTCGACGGTGAAGCCCGCCTTACCCGTGTTGCGCACCCGCCGACGCCCTGCGGCGCCCAGGACGAACGTCTCCGGCGCGTCGACCTCGACCACGCGGGACACGACCTGCGGCCGCTCGGCAGGGATCTTCGGACCCAAGAGGGAGATCCGAAGGCGGTCCCCTTCGATGCTGCCCACGACCCTCACGGGAAACGGGTAGGGGTTCTGGAAGCGCAGGTCGACGCCGGAGAAGGCGACGGCGGCGTCCCTTCCCGGAGGGACGTACGACGGCGCGAAGCGGTGGTGGTTGCGCTCGACCACGTGCATCCCCGCAAGGAGGGCGGCGTTGTAGAGCGTCGTGGAGGTCTGGCACACGCCTCCGCCCCAGTCGTCCAAGAGCTGGCCGTTGTAGCTCACCGGCGCCTTGCGGAAGCCCCGATCGCGGGAGAAGCTGCCCACGCGGCGGTTGAAGGAGAAGGTCGCGCCGGGCGCGATCCGCGCGCCGACGAGCCGCGCGAGGGCGAGGCCCGCGTTGTGCCGCTGCCCCTCGGTGCGGCCCCGGAGGGAGGTGGCGTAGCCGCCCACGACGGTCTCGGTGGGCACGGACAGCATCGCCGCCGCCCCGGCCGCGAGGGCGAGGAAGCTGACGAGAGCCAAGAAGCCCCCTCCTCGTTCCGTCGCGGCGAACGGCTTTCGATCTGTGCGACCTTCCACCGTGAACGGAATGAGGAGGGGGTTGGGGGTGGAGACTCCGGACTCCCCCTCGCTAAGCGGCTCGTGTTGCAGAGGAGGGCGACTCATTTCGCCACCCCAAAGCGGGTCTCGGCGGTGGAGGCCCAGCGGCCGGGGTCGTACATGTTGTCCGCCCGCGCGGGCAGCGCGACCGCCTTCCCCGCCTGTTCGGCCCTCATGTGGTACACGATCGTGCTGTCGCCCTTGGGCAGGTTGCGCGCGAAGAACGCCAGGCGGTCGTCCAGCACGACGGTGCGCGACCACCACCAGTCCTTCGTCTCGCCCTCCTCGAGCTCCGTGCGCTCGACCACGCGGCACGACGACGGCGTCGGCTCTTCCACGAGCACGAACTCGCGCGGCACCGCGCTGTGTAGGGTCAGCTCCACCCGCA
>CAXTOO010000237.1:0-6328 GCA_964245875.1 uncultured Fimbriimonas sp. | reverse complement strand
GAATCGTTCCAGAAAAGCGAGTATGCTGGTCGCATGGACGCGGCGGTGAGATTGCGGAAGGCGGGCTTGAGGGTCACGGCTCCGCGTCTCGCGGTGTTCGAGGCCGTGGAGGCGATGCGTCACGCGGACGCGGAGGCGGTCTGCCGCACGATGCCCCAGGTTTCGGTGCAGGCGGTGTACGACAACCTCGCGACGTTGACGGGCGCGGGGCTGCTGCGGCGCATCGAGCCCGCCGGGCATCCGGCGCGGTACGAGGCGCGGGTGGGGGACAACCACCACCACCTCGTGTGCCGGCAGTGCGGCCGGACGGAGGACGTGGACTGCGTCGTCGGCGCGTCGCCGTGCCTCGTCCCGAGCGACGGGCACGGCTTCGCGATCGACGAGGCGGAGATCACGTTCTGGGGCTTGTGCCCGGGGTGCGCGGAGCGCGCGAACGATGGCTCGGAGCGTCCGGGCCATCGTAAGCCACCGTCCACGGCGTGAGCCGAGGACGCGGACGATTGCCCACGATGGCGGACAATCGCCCGGAGCAAACGGAAGCCATCGTCAGCAAGGAAAAGCAAAGGCGCGATCAAGCGCGAACGATGGCCCGGAGCGATCGTCCGCAACGGTCGGCAGTAGATAGGCAACAGTGAGCAAAATGGAAAAGGACAACGGAGAGAACCAGGGAACGAGCGTCGAGAACGTCGGCGGCGCGACGGACGGGCGGATGGCGGCGGGCGAGCAGACCCGGACGATCACGACGCGGCAGGGCCACCCGGTGGTGGACAACCAGAACCTGCGGACGGTGGGCAACCGCGGGCCCGCGACGCTCGAGAACTACGCATTCATCGAGAAGGTCACCCACTTCGACCGCGAGCGGATTCCCGAGCGCGTGGTCCACGCCCGGGGCACGGGCGCGCACGGCGTGTTCGAGGCGTACGGCACCGTCGGCGATGAGCCGATCGCGAAGTACACGCGGGCGAAGCTCTTCCAGACCCAGGGCAAGCGGACGCCGATGTTCGTGCGCTTCTCGTCGGTGATCCACGGCGGCCACTCGCCGGAGACCCTGCGCGACCCGCGCGGCTTCGCGGCGAAGTTCTACACCGAGGACGGCAACTGGGACCTCGTGGGCAACAACCTCAAGGTGTTCTTCATCCGCGACGCGATGAACTTCCCCGACCTCGTCCACGCCTTCAAGCCCGACCCGGTGACGAACCGCCAGGACGGCGAGCGGATCTTCGACTTCATCTCGCACAAGCCCGAGGCGATGCACATGATCACGTTCCTGTTCTCGCCGTGGGGCATCCCGGCGAACTACCGGCAGATGCAGGGCTCGGGCGTGAACACCTACAAGTGGGTGAACGCGCAGGGCGAGGGCGTGCTCGTGAAGTACCACTGGGAGCCGAAGCAGGGGATCAAGAACCTGCTCCAGAGCGAGGCGGAGGCGATCCAGGGCAAGAACTTCAACCACGCGACGCAGGACCTGTACGACGCCATCGAGGCGGGCGAATTCCCGCAGTGGGAGCTTTGCGTGCAGATCATGAGCGACGACGAGCATCCGGAGCTCGACTTCGACCCGCTCGACGACACGAAGCTCTGGCCCGAGGCGCGGTTCCCTTTCCTGCCGGTCGGCATGATGACCCTGAACCGCAACGTGCAGAACTACTTCGCGGAGACGGAGCAGGTCGCGTTCGGCACGGGCGTCCTCGTGGACGGCCTTGAGTTCTCGGACGACAAGATGCTCCAGGGGCGCACGCTGTCGTACTCGGACACCCAGCGGTACCGCGTCGGGCCGAACTACCTCCAGGTGCCGATCAACGCGCCAAAGAAGCACGTCGCGACGAACCAGCGCGACGGGCAGATGACGATGCGCGTGGACCTCGCGCCGGGCGCGAACCCGCACGTGAACTACGAGCCGTCCTCGCTCGGCGGGCTGGTGGAGTCGCCCGCCTCGGGCCAGGATTACGAGCCGATGATCTCGGGGCGTCTGGTCCGTCAGGCCATCGACCGCACGAACGACTTCGGCCAGGCGGGCGAGACGTACCGGAACTTCCAGGACTGGGAGCGCGACGAGCTGATCCTGAACCTCGTGGACACGCTCAAGCCCGCGAAGGCGCACATCCAGCAGCGCATGGTGTGGCTGTTCTCGCAGTGCGACGCGGGCTACGGAGGGCGCGTGGCGGAAGGACTCGGCATCTCGGTGCCAACGTCCGATCCCTACTCGGCCCCGGTACCCGACGAGTCGACCGGCGGCGGAGGCCTCGGACTCGGCCAACACGAGGTCACGGCCTCGGGCCACGTGGCCCAGCCGTACTGAACGTCACCCCTCCTCTTGCCGCCGCGGCGCAGACCATTCGACTTCCTCCCGCTCCCACCGCGAGCGGGAGGCAGGAGGGGACGGGGGTGGTGGTCCGGGAGGCTTCCTCCGTTAGGACTTCGCCGGACGACCGGTCGTCTAGCGCGTCGAGGAAGTCGGAGATCGTGCGCGGCATGACGCAGTGCGGCAGGAGTTTCAAGACAGCCTGTCGCGCGTCGCATCCCGTCACTTCTCTCTCCGAGCGACCAGAACTTTCAGGGAGACAAAACCCCTCTCGCGTTGCGTTGCGCATCAACGCTGGTAGAGGTCGATTGCCCCACGGTTCATCGATCGAACCTCGGCCAGCGTGCGAGACGTCGGCCGAGGTCGCAGCGTTGGTGTGCGGCTAGGCGCGTCTTCAAATCGGTCTGTAGGCGTCGGACGCCCTCGTGCCGACGCGGGCGTGCCGCGTCGCGAACGGGCTCCAGGCTCCCAGACCCCTCACCCCCTCCACCTGGGACACGACCCGGCGGTTCCCCTCTCCCCCGGAGGGGAGAGGGGAACCGGAGTCTGAAGACGCAGCCTAGAAGAGCGGCTTCGCCTTAGGATCGAGCTTCGCCACGAAGCCGAGTCCGGCGAGGCTCTTCCCGTCGACGCCCACGGCCAACGCATAGGGCTTGGCGAGCCGCTTCATGTAGGCGAGTTCGGACGGAGGCAAGCCGTCGGGGTTCTTCGCCTGCTCCTTGAGGTAGGCGCTCGCGTCGCGCTGGGCGACGACGGCCGGGATCAGAACGATCCGGCGACCTTCCATCCGGTAGGCGCCCTGATGGTCCATTTCGCCGATGAGTGCGAGGTAGCTGCCGCTGGGCTTGAAGGTGTACTGCATCCTCGTCCCGAAGACCGGCCGGGTAGCCGTCCAGGTCCCGGAGAGGGACGCGGCCCTCTTTACGGCCGTTTGAGCGGTCACGGCCCAAGGGAGGGCGGCGAGGAGGGCGATCGAGGCGACGGCGAGTCCCGCGGCGCGAAAGGCCCGGGAGGGTTGCAGGGTGCGTTGTCTCAAGTGTTCGACTCTTTTTCGGAGCGTGTGGTAGGCCGACGCCGCGCCCAGCGAGTTGGGCGAGGCGAAGGCGGGGCGGCGGCCGGCTTCGGCCACGCGGATGAGAAGCTCGCCGTACGCGGCGGGCGAGCCGCCGGTGACGAACAGGGCGACGGCGTCGCAATCCGCCTCCCGCTCGGCGGTCCACTCCCGCGCGGCGAGCCACGCCGCCGGGTGGAACCAGAGCAGGAGTTGGGCGAGCGCCGGCACGAAGGCCAGGAGGAGATCGCGGGAACGGACGTGGGCCAACTCGTGGGCGAGCGCCATCGAGACCTCGTCCGACGTGCTCTCCTTGACGAAGCGAACGGGCAGGAGCACCACGGGCCGCCACGCCCGCGCCACCAAGGGCGTATCGACCTCGTCGGACAGGCGGAGCTCGGGGACTCGCCTCAGACCGAGGGCGGCGGAAAGCGAACGTACCGCCCCGACCTCCTCCATCGCCCTCGAGCGCCGAAAGACGCCCTGCAACCGGTGTGCCTGGCGCAGATGGGCAAGCAGGAGGATGGTCGCCCCGGCAAGCCAAGCGAGACGGAGAAACTCCTCGGACGAAAGATCGTTCCGAACGGGCGTTGCGGCGTCCCCTACACGGGACGCCGCCAACGACGCACCCATTGGTCCGGGAGCAACGACGGTTACGGCGTTCGGAGCGAGCAACGGCAGGGCTAAGGCCGAAGGGGCGAGGACCGCGAGGGCCATCTTCAAGCTGACCGCCCACCAGAGGGTGGCCCGGTAGAGGGCCGGGACCATCGGAACGAGCCTGCAGAAACCCCAAACCAGGAGCGCCAGGAGCGCGCCCTGCCAGGAGGCGGAGACGAGCGCGTCAAGGCCGTCCATCGTCCTCCCTTCCTTTCTCCAGCGTTCCGACGAGCCGACGAAGCTCGGCGATCTCCTCTGGCGTCGCGTCCTGCCTCCCCGAGAGGTAGGCCACAAGGGGCGACAGGGAGCCGCCGAGGGCGCGCTGGACGAAGTCGTCCACGATGCCCTGGAGCAGGGCGGACTTCGCCTGCGCGGGCCGGTAGGCGAAGCTCCCGTCCGTCCCCTCCCGAAGGACGAGGCCCTTCTTGCGAAGCCTCTCCAGCAGGGTGAGGACGGTGGTGCGGGCAAGGCCCCGGCGTCCGGCGAGATGGTCGGCGACTTCGCGCGCCGTCACGGGGGGCCGCTCGGCGACGAATCGCAGGGCCTCCAACTCGGCTTCGGTGGGTTTCGAGGATCGCATGAGGCTGTCTACGTTCGTAGACAGTCTACGCGAAAGAAGCGCGAGGGTTTCACGCCGTTCGCCTGACTTCCTTCTACCAAGGATAAAAGACCTATCCGTCTAGGCGGAGCCTTCTCCCGGAAAGCCTCGTGACGCTTGAACGGTCGAAGATCTGGACGCCCCCGACGGCGAGGTGGCGGTCGTCGGGCGAGAACGCCGCCGCGCGAAGGGCGATCGGCACGGAGGCTTAGAAAAGGGCCCGATTCAGGAACTCCTGGAGTCCGTCGGCGAGGACGAGCGATGAAAGCACACTCTATTGTCGCCCAAACCTGGGCGGCCTTGGAAAAAAGTCCAGGCGGGGTCGGCGCCGCGATGATGCCGCGTCGCTTCGCCCGCCCGGGAAGGGGTCCTACTTGCCCGGAGAGGGCTTCATGCGGTCCATGGCCGCGACGTCCGTCGCCCGCTCGGCGGGCGTCAGAGACGAATCCACGACCCGTGGCGCCTCGTCCTTCGCGGCGCAGCCCGCGAGAAGCAGGCCGAGCGCCAACAGGCGCCTCACGGCGCCCATTTGAGTCCGAGCGTCTCGGGAAGCCGCGCCGCCTGCTCGCAAGTCATCGCGCCCATGCCAAAGTCGCGCATCGCCGCGCCCGGGTCGGCGCAGTAGCCGATCCGCCGCTTCACGTCCATCGGGGCGGAGTACCAATCGCCCTTGTTCGTGGTGCTTCCCTTGGTGAGCAGATCGTACTGCACCGACTTTGCGTGGCCGTCCACAAAGTTCACGTTGTACAGCCCGCCGTAGCGCAGGCCGCTCTTCTGGAAGCCGCCCGTATACCGGTCGATGTTGTACTGGTCCCAGACTCCGACCGTGTAGCGCGGGGTGTCGTAGGAGTCGCCGAACGCGATCATGTCCGCGGGCGCGGTCACCGACGTGAGCGAGATGCCCGGCTGGACGCTGTAGTTGCCGTTCACCGGGTCGACGATCTGCTGCTCCGCCTGGAGCAGGCCGCCGCCCGCGTAGATGTGGATGCCCCAGTTGTAGCCGAACGCGTTGCAGCGGCCCTTCGGATTGAGGCTCGTGATGTACTTGCCGAGGTCGGTGGTCCCGTTGTTCAGGAAGCAGTTGCCGTCCGTGCGGTCGCCCGTGAACCAGAGATCGACGCTCTTCATGTAGGGCTGCATCGTCACCCACACGTCGGTGCGCGCGTTCTGGTTGTTGCCGCCGCTCGAAACGTGCGGACTGACGTCGTCCGAATCGCCCGCGTAGAGCTGCATCGACGTGCCGATCTGCTTGACGTTGCTCAGGGCGACCGTCCGCTTCGCGGCGGCCTTGGCCTGGGCGAACACGGGGAAGAGGATCGCCGCGAGAATGGCGATGATGGCGATGACGACGAGCAGTTCGATGAGGGTGAAGGCTCTGCGATTCATGGGCTTTCCTTAGGGGAACGGCCTACTTTCCCTCCGTAGAGTTAAAGGAAGACCATGTTTGCGTTAAGCGAACGTTACGCTTTTGGCGTGGCGCCGCCATTACAAGGAAGGCTTCTCAGGGAGACACGGAGGGTTACCTTGCCCTCGGTGCCTCCGCGCTCTTAGGGGAGTGACTCGAGTGGGGAAAGCCTCGTGGTCCGTCCACATCCCCTTGTCGGGTTCCTGTGGCCGCAGGATGCCCTCGTGCCGGCGCCGCAAAGCGGTCCGCCCGCCCTGAATGCCGGTCGCCCGTGGCGGTGCCAGAGGGAGGTCCGGCGCGTGATGCGCGAGACGT
>CAXTOO010000236.1:4318-6349 GCA_964245875.1 uncultured Fimbriimonas sp. | reverse complement strand
CGAGGCATGACCTTGCTCTACGACGACAAGGCGCCAAGTGCGTAACACCCTCTAGCCGTTGCGACGGCCCGCGATGCCGCGCTGCTCGCCGGGTCATGCGGGGCAAGGTGGCACTCGGCCTTCCTCTTCGTCGGTCGATGAGCGGACGACAGGGGAAGGCTGAGCGGAGAAGCGCTTCACGCCCCGGCGGTGACACCCGAGTCGCGCCGAATGGCCGAGCCCGAGGCCCCGGCTCACGTGGAGCCTGGGGAACGACGTCGCGGATGCCCACGTTGCCGTTCGCTGGTGCATCGTAGCGTCCGCCGACGGCACCGACTCGACTGTTTTGTCTGACGCGCCAGCTTTGGCGGCTCTCCCGGCGCGTTGCCCCCGTGAGATCGCGCGGCTGGTCATCGTTTCTCCCTCCCGAAGGAACTTCATGAGCCTCTTCTCCAGCCTCCTCAAGAACGTCGTCCCTGATTCCCCTTTGGACGCGCCCCTGGCCGTGTTCGGCGCGAGCGAGATCGAGCGGCGCCTCGACGCCGCTCGGACGCAAGGACGCGCGGCCGTCGTACGCGCGGTGACGATCCCTTTCTCCGATCTCCAGCGCATCGCGCCCCATGTCGACCCCGCCGCGCTCCAGGCGGCCGAGGCCCGGATCGCCGAAGCCGAGGCCGACATGGCGATGCTCGTCGTGGGTGCCCCCGCCGGAGAGGCCTAACGCATGCCCGACTTCCCCATCGTCGCCAAGCGGTTCGCTCCCGACGAGTTTGGGGCCTACCTCGGCAGCATCGCTCTCGCCGCCTTCAGGCCGTCGATGGTGGTGCTCCACAACACGGCGGTGCCCACCCTGGCTGACCGTCCGAGCGGCTTTACGACGGCTCAGATGGCCGACCTGGAGCACTACTACGCCCACGTCCAAGGCTGGAGCGGCGGCCCGCACCTGTTCGTGGACGACAACGGGATCTGGGCGTTCAACCTCCTTGACCGACGCGGCGTCCACTCGCCGTCTTGGAACTCGATCAGCTGGGGCGTCGAGATGCTGGGCGACTACGAGCGCGAGCCGTTCGACTCGGGGCGGGGCGCGAAGGTCCGGTCCAACGCCGTGGCGGCGGTCGCGGCGATGCTCCACAAGCTGAGGGTTCCGCCCTCGAACGACCATTTTAAGCTCCACCACGAAGATCCGAAGACGACCCACGCCTGTCCTGGGAAGCTGGTGGGCAAGGAGGCGGTTCGCGTCCTGCTGACCCGCGCCCTCGGCGGAGCCCAGCCGCCGTCCTCGTCGGGCCACTCGGTGAGGATCGTCGCCTACCGCAAGGGCCAGGGCAACGTGCCCGTCATTCTTGACGGGCACGTTGCGGACGGTGTGACGTCGGTCGACGCCGCTGCGTGGAGCGCCTCCGGCCTCGGCGCGACGAAGGACATCGGAGTCATGTCCTTACGCGCCTTGACAGGCGATCGTTACGATGTGACACCCCGGATGGAGCAGGACAAGGTTTACCTTGTGGAGCGATAGCCCGGAGCCGCGGGCGATCGCCTCGACGTTGGCGAAGGCGTGCCCTTCGCCCGTCGACGTGGTGAAATCTCGGCTGGGGACGTCGGCCTTGAAGTTAAGTCCAGCCCTTCGCATCGTCTCGCGGGTGTACACCGTCCCGCGGATGGACATGAGTCCGCATACAACCGTGCCGCTGTCAGCCAGCGAACAGGATTCTTCTTGACCGTGGAAGAGACTTACTAGCCACATAGAACCTGAGCCTTGTCATGTACGGTGATAATGTGCGAACGATCTACGAAACTTTGGTCTTCTGTGTTGGAGGTCGATGCCACCGCCCTCCAAGCCTCTGGCGAACATACTCAGCATCGAGCGGAGCATCTGGGTGACTCTCTGAAGAGCGTAACGCTGAAGGCTGAGGGCGCGTCTCGTCGCCCCACATCGTCCGTGCAAACTGAGAGACCTTTGAGAGACCGAGCCCGAAGGCAGCGCTGAGCGACTTCGTACCGAGAGGGACGGAACGATCAATGGGAAACGACGCGCAGGCCACTTGGCAAGAA
>CAXTOO010000236.1:0-4308 GCA_964245875.1 uncultured Fimbriimonas sp. | reverse complement strand
TTCTTAATACATAGCATCTTATCTGGGCAGTCTCAGGTCAGGGGTGAGAGCCGAGCGTTTACTTCGCGGTGGCGGTTTCCAAGGGTTCCTTGCCTGCTTAAGATCCGCGACAATGACGGCGCAGGCGGGATCCGACCCGTAGTCCCAATCGAACAGGGATGCCGCGCCGATGTCGCACCGGCTGAAGTCGGAGATTAATGAGCGGAAATAGGGACTTTGGTCTGAGCTTCCGGAGTCGGAAGACGTCGCGTAAACAGGAAGAGTGGTCGGTGCCCGGCCGTTGCGGAACGGCTCGTTCACAACTTCGCCCATCGCGATCTTTACCCGGTGACGGCCCACTATGATGCCCACATCGTCGTGTTCCGGAAGCGGCTTTGGTCGTTCAGCCCGCCCTTGTCAAGCTCCCCGACGACGAGGCGATCTGCAGCGAAACGTACTCGCGGACCCTTTTCGAAGCATTGAAAGCACATGGCTATGAAAGCCGTCGATGCGCCGCCAACCTCTTGTTGACGGCGCACTGAGCACTCGTTCGCTGGCGAAGAGCTGGCTTTAGAACGCGAGCGGCGGCAAGGCGAGGATAAGGCACGTGCACTCCTCATCCGCGATCAACTTGTGCGCCTTGTCCGCAGAGACCGGGAGGAAGTCCCCTTTAACGACTGTCTTCGCCTCGACGTCGTGAGGGGTTGCAGGATTCCAGACTCTTACGGTCGCCGCCCCCTCCTCGAGGAAGTACGCCTCCTCCGACCGTAGGAAGAAGTGGCTTCCCTTGCGGAAGACCGCGCGCGCCACCGAGTGGTTGGCGACGTTCGGCGATTTGGCTGTCAAGGGCGCGACCGTGCCGAGCGGTCGTTCGCCCGAAGCAAGGTCCGGCTCGCGGCTGTGTGCAGGCGAGGATTTCTGGACATCCCCGTTCCTCCAAGAGTTGGTGAGTTCCTCGGGACCCGCATGGGGAGTACCGTTCGGCGACGGATGGTCGTGCGTAGGTTCGGTGGAAGGCGATGCTTCGGCGCGGCTGGAGAGATGACTTCTCGATCTTCTTTGGTCGGGTTGGGTCTTCATGGTGATTGAACCGCCTCACGAGCTTGATGCGGTCGTGAGGCGGGGACGGGCTCGGTTCCCAACAGTCAGCCCCTTTACATCGGACCCAGGACGCGGTACGATGCGGATGCCTACTCCCCAAAAGCCGGTCGAAAGGATACGGGGGACGGCGAGTTCCAGGGCCGCGTGAGCGGCCCTTTTCCCATTAAAGCTCATTTTTATCATGCACGGCAGAATGATACGGAAATAGACGAAAAAGTCAAGGCAGCGGCATCGTGTCGGGGTTCATTAAGATCTATTTTTCAGAGAGCGCGTCTATAATCTCTATCATGGCGAGAAGAATCGACCTGCGAAGAGCCTTCGCAAGCGAACTTGAGTCAATCTTGAAAGACGGAAGCGGTCTCGCAAGCCGCATCGTGGACGCGGCGCAACTCTTCGAGTTCGAGTCCAAGCTGACGGGCGCAGATGTCACCCGCCTAAAGAAAAACCCAGATGATGTAGACCTTGGTAAATTCGAGTCTTGCGTTGCTGCGCTGGAAAGGTTAGGTCGCTCCAACCTTACGCTCAAAGGTGCCGCCCTCGACCTGATCGATGCAGAAGGATCAGCATCCTCTCTCCTTCGTACAAGCGACGTCTTGCTGCCGATCGACGAAGCGCTCGGACTAGCCGAGGAAGCCTTACGCGGTGCCAAACCGAGGTACGCAGCGTACGAGGCACTCAGCAGATCTTGGTCCTCCTGCCGCCACACGAAGCAAGGCTGCAACCTTCGGCAGAGGGCAGAGAAAGACCTAAGGGAACTGCTGTCCGATTGGGGAGAGTCGGGCGATGTCCTCAAGGCTCGGATTGTCCGCGCTGATAGCGCGCGCATCACCGAGCAAGGAGAGGTGCCTGGGGCGCCTGATCCTGACGCACGAGACGAAGACTTCAAGAATTGGTACGCGAGGCTAGATGAACTCACGCGCACCGTGGTCAACGATAGATCGAGGCTGTCCCAGTTCGTTTGGCCGCACCCCTACCGCAACGGCTGGGTCTACGCGGATCGGGAGATCGAAGCCATGATCGACCGCGATGAGGGACCTGGATACGAAGCGACGTGCTACTGCCGCGGAAACAAGGTCACCCCCGACTTCTTCAGGGGGCGGAAGCACGCGTACCTGTTCGACCCTGAGTCGTTCGAGGACTTACAGTCGACCCGGTTCATCTTCAGGCCAGAAAGCGAGCCTTACCGCATTCCAAGGCGCTTCGCACACATCGTGCCTAGGGCACTATTTCCCTGCTTTTCCGGAAGGCAGACGTACTTCGACTCCGAGTTGGCCCGGATGGATGTGAATCTCACCAAGGTGAATGTTGCCGTGCGCATCGGGCGCACGACCTTCTCCACGACCATCGCCTCCCACTACGTGACGGGGCATGTGATGTACGACGACCGGGGCAACAAGGATTTCGATGGTTTCAGCCACATATGCCAGAATGATCGGTTTCTTCTTCTGCATAGCCAAGCCGCCTCGAACTCCATCGCGGTGTCCTGCCTCGCGATCACCAAGGACCACCGCCTCGCCATCATCTTAAGAGGAGGACACGAGAATGTCTTCGGCCATGCATCGTGGCGCCCGCCTGTAACGGGGTCCATGAGCATTGAAGACTTTACTCTTAACGGGGAGACGGAGGGGGCCTTCGCAGACGCGGTCCGGAAGGCAGTCAAGCGGATCGCCACCTTCGAATTGCTCGGGGGCGAGGACCCAAGGAAGATCGAAGACGATCAAGTCGAGTTCGTAGGCTACGCGAACGCCGTCGCGAACGGGAAACGTCCGTGCGCCTTCGCCGCGGCGCATCTTCCGTACACAAGCCGCGAACTACAGGAGTTGAACCCAGGGGTGTTCATGCGGTTCCACGACCTAGTGCCCGACAATCATCGAATTTCGGGACTGGAGTTGCTGGAGACCGACAGCTACGCTGAGGCCGAGACGTTACGCGCGAACGTCATGCTCTACATCAAGTACCGCGCTCGATATCCAGATGCCCCGTCGACCTATTAGCCAGAACTGGAACACACGATGAGCTGCAGAGCGCGGACCCGGCGTCAAGAAGGCGTACCGCAGCCTTACGTAACTTGCAATGTAAATCCGATCCATAGACCTGTCCCAATATCATGATGAACATAGACATCTCCCGCGTTCCA
Organism: uncultured Fimbriimonas sp.; assembly: GCA_964245875.1. Lineage (GTDB taxonomy): Bacteria > Armatimonadota > Fimbriimonadia > Fimbriimonadales > Fimbriimonadaceae > Fimbriimonas. The sequence continues at coordinate 1,091 of CAXTOO010000236.1, read as the reverse complement.
GGAAAACTTACCCTGGGAGCATCGCTGTCCGGCGGAGTCGTATCGAAGGTACACGAGGCAACGCTGACTCTTCCAGGCACCGTCCCCCTTGACGTGGTCGTCAAGCACACCCCTCCCGTGTGCGGAGACGTTCAGCCCCCGTTCGACGCACGCGCCGACCACGCCCTGCTCGCCGCCGCGCCGGACACTCACCACCTCGATGCGCAGATCCTCGGCCTGCTCCAGGAGAACCCGCGCATCAAGGTTCCGACCGTGCGTCACTACGACCGTGAAGGACGATTCACGGTCATGGACGATTTCCGATCACAAGGCTACTCCCTTATGCAGGATCTTCTCGTCGAAAGACTGCTTCCGGCCGCATCCGCGCGCAACGCGGGAGCTGCCTTAGGCAACCTTCAGCTCCGTCTGCGGGAAAGCGACTTCGCCGCCCTGCGATTCGTCGAAAAGACGGAGGAGCAGGTGCTGGAGCGCTTGGAGGAGCTGTTCCCCCTGTTGCGGGACGACTTGGTCCTGTACGACGAGATCAAAGCCAAGTTCCTCCAAGCATCAGGACCCATCCACGTCGACGGTCACCCGAAGAACATAGGCGTTAATGCGGATGGCGATGTCGTCCTCATCGATTTCGGGCGGATGGTACGGGCCACGGACCAGTATCCCGCTCCAAACTTCGCCGCGCACGTTGTTCTGGCGACCCTCGGCGGCCTCCTGTCGCCTCAGGCCGGGACCGAGTACATCCGTGAGTTTACCGAGGCGTACGGAGACCACGTTCCCATCGAGGAACGGTGGTTCGTTCGTTTTCTTCTAGCGGAACTCGTCCATCGCGGCCTAGCGATGCGGTGGATCGATCGGCGCATGATCGGAACGATTCCTCCCAACGACTACAAGCTCGCGGTCTACCGACTGTTCCTGGAGGCGGTTCGCTCCGTGGACAAGATCGACGACCTCCTTGTCCTCCTTGGCCAATCCGTACCGCCTCACATCCATTCCAAAAGCTAACTAAATCTTCTTTGCTAACATTTTTTGTACTAATTGTTTACTAGAAGCTACCTCATAAACCCCTCATCAGGATGAGGGCGCAACCGAGTTGCACG
>CAXTOO010000235.1:0-6391 GCA_964245875.1 uncultured Fimbriimonas sp. | reverse complement strand
AAGACGAGACACAAGCCGCGGGACGCACCCGTGCCCGCGCCGCGAAGCGGACCGCTACTTTCCGAACGATCCGCCACTGGGCCGTCCGCCGAAGCCGCCGGGAGGGCCACCCGGATAGCCGCCCGGAGGGCCGCTGGATCGTCCGCCCGAACCTCCGCCCGAGCTCGCGAACGGCGAGCGGACGCCGCTCGCTCCGCCCCCGGAGGTCGTTCCGACGTTCGGGAGCGCGTTGCCGTAGACGACCGCCGTAGCGGGGAGCGCCGCGTCGGACGTGACCACCTGCGGAGGAGCGGGAATCGTGGGCGGCTCGGGCTTCGTCGCGATGGCGATGCCGAAGGCGACGAGGCCGAGCACGCCGAACACGATCGAAAAGATCAGGTCGTTCTGGTTCTTCATGGGCGGTGGTCTTCGCAGTATACGACGCAGAGGCCTTCGATGGGGTTACTCCGCGGTCAAGGACTCGACGACGAGCTCCACGAAGCGCTCGACGTACGTCGCCACCATCGGGTCGGCTTGGACCTCGGCGGCGAACCGGCTCGCGCGCAGGTAGGCCGCGCTCGGCTCGACCCCCAGGGCCCGCGCCACGTCGGCCTCGCCGAGACACGCCACGTGCAGCAGCGAGTAGATGGCGAGATCGGTCGGAAGGACGCGGCCGAACCGGACGCGGCTGCGCTCGGCGAGGCGCACCACGCCGCTCTTGAGGTCCCACCCCGGATTGTCCGCGAAGAAAGGGTCCAGCAGGCCGCAGGCGCGAAGGACCGAGGCCGCGTCCATCCAGGATGCCCCGGCCAGCCGGAGCCGCTTCAGCGCTCCGCTGAGCGTCCGCCCGTTGCCGTGCATCCGCCCCGCGATGATCTTCACGAGACGGGGCGAGAGCGCCAGCCCCTCGGCGGTCGCCATCTGCTCGATCAGGGTTGCCCTTTCCTGGGCCGCGGGCGCGTGGAGCGTGGAGACGAGCCAGGAACGCTCCTGGGGCAGGAGACCGGCGAGGGCACGGCTCGGGCGAGGAAGGGTGAAGGCCAGCATCGTCGGCCTGCCCGCCCGGGCGCGCCGCTCGAGGAGCAGCCGGAGGGTGAGCCTCAGTTTGGGCTTTGCGAGAACCTCCTGGCAGTCGTCCAGCAGGAGCGGGCCGCCGACGTCCACCGGACCACCGCCACGGAGATGCTCCTCCACCGAGGCGATCCGCAGAGGGGGCGCGCATCGCATTACGCGGGTCGCGGTCGCGCCGAGGAGGTGGCTCTTGCCCCAGCCCGACGGCCCGACGAGGGCGACCAGCGGCTCGTGGCCCGCGGAGAATCGAAGGGCGGCCTCGACGGCCTCGACGTTGCTCGGCAACGGCGCGAAAGAGGCGAACGAGACCCGCGGACGCTCGAAGAGAACCTCGCTCAGGCGCAACGCCCGTCCCCCACCATCCTCCAAGCCTTCGATCAGTCCCATCGCCTCGTTTCGCGTGGAGGTCCTCCTCCGCCGACATTCCTATTTTCCGCCGTGAGGCTCTCCGGCGCAAGCCGCGGGAAAGACCCCTCGATGAACCCGGCTGTACAGGTCTGTGGCTGAGGATTGCTACCGTTCGTGGCGGAAGAAAAACTCAAAATTCATCTTGGGTGGATCGTTTTTCGGAATGTTGTCTACATGTTAAGACGGACGGAGAAGCCGTGACGCCTCACCACTCTGATAGCATCTCTCCACGATCCTCTCGCCAGGAGACAAAACGGGCGCCCTGCGGCTCGACATTGCTTGACGAGGAAATTGAGAACAAGCTTTGGACTGAAACTTATCTTTAATGCTTGATCCACGCCCAGTATTTCACGAACTCGAAGCGCGGCGAGTTCTCCAGGGTATGGCACGGCTTGCAGGAGGCCTCGCCGACCTTCGGCAGGACGAAACGCCGCGGCGCTGCGGCGTGGGCCGCGGCCGCGCCGTGGCAGCTCTCGCAGCCGACGTTCGCGAGCGCCGGGGTCGCGAGGCGCGAGCGGAAGGCCATCCTTGGTTCCATCCCACGATGGGACTCGCCGACGACGTGGCAGGGAACGCAGTCGGGATCGCGACCGTTGCCGGTCTTCTCCAGCGTCTTAAGGGCGTGGGCGTGGGCGCTCGCTCGCCAGACCTTCGCCGAAGCGGCGTGGCACGGCAGGCAGCGCGCGCTCCCAGCGAAGCCCTTCGCGGAGACGTGGGGCGACGTTTCGAGGAGGTTTGCGCGGGAAACCTCCTCAAGATAGCGCCGGTAGAGCTCCTCCACCCTCGCGTCGTCCCGCACCTCCGGACCGAGGGTCCGAAGCGCGGACGAGACGAACGCCCCCTCGCGCCAGACCAGCCGGACGACCGCCTTGCCGCTCTCGCCGGGGGTGGCGAGCGCGCACGACCCTTGGCGCAGAAGCTCCGCGGGCGGACGGCCCGTCGCCCGGAAGGTGACGAGGCGCAAGGCGGGCTCGGCCCGCGCGACGGCCCGGGCAGACTCCACGCCGCCGTCGAACAGGAGCACGGGCGCGAGCCCCCGGTCGGCGGCCTCCGTGGCCAGCCGGTGGGCCGCTTCGACCGGGGAGAGGGCCGACTCGCGCAGGGTCGCCGCGAGGAGCTCGGGCCGCGCCGTCGCCCCGCCGACGAGGAAAGGCCCCGCCGCGCGCCAGGGGGGCACGGGCGCGGTGGCGCTCGGTCGCAGGCTCGTCGAGACCAGCCGACCGCCGGACAGCCTCGCGAGGCCCAACGCTCCGCTCTCCCCGAGCCGCGCGTCGGCCGCCCCGAGGTTCGCGGCGTCGACCCCCGAGCGGTCGAGCGCCTGGGCCGCCGCCTCGGCCTTCAGGACGTGCTGGCGGTCGGTACCCCCGGCGAGGCCGCCGTTGTCCAGCCTCACGGTGCGCGCGTCGCCCTCGCGCAGGGCGGTCGCACGCCGCTTCATCCCGCCCTGCTGGGGGCTCGTGCAGCCGCAGGGCGCCAGAATCCCGTCGGCGTCGCCGGAGAGGAGCACCGTCCAGCCCTCGTCGGCGGGCTTCGCGGCGAGGGCGGGAAGGATAAATAGGGGACAGGAGACCAGGGACAGGAACGCAAGCCCTCGTCTCGTGTCCCCTGTCCCCTTTCTTTTCACTTCACGTACCCGCTGGCCTGCGCGTCGACGATCGGCTGCTTCGGGTCGTCGGTGTGGATGCGAATGGGCACGAGAAGGCTGCCCTTGGAGCCGCCCCCCCTGTACTCCAGATCGATCGAGTACTCCCAGCCGCCGCGCCGCGACCTCCAGGACGCCTTGAGCGGCCCCGCGTCCACGCGGAGGATATTGAACGGCGCGTTCGGCCGGTCGACGATGAGGCTCGCCTGCGAGCCGACGACGACGTCCCCGAGGTTCACGTCGTCCGCCACGATGCCCTTCTGGACGAAGAGCGGCGCGGTGAGGGTCGGAAAGACCGAGGAATCGGTCTCGATCTCCAGCCCTCCGGACGTCCGGCCGGTGGGCAACCCCTTCGGAACGTGGACGTGGAACCGCCAGCCCGTGCGCGGGAGCGCGCCCTCGCCCATCTGGGGGTCGGCGAGCGGACCGGACCAGGGTTCCCAAGTCACCTTGGCCGCCATCCCGGTCCAGCCCACGGACGTGACGTGCAGGGGCGAGCCGGGCGGCGTGAACAGGAAGAAGTCGTAGGTGCCGCCCGCCGGGGGCACGACCACCTTCTCGCCCCCCGGGCGGAAGAGGCGATACGCCGGGCGCGAGCGGAACGAGACGGGGATCTCGATCGTCGGCCGGTCGGGGTCGTTGCTGCGGAAGACGAGGATCTTGTCGACCGGCCCCGTGTACGTCCGCGTGTTGATCTTGACCTCGACCTTGCCGCGCCCTTGAGGGGGGACGATTCCCGGAGCCATCGGGCTGAAGCAGTCGCAGTCGGGCGTCACTGTGTAGGCCAGCGGACCCGCGCCGAGGTTCTCGAGGTCGATCGTCGTGCGGACGGGACGGCCCTGGTCGACGTCGCCCAGGTCGAGCCTCGGCCTCGCGAACCGAACCGAAGGATGGCTCAGCCCGAGGGGCTTGCCCGACTCGACCGCCGCGCGGAGCCCGTCGGCCACCAGGAGGTTCTGGGCGGCGAGGATCAGCTCCTCGCGGTGGGGATAGAACGTCTGGAGGCCGGGGCGCGCGTCCACGTGCATCGAGGTGCCCTCCAGGGCGGGCGACTCCGGCACGCCGAGGTAGCGGCCCAGGGCGAACGCGATCTCCTGGTTCATCTCCTCGGGCCGGAGCGGCACGCCCGGCTTGCCCCGCGTGAGGCCGATCGTCGCGCGGAAGGGCGGTCCCACGGCGACGGTCGCGGCGAGCGGGATGCCGTCCGGCCCGTCCGGCAGGCTCTTCGCGAATCCGATGGTCACGTCGGGCTCGCCCGCGTCGGCCTTGGGCGCGAAGCCTTTGGCGAACGCGCCGAACCGCGAGACCACGGCCTCCAGCCCCGCCGTCCGCTTGGCCCGCAGGGCCTCGGGCAGGCCGGCGTCGTCCCAAACGAGGCGCGGGTTCCGCACGGGCAGCGCGCGGGCGGCGATCCGGGCGCCGGGCACGTCGCCCTCCACGAGCTTGGCCTCAACGGCCATGGCGGCGCGGGCGAACTCCTCGGAGGTCCCGAGGGGGATGGTGGGAAATTGGCCGTTCGTCGCCTGCGCGGGCCGATGGAGCAGGAGGAGCGACAGGGCGAGGGCGGTCATGGCTCAACCTTTACGTTACTCCTTCGAGGAGGCGGGCGTGGCTCTGACGCACGAGACTCTGGAGAGTCCCGCCACCTTCGATGCTCGGGAGAGCATCGCCACGGGACGAAAAAATAGCCGGCGACCCGTGGGTCGACCGGCTGAGATCCGTTTTCGCTTCGCTTTCGCTCGGCGCTCCGCCCGTCGTCTAAGCGTCGGGTCGTGCGTCTTACAAGGGACAACATCGGCGGACCCCGCAGAGTTCCTCAGGGCTCAGGGAAGGATTCTTCGCGAAAGTAGCCGTCCGCCGTGGCCCGGACGCTCGGCGGGCAGGACGACGCCGTCCACGATGGGCGCGCCGTCCGCCGGGTCGGGCGCGAGGTTGAGCTGGCTGTCGAGGTCGACGTGGTCGAAAAGCGCGCCGAGCGAGGCTCCGGCGGCGATCGCGACGCTCGATTCGCTCATGCAGCCGATCATCGTCTTCAGGCCGTGGGCGCGGGCGGTCGCCACCGCCCGCAGGGCCTCGGTGATCCCCCCGGTCTTCATGAGCTTCAGGTTGACGCCGTCGCACCGGTCGGCGACCTTCGGCACCGACGCGCCGTCCTTCACCGACTCGTCGAGGAAGATCGGCAGCCGCCGGGCGGCGAACACCGCGGGCAGCTCCGACTCCATCCCCTCGGCGAGGGGCTGCTCCACGTAGTCGACGCCGCGCCCCTCGAGCCAGCGGTCCATCATGATCGCCTCCTCGGGCGTCCAGCCGCCGTTCGCGTCGACCCTCAGGATCGCGCCGAACGGCGCGGCGGCCTCGGCGGCGGCGGCGAAGTGGGCCTTGTCGTGGTCCCTTCCCTCGGGCGAGCCGAGCTTGACCTTCAGGCACCTCGCGCCGTCCTTCCCCAGCATCTCGGCGACGCGCTCGCGGGTGACCTCGGGCGGGTTGATGCCGACGGTGACGCTGGTGGGCGACGACCGCCGGGGCAGCCCGAGGAGGCGATGGAGCGGCATCCCGGCCCGCTTGGCGAGGAGGTCCCAGAGGGCGACGTCGAGCGCGGCGCGGGCGGGCGGGTCGATGTCGGCCTCGCGCATCGCCGCGTCGAGGTCGTGCGGGTTCATCGCCGCGAGCCGCTCCGGCGTGAGGAACGCCTCCAGCTGCGCCTTTCCGCGCGAGCCGGTCCACGCGGAGGCGGTGGCGGGCGAGAGCTCGCCGACGCCCTCGTGGAACCCGTCGGAAAGGGTCACGAACAGGTTCTCCGAAGTCGTCTGGGTGCCCCGGCTGATCGTGAGCGGGTGGAGCTTGCGCAGCTCCAGGAGCTTGTACGAGACGGTGGGCGAGGCGTCCAAGGTGCGAGGGAGGTTACCCGCGCCTAATCTTCTGCGGGGAGAAGCGACCCATATCCGAATCGCCGAAGACGAAGACCGAACGGGGCGACACCTTCGTTCGTCGAGTCGCCCGCAGGCGCGGGACGCCCTCGCGCCCGCGACGCCGATCCACAAACCCGTCGGGCGTCGGTTCCCCTCTCTCCCCCGGGGAAGAGGGGTCTGGGAACCTGATGAACGCCGCGCGATCAAGGGCGCGGGCAGCGGCACGGGGAAATCAGACGCCTACGAGGATTCACCGGACACGGCCTAGGCCTGCGAGCGCGGACTCCCGTCCGGCCACGCCGCCGAAGCTCGTTCGGAAAAGATTCAGGACAAACGTTTCGAACAAACGTTTGTTCATGCTACAATCCACATATGGAGGACC
>CAXTOO010000234.1:0-6408 GCA_964245875.1 uncultured Fimbriimonas sp. | reverse complement strand
TTCATGCGGATGAGTACTCGAAGCACCACATCGCCTTCACCTTCTCCGCGGTAAGCGTCCACGAGATCGTGTTCGGATTGATCGGCAAGCTAGCAACGCGCCAACTTGAGGAGACTCGCAAGGTGTTTCGGGACAACGAGGTTATCCTGCCCACCCTTGCCGACTTCGAGCGGGCGGGTGTGATCCGCGGCGAGGCCAAGCGGCGCGGAAGGACGCTCTCGTTCCCGGATTGCCTCGTCGGCGCGACCGCCGAGCGGCTTGGTCTGCCCGTCTCGACCGGCAACACGGGTCACTTCCGCGCGATGGTCGAGGCGGGACTGGGCATCGACATCGAAGACTGGCGTCAGCCATGAAAAGGCGGTGAGAACCGCAACCTCGCAGGACTTTCGGCCCACGGAAGCTAACGGGGCGTCGTGAGGGGTAAAAGCGATATCCGCCGGAACGGGGAAGGTCCCTCGAACGTTCAGGCTTTGGATTCCCACAACCCTAGAGACGATGCGCGACCTCATCCCGACCCCCGCGAGCGCCATCGTCCGGCGCGACGCCCGACCACTGCCCTTCGTCGACCTGCGCGCGACCAAGCCCGATCCCGAGACCCTCCTCCTCGCGCCCGGCGACTTCGCGGTGAAGCACCAGGTGCTGCCGATGTACGTCGAGCGCGGCGTGCTCGTGGCGGCGGTCGGCGCGTCGTCGTCGCTCGGGGCGGTGGACGACCTCGGCGTGCTCCTCGACCGTCCGGTGCGGGCGGTCATGGCCGACCCCACCCTCGTCCGCCTCCAGATCGAGGAGCTTTTCATCGAGCGCATCCTCGGCGCGCAGGGCGCCGACGACGGCGAGGGGCCGCTCGACCTCGGCGACGACACGGGCGTCGCCGACCTCCAGCAGATGGCGAACGAGACCGCCGTCGTGCAGATGGTCAACCTCATCTTCTCGCAGGCGGTGCGCGACGGCGCGAGCGACATCCACATCGAGCCGTACGAGCGCGAGGTGCGGGTGCGCTACCGGCTCGACGGCATCCTGCACGTCATCGCCCGACCCCCGAAACGGATGCACGCCGCCCTCGTGTCGCGCCTGAAGATCCTCGGCGAGATGAACATCGCCGAGCGGCGACTGCCGCAGGACGGCCGCATCAAGCTCCAGATGGCCGGCCGCACGATCGACGTGCGCGTGGCGATCGTGCCCACCATGTACGGCGAGCGCGCCGTCATGCGCATCCTCGACAAGAACGCCTCCATCGTCGGCCTCGAGGCGATCGGCATGGCGCCCGACGTCGTCGAGACGTTCCGCCGCGTGTTCCGCCAGCCCCACGGGATGGTGCTCGTGACGGGACCGACGGGCAGCGGAAAGTCGACCACGCTCTACGGGGCCTTGACGGAGCTGGCGTCGGTCACCACCAATATCCTCACCATCGAGGACCCCGTCGAGTACCAGATCTTCGGCATCGGGCAGGTGCAGGTCCGACCCAACATCGGCCTCACCTTCGCGGGCGGCCTGCGCTCGTTCCTGCGCCAGGACCCGGACATCATCATGGTGGGCGAGATCCGCGACCACGAGACCGCCGAGATCGCGATCCACGCCGCGCTCACCGGCCACATGGTCTTCTCCACGCTCCACACGAACGACGCGCCGGGCGCGATCACGCGGCTGCTCGACATGGGCGTGGAGCCGTTCCTCGCCGCCTCGTCCATCGTCGCGATCCTCGGCCAGCGCCTCCTGCGCCGCAACTGCCCGCACTGCACCCGCCCTTCCGAGGAGCCGCAGAACGCCCTCGCCTCGCTCCGCATCACCAAGGCCGACCTCGCCTCGCACACCCTCATGCGGGGCGCGGGCTGCGAGGTCTGCGCGGGCACCGGCTTCAAGGGCCGCACCGGCATCTACGAGCTGCTGGTGATCGACGAGGCGGTGCGCGGCATGACCACCGACCGCGCATCCGCGAGCGTGATCAAGAACTATGCGACGGAGAAGCTGGGGATGCGGACCCTCCTGGAGGACGGCCGCCGGGTCGTGCTCGAGGGGATCACGACCCCCGAAGAGGTGCTGCGCGTGTGCCAGAGGGAAGACGTTGAGGGATAAGAAAGCCCCCTCCTCGGTTTTCCGCGGCGGGAGGCTGTCGGATTCCGCTACGCTCTACCGCGAGGAAAATGAGGAGGGGGTTGGGGGTGGAGCAAGGCGGCGTCGTGCTCTCTTGCCCAACCCCATCGTCCGTTCCTCTGCCTTCCATGCGGAAGTTCCCTGCGGAGCAGGCCGGGGGTGGTCCGCGCTGTCGCAAGCAGGCGTACAGCGCGACAACCCCCTCCCCCACGGTTCCCCCTTGCGCTCACGTTTGAACGCCGCACATCACGTGAGTCCCGCGCCGCGGCTCCAAGGGGAACCATCTCCGGAGGCCCGTGCCCTCTAATCTCCCGCTCCTCGCCGAGTGGTCGCCCGGGAGCGTCCGCCTCCTCGACCCGGCGACCGGCGCGACCGCGCGGGGCGAGACGCTCGCCGAGTGTGCCCCGGAAAGGGGCCGCGAGGTGGTCGTCGCGGTCGGACGCCGCAGCGCTTTCGTGCGCGCCCTTCCCGTGCCCGCCGCCGGACGCGCCGAGGTCGAGCGGATCGTGGGGCTCGGCCTCATGGGGTCACTGCCCCTGGAGCCGCGCGACACCGTGTTCGGCTACCGCCTGAGTCCCGACCGCCGCGCCGCCTCCGTCGGCGCGATGCGCGCCGAGTCGCTCGTCCGCCTCGTCGCCGAGGCGCAGGCCGCCGGGCTCAAGCTCAGGGCCGTCGTGCCCGTCGCCTACGGCGCGTGGCTCGCCGCCAAGGAGCGGGGCCTGTCGCGCTGCGCGGTGGTCTCATGGGACGAGGGCGTGCTGGGGGTTGACGTGGTCGAAGGCGGCGAGCTGGTCTACAGCCGCGCCGTGCCCGCCGCGTCCGACGAGGCCGAGGACGAGATCCTCCGCACCCTCGCGACCGCGGGCGCCGCTCCAAGCGCCGTCCTCGCGCTCGCCGCGCCGGAGGTTCCCGCGGAGCTGCACGACGCGCGCGACGCCCTCGCCCGCCTCGCCGACCTGCGGACGATCGACCGGGAGCTGTTCAGCATCGAGCTTCCCGCCCGCCGCGAGGCGCGGCTCGCCCGCGCGCGGCGGTGGCGCGTCCAGCGCGCCCTCGCCGCCGGCATCGTCGCCCTCGCGACCGTGGGCTACGCGGGAACGGCGCGCGCCCGCGCCGCCCGCCCGGCGCAGCTCCCCAAGGGGCTCGAAGCCGCCGCGAAGGCCGCCCGGCGCGACCGAGACGCCGCCGTGGCCCGCGCCGACGCCGCCACGAAGGCGAACAAGGTGCTCGACGTGGCGTTCGGCCCCGCCCAGACCGCGACGGACGTCCTTTCCGCCCTCGCGAACGCCGCCCCCCGCGACGCCTGGGTCACCGCGCTCTCCGTCGCCCGCGGCGCCCCCGCGAGCGTCGCGGGCTACGCGCTGCGCGGCAAGGACGTGACCGCGTACTTCGACGCCGTCGCGAAAGACCCGCGGTTCCAGCGGATGCAGGTCGTCTCGACGAGCGTCGCCACCGTCGCGAAGACGCCGGTCGTGCAGTTCGCCCTTTCCGGGGACGCGGTGGGGACCCCGCCCTTCGACCGCCCCCTGAAGCACCCCAAGGAGAAGCCCCGTGCCAAGGCATGATCTCCCCTCTCCCCTCCGGGGGAGAGGGACCGGGGGTGAGGGGTCCATCGTCCCCCGACTGCCTGCGACAACACGCGGAAGGCAAAACCGCCCCTCACCCCTACCCCTCTCCCCGGAAGGGGAGAGGGGACCGGAGGCACGCCGATGACCCGCCTGAGGATCGACAGCCCTTGGGACCTCTCCCTCGCCGTCTCCGCCGTCGTGTTCGCGGTCGCGCTGGGCTTCGCGGTGGTGCCGCCCGCCAAGGCCATCGACCCCGCCGAGGGCCTGCGCAAAGGCGTGAGGACGGCGCAGGACGCGAGCCTGAAGGCGCGCGTCGTCGCGGGCCAGGAGGGGAGGCGCGTGGCCGACCGCACCTGGAGCCTCCAGCCCGAGGCGCTCGGGGTGCAGGTGCGCGACGCGGTGGACCGCGCCGCCGAAACGTGGCGACTGGAGTTCTCCAACTTCACCGTCGGCCGTCCCGTCGAGTCGGCGGGCCTTCGCCAGGTTCCCTTCGTGGTGACGCTCAACGGCGCGTTCCCAGACGTCGTCGCCGCCATGCGGGACCTCGAAAAGCCGGATCGCAAGCTCGCGGTGGCGGGCGTGAAGATCGTTCCCGGCCCCGCCGCCGCCGCGCCCCCGCCCGGCACCCTCCCCGGCCTCGACGACGCGCCTCCGCCCGAGCTTGGGCGCGTCACCGCGACCGTCGCGATCACCGCGTTCCTGCGACCGGAGGGCGTCTAAGATGGCCGCCGTCTCCCGACCCGTGATCTACCTCGCGGTTGCGGGCGTCGCCGCCGTCGCCTTCCTCCTCGCCACGAAGGACGACGCCCCCGCCCCGACCGCCAAGGCGGCGCCTCGGAGGCGCGTCGCCAAGGCCGGGGCCGACTGGGACTTTCCCGCGCCCGACCCGTCCCTGCGCTTCGACAAGCCGCGGAACGCGCCGCGCAACGTGTTCGTGCCGCTCGCCGCGGAGCAGAAGCCCCTGCCGGTGCTGCGCGAGCCTATCGGCAAGGACGACCTCGTGGCCATCCCCGCCAAGCTCGCGGGCGGCGAGGCCGCCTGGGCCTACACCGGCATGGTGGAGGCCAACGGGGTGCGCATGGCGCTCCTCGAGAACAAGGCCAAGAACCTTTCGGGCTACGTGCGCGAGGGCGAGTACTGGAAGAAGGCCCGCGTCGTGGGCATCTCCTCGCCCTGCATCGTCCTCGCGGACGAGAAGGGCGTGAACGAGACCGTCTACCGCTTCGACCCCAACGCGCCGCCCAAGCCGAAGGCCGAACCCGGCCCTTCGTTCGGACCGGGCGGCGTGGGCGCGCCGCTCGTCGGCCCCATCGCCCCCGGCGGCTCCGGCTTCGCCGTCCAGCCCACCTTCGCCAGGAACTCCAACCGATGAAACGGACCCTCTCCCACGCGCTCCTCTCGGCGGCCCTCGCCACGTCCGCCGCGGTGGCGGTCCCGCAGCTTCCCGGTGCGAAGTTCCCGCCGCCCAAGAACGCCCCGCCTGTGTTCGTGCCCAAGAGCAAGACCGACCGGCCCAAGGCCCCGGCGAAGCCCAAGCCCGTGTGGCAGGAGTTTCCCCTGCCCAAGGCGACCCTCATGCTCGACCTCACCGAGGCGAGCCCCGACGCCGTGCTCGGCCTCTTCTCGCGCACCTCGGGCATCACCATCCTGCGCGATCCGGCCTTCAAGACGCCCCTCACGATCACGAGCGGCAAGGCCGTTCCCCTGAGCGAGGCGTTCGCGATCCTCGACACCGTCCTCAGCCTCAACGGCTACAGCCTCCAGAAGCGGGGCAACCTCCTGATCGTCGCGCGGCCCCAGCCGCCGGCCCAGCCCCAGGTGGGCGCGCCCCCGCCCCCGCCGCCCCAGCCGGAGATCAAGACCTACCCCGTGCTCAACGCGAACGCGGCCCAGGTCGCGCGGGTGCTGAACGAGATCCTCGGGGCCGCCGCCGCCGCGCCCGCAGGAGGGGGCGGCGAGTTCAACCCCGGCTTCCAGCGGTTCGGCGGCGGCGCTCCCGGCGGCGGGACCGCGCCCGGCGGCGCGAGCAAGTTCAAGGCCAGCTCCGAGGACTACAGCAACGCCGTCGTGGTCTACGCCCTGCCTGCCGATCAGGCCAAGGCCGAGGCGCTCATCAAGAGCCTCGACACCAAGGCCAGCACGCCCCTGGAGTCGGAGGTGTTCAAGCTGAACTTCGTTCCCGCCGAGGAGGCGGTGAGCGCCATCCAGGACGTCCTCACCGCCAACTCGCCCATCGGACGCGGCGCGAAGAAGGCCGAGACCAATCAGAACCAGAACTACTTCTCCTACTACGACCGCAACAGCTCGCAGAACCAGCGCACCGCGGGCGGACAGTCGGCCACCGCCGTCAAGGCGACCAACTCGGTGATCGTGAACGCGACGAAGGAGAACCTGGACCTCATCCGCAAGCTCCTGAAGAACCTCGACCAGCAGGCGGTCACCGTCGGCACCACCTTCACGATCCGGCTGGACAACGCCAAGGCCACCGACGTGGCCGACCTCCTCACGAAGCTCTTCGCCCAGAAGCAGAACAACAACGACGGCTTCTTCTTCTTCGACTATTACGGCGGGGGAAACAACAACAAGAAAGGCCAGTCCGACGTCGACACCGACGAGAACGGCCAGATCGTCAACGTGCGCGACATCCAGGGCAAGGTCACCGTGGTCGCCGACCCCAACACCAATAGCTTGGTCATCCAGACCCAGCCGGGCAACATGAGGTCGATCCGACCGATCATCGAGAAGCTCG
>CAXTOO010000233.1:0-6418 GCA_964245875.1 uncultured Fimbriimonas sp. | reverse complement strand
GGACGCCCGACCGGATGAGCCTCGTGGGCGGCTTCACCCAGGCGGCGGGGCGGGTCGTGGTGTACGACCCGCAGGCGAGCTTCGTGCCCGACGTCCCGGTGCCCGGCTCCCTGGCCTGCGTCCTGGCGAGCCAGAAGACGATGATGGGGGTCCGGGGCGACCTCGTGCAGACGACGGTCGGGCCGAAGGCGGAATACGAGTTCAGCGGCATCCCGTCGGTCTCCGCGCTGGGGTACGAGAAGGAGAAGTGGACGCGGCTCGCGGCGTTCCACCTGGACCCGAGGACGGGCGCGATCGACCACGCGGTGACGTTCAACACCGGCGGCTTCTCGGCGTACGACACCGAGTACCCGCAGACGATCGCGCGGCGCGAGTCGCCCATCGTCACCTTCCCCTGCGTCGCGGTGTCGGTGTTCGACCTCGTGGACCCGCAGGCCCTCAAGGCGTTGCCCCGGATCAAGATCCTCGACGCCCAGAGCGGTTCGTTCCCCCGCAACGTCGGGCTGTTCTCGCCGGGCTACGACCAGCGCCTGAGCCCGGAGATCGAGGACGCGCAGGTGGCGTTCTTCGTGAAGGGCCAGCGGTTCATGATGCTTGGCGGGACGCCGGGGGAAGGCAACCGGCTGGTGCTCACGAACTCGTCGAAGGGCGACGAGAAGGGCCTGGGCTACGACGCGCCGGGGGCCATCGATCCGAAGGGGCGGGCGGCGGTCCCAACGGGCGGGCTGTTCTCCGACGTGCCGCTCAACTGCGCCCGCGACCTCGTCGCGATCAACGAGACGCGGCTGGACCACTTCGAGAAGTACCGGATCGTCTCGGCGGGAGTCCGCACCCTGCACGAGCAGGCGAAGGCGGCGATCGCCAAGGCCGAGGCGGCTCAGGCGCGGACGGACTGGCCGGAGGCCGACCGGCAGTCGCGCGCGGCGTGGGGCTACGCCCTGCGCGCCCACCCCATCGTGATGGGCACGGCGAACGACGTGGTGAACGGCGTCGTGTTCTACCTCTTCCTGCTCATCCCGTTCAGCTACTTCCTGGAGCGGCTCTTCTTCGGCCACAGCCTGCTGACGAAGCAGCTCGGCGCGGCGGTGGGCATCTTCATCGCGTCGTTCTTGCTCCTGCGCCTCATCCATCCCGCGTTCGAGATCGTGAGCAACCCCTCGATGATCTTCATCGCGTTCGTGATGGGTGTGCTGAGCCTCGTCGTGATCTCGTTCATCCTGAGCAAGTTCGAGGCGAACATGAGGGCGGTGAAGGCGGCGCAGGGCGGGGTCCACGAGGTGGACGTGAAGCGCTCGAGCGTGGCGATGGCGGCGTTCAACCTCGGCGTCTCGAACATGAGGCGGCGCAAGGCGCGCACGATCCTCACGACCCTCACCCTCGTCGTGATGACCTTCATCGTCCTGAGCTTCACGTCGATCGTGGACGAGCTGCGCCTGGACGAGACGCCCGCGCCGGCGAACCGCGCGCTGTACGGCGGCCTGCTCATCCGGAACTCGAACATGGACCCGCTCCAGCTCTCGACCTACCGGCAGATCGCGAACGAGTTCGGCGGGCAGGCGTTCAGGGGTGGGGCCACGGTGGTGCGGAGGGCCTACTACTACGGCGCCGATCTGAGCGCGAACAGCCTGCTCACGCTCCAGCGGGGCACGGACACGATCGACGTGCGCGCGATGCTGGGCCTCGACCCCGAAGAGAGCCGGGTCACCCGTCCCCAGGAGGCGCTGCTGCCGGGCGGGCGCTGGTTCCGGCCGGGCGAGCGGAACGTCGCGATCCTGCCCAAGGGCATGGCCGACCGGCTGAAGATCGCCCCCGGCGACGCGGGCAAGGCGCAGGTGACCTACGCGGGCGAAGGCTTCACCGTGATCGGCATCGCCGACCCCGGCATCCTGCGCTCGAAGACCGACCTCGACGGCGACGGCATCTTCCCACCCGACTTCAACCTCTCCACGACGCGCAACAGCCAGGAGAAGACGAGCGAGAACGCGTTCCGCCCCTACGTCCGCATCGACCCGGACCAGGTGTTCATCGTCCCGGCGGCGACGGCGGTCGACCTCGGCTCGGACCTGCGCACGCTCGCGGTGGCGTTCGCCGACCCAGCGGCGACAAGGCCCGCCCTGGCCTCGCTCATGCCGCGCCTGCGGCTGAACCTGTACGCCTCGGTGCCCGAGAACGGAGGGCTGGCGGTGAAGCAGTTCTCGGTGCAGCAGGCGAAGGCGTCGGGCGGACTGCTCCTGGTGGCGATCCAGATCCTCATCGCGGCGACGTTCGTGCTGAACACGATGGTGGCGAGCGTGGTGGAGCGCACGAAGGAGATCTCGATCTTCTCCAGCATCGGCCTCGCGCCGAACCACATCGCCATGCTGTTCTTCGCCGAGTCGCTCGTGTACGGCGTGCTGGGCTCGGTGCTGGGCTACTACGTGGCGCAGGGCACGGCGAAGATCATCGTCGCGACGGGCTGGCTGCCGGGCCTCACGCTCAACTTCAGCTCGACCTCGGCGGTGCTGTCGGCGGGGATCGTGATGGCGACGGTGCTGCTCTCGACGATCTACCCCGCGCGCAAGGCGGCGCGGATCGCCGCGCCCGCGATGAACGAGCAGGCGTTCGAGACCGACCCCGAGGGCGACGAGTGGCGACTGCCCCTTCCCTTCTCCATCTCCGCCGCCGAGGCGGGGCCGGTCTCGCGGTTCCTGGAGACGTGGCTGCGGGCGTACGAGGGCTACACCATCGGCGACTTCGTGACGGCCGACACGTCGCTGGCCTCTTCAGACGGGGTCTACGTGCTGCGGGCCACGACGTGGCTCGCGCCGTACGACCTCGGGGTGAGCCAGTCCCTGGAGCTGACCCTCTCGCCGTCGCGTGTGGCGGGCGTGTACGTGCTGGATCTCGTGCTCGTGCGCCTCGCGGGCGACCCGGAGAACTGGCCCACCGTCAACCGCCGCTTCCTGGCGAACGTCCGGCGGCAGTTCCTGACCTGGCGCACGCTGGGCGCGGCGGAGCGGGCCCGGTATGTTGGCGAGGCTCTCCCGAGCCTCGTTTAGTGTCGATGGTCTCCCGACCATCGGGCCTACCATCCTTGCGGAAGGTTGCCGTCGCCGCCGATCCAAGGCCAGTCGCACACTCCCGCGCTCGCCGGGTTGTCCCAGATGTACCGCCGGACACGGGCAAACGAGTTAGGCCCTCTCACCAGATGGTGGAACCCCTCCTCCTGCCAGAAGGAACCCGACACCCCGAGGACGACGTTGATCCGGCGGCTGGAGAACTTCTTCCAAGAGCCCGCCACCTCGATGGGCGACCACTCGTCGCACAGGGTCAGGAGGACGTGCGCATGGTTGGGCATGAGACACCATGCGTGGAGGTCGTAGCGGTCGCCGTCGAAGAACCGGATCGCGTCGGTGGCGAGCGCGGCGACGCGCGGATCGCGCACGTGGCAAGCCCCGTAACCCTTGTCCAGATGCCGCTCCGCGCGACGATGGCGCTCGGTCCTCAAGGCCCGCGTCTCCTCCTCCTCGGGCGCTCGGCCCAATCGTCGTACAAGGGCGCGGAGGTCGGCTTCGAACTCCTCCCGAAGCCGCAGGACGACATTGGCCGGCAACGAGTCTGCGGTTCGAAAGGTCAGGAAATACGTGCCGCGCGGCTTGATCCAGTGCGGGAGGGAACGTCCTCGCCTTCGCTGGATGTCGTCCATCGCTCTACTTTAGCAAAGCGGCGGAGGGTTCGATGGTCGGGAGACCATCGCCACGTTCGAATGTTAAGACTCGTCCGCCAGCCGCCCGGCGACATCCTGCGCGGTGTGGAAGACGTGGAGAACGCACACGGTGGTCGCCGTGACATGGTAGATCGCGATGTGGCCGTGGCCTCGGCGGCTCGCCGTATCGTGATCTGGCGCAGTTCCGGTCGGCCCGGAATCGGGCGTCCCTCGCCGTGGTCCGTCCCGAGCGCGTCGATCCGCTCTCTGAGAAACGCTTCGTAGCTGTCGGCGTGGGCGGGACCGTATCGCTTGGCGTTGTACAACCAGATTTCGACGAGTTCGGTCTCGGCTTCCTCTGAGAGGATGAGGATCAACTCGGGTTGGCCTTCTTCCACGCCGTCTTCATCTCAGCGAGCCGCGCCTCGTACTGTTCCATGGTCCGAAAATGTCCCGCCTTGACCTCCGCGTCGGCGCGGTCGATGATCGCGAGCCGCTCGGGCGTGAAAAGATGGTCGAAGTTCTCCGTCTCCTGGGAGATCGGATCGACGACGTAGGTTTCCAGGTCCGCAAAGCCGGCGGCATTCGCCGCACGCTGCACTTCGTCGTACACCGGATCGGGAAGTTGGAGTTGCAGGCTTCGCATGGCTTACCTTCCAGACGGCTCACGGTCATGGTATCGTTTCGCGGAGGTCCACGGCGCAAGACTCTGGAGACCATCGCCGCCTTCGGCTACAATAGGCGCGGATGGCGATGACGGCACCCGACGAACCCAACGCCCTCAAGGGCATTCGCCTCCGCGCGCTCGTCGTCGGGTTCCTCCTGTGCCTCCCGGTCTGCTACGCCTCCACCAACGCGCCCCAGTCGGTCATCTTCTCCCTCGCCGTGCCGCCCATCGCGGCGCTCCTTGCGTGCGTGATCGCGAACGCCCCGCTCCGGCGCTTCGCACCCCGACTCGCGCTCTCCCAGAGCGACCTCATCGCCATCTTCGCGATCGCCAGCGTCGCGGGCGTCGTCGCCGCGGAGTGGGTCGGCATCCCGCACATGACGATGTTCGCCCTGCCGGAGACCGCCAAGACCAACGACACCGTCAAGAACTACTTCCTCAAGGAGATGCCGCCGTCGATGGTCATCGCCGACCCGGCCGTCACCGCCGACATCCAGGGCGGCGGCAAAGGGTTCGGCTACGCCACCGGGCGGTTCGTCACCGCCTATCTGCCCAAGGTCCTGCCCTGGGCGCTCATGATCGGCGCCCTCACCCTCGCCATGCAGTGCGTGAACAGCCTCATGCGCGGCGCATGGACCCAGCGCGAGCGGCTGGTCTTCCCCCTCATCCAGCTCCCGGTCGCGATGAGCGAAGGGGGCGGTAGCGGCGGGATGTGGCGCTCGCGGCCCATGTGGATCGCCTTCGGCGCGATGTTCGCGATCGACATGCTCAACGGGCTGAACTACCTCTACCCGAACCTGCCCCACATCCCCGTCAAGGACCTGCTGTTCGTCAACGGCTTCTTCCACGAGCCGCCCCTGAACCAGATGGGCGACTTCCGACTCTCCATCTACCCCTTCATGGCGGCGATCGGCCTGTTCATGCCGAGCGACCTGCTCTTCTCGCTCGTCGTGTTCTTCCTCCTGCGCAAGGCCGCCCACATCGCGCTCGCCGCGCAGGGCATCCCGCAGGAGACCTTCTCCGGCACCGGCATCAACCCCGGCCCGCCCTACTTCGACGAGCAGACCTGGGGCGCCGTCCTCGCGATGTTCCTCGGCGCGGTCTGGGTGTCGCGCGAGTACCTGAAGGAGGTGTGGCGCGACATCCGCACCCGCGCGCCGAGCGCCGACGGCGGCATCCGGCACACCTACGCCTTCGCCGGGCTGCTCCTCTGCACGGGCACCGTCGCCCTCTTCGGCGTCCGCTTCGGCGACCTCAACCCGGCCTACGCCACCGCCTACGTCCTGCTGTTCCTCGTCTTCTCCACCGTCCTCACGCGCGTCCGGGCGCAGGTCGGGCCGCCCACGCACGAGTTCGCGTTCCTCGGCGTGAACTCCATGCTGGGCCGCTTCCTCGGGAACCGCTGGCTCACCGACCGGCAGGCGACGTGGGTCACCGGCGGCTGGATCATGATGAACCGGATGTACCGGTGCCATCCGATGCCCGTGCAGCTCGAGGCGATGAAAATGGGTCAACAGGAGCGGCTCCGCCAGCGGTCGGTGTTCTTCGCCATCGCGGGCGCGGCGATCCTAGGCATCTTCCTCTGCTACTGGTTCAACGTCACGAAGGCCTACCGGACGGGCGCGTACCCGTGGCCCGAGCCGGTGGGCTTCCTCGACAAGATCCTGGCCGACCGCCACGGCCCCGACATCACCGGCATGGGCATGACGATCCTCGGCTTCGCCGTGGTCCTCGTCCTCGATCTCGTCCGGTTCCGCTTCCCCGGCTTCCCGCTCCACCCGGCGGGCTACCTCCTCAGCATGAACTTCGGGGTCGATTACTACTGGTTCGGCCTCCTGATCGCGCTGTTCGCGAAGAACTTCGTCCAGCGCTACTACGGCCTCTCGGGCTACGAGCGATTGCGGCAGGTGGCCCTCGGCATCCTGCTCGCCGAGTACGCGGCGGAGACGATCTGGATGGTCGTGTCGCTCGTCACCCACCAGAGCACGTACACGATCTCGTTCAACGACCGGAGCCTGCTGAGCCAGTAAGGGGACGAGGTACACCCTCCTGTCCCTTGTCCCCTA
>CAXTOO010000232.1:0-6439 GCA_964245875.1 uncultured Fimbriimonas sp. | reverse complement strand
AAGGAGATGCGGACGCCCGGCGAGGCGGTCGGCACGGGGCCGTTCCGGCTCGTGAAGGTGGCCGAGGACTCCCAGGTGGACCTCTCGGCGTTCGACGGCCACTGGGCGGGCAAGCCGGAGCTAGCGCGGATCGTCCGGCCCGTCGTGATCGACGCGGCGACGCGCCTCAGCGGCTACAAGAACGGCAGCTACGACCTCGTCGGCCTTCCGCGCGGCGACGTCGCGGGCGCCGAGTCCGATCCGAGGCTCAAGGCCGAGCTGCGCTACGAGCCGCGGCCCGCGATCTACTACTTCCTGATGAACCAGCGCGAGTACGCGCCGTTCCGCGACGTGCGGGTCCGCCGGGCGTTCGCGATGTCGCTCGACGCGGACCGCCTCGTGAACGATCTGCTCACGGGCGAGACGCCCGCCCACGGCCTCGTCCCGCCCGGAGTGACGGGCTATCAGAAGGATTACAGAGGATTGCCGCACGACGTGAAGGCCGCGCAGGCGCTGCTCGCGGCGGCGGGCTTTCCCGGAGGCAGGGGCCTGCCGACGCTGGAACTGGCCTACCGCTCTGGACGTCCGGACGCGCGGCTCGCCTGCGAGGCGGCGGCCACGACGTGGCGCAAGGAGATCGGCGCACCGGTCTCGCCACGCGCCTACGAGTGGGGCGCGTACCTCCAGCTTCGCAACCAGGACCGGCTCGCGATGGGCCTGATGAGCTGGTACGCCGACTACCTCGATCCGCAGAACTTCCTCAGCCTGCTGATGACCTCGACGAGCAAGCTGAACCACGACGGCTACGCGAACCCCGACTTCGACCGTCTCTGCGCCGAGGCCGACGTGGACCCGGACCCCGCGCACCGGGCGGGGCTCTATCGGCGAGCGGAGCGGATCGCGATCGAGGACGCCGCGCGGCTGCCGCTCTACTTCGAGCGCACCCCCATGCTCGTGTCGCCGCGGGTGAAAGGGCTGCGGACGAACCTGTTCGGCCTCATGCCGCACACGACGGTGAGCGTTGGCGACTGATCGCGGCCTGCCCGCGCGCTGGCGCTGGGCGGTCGCGCACCTCGTGGTCGTTCTCCTCGCCGCCTTCTACGGCAGCGCGGCCCCGCTCCTGCTCGCGATCGCCCTGCCGCTCGCCCTCGAGCTTTCGCCGCTTCGCGGCGAAACGGGCTACGCGGCGTGGCTCGTCGCGACGCTCTCAGGCGCCGTCGCCCTCTGGCTGAACGCCGGAGGCTTGCACCCTGCTTGCGAGAGCCTTCCTCCGCTCCTGGCCGCGACCGGCGCCGTGCTGTTCCTGTCGCGGCCCGGCAAGCCGAAGCCCTATCTGATCGCTCTCACCCTCGAACTCTGGCTCGTCGCGTACCTCAGCAGCGGCCACGGCGGAGGCGACCCGATGGTCGCGTGGCTCCAGCGCCACGGCCTCGGCCAGGACGCCGCCGAGACGGTCACCCACCTCTTCCGCAAGGGCGTCCACTTCACCTTCTACGGCACCGTCGCCTGGACCGCCCTCGGCGCGTCGCGCGCCGTCGGAACCCCGCCCGTCGGAGCCATCCGGACCGCCCTCCTCGCGGCCTTGGCGCTCGCCTCCTTCGACGAGCTGCGCCAGTCGGCCTACGCGAACCGAACCGGCTCGGCGTGGGACGTCCTGCTCGATCTCTGCGGCGCGATCGCCTTCATAGGTCTTTCGGAATGGCGCCGCCGCAAGAGGCGATAGAATGGCCCTATGCACCTCTATCAGGACGCGGACGCCCGACTGACCCTCACGCGCGTCGCGCGAGCGCCGGCACTCGTGGCGGAGCTCGCCAAGGCGACCGGCCGCCACCTCGAGGTCTCGCCCGCACTCGGCAACGAGGTCCTGATGGTCAGCGTGCAGGACGCGCGTCTGGGCGACGTGCTCGCGCGGCTCGCCGTTGCCGCGACCGCCGCGTGGCAGCCGGTCGAGGGCGGCCTCCGGCTTGTCGCCGACGGCGGCGCGCGCTCCGTCGAGGCTTCCGCCGAACGCGCCCGGCGACGGCAAGCCATCGAAGAGAACCTTAAGAAGAAGGCGGCTCCCAAAGACGGCGCCGAATCCGAACTCATGGGCGCGTTCATGGGCGGCCGATCCGTCGATGCGTTCTTGCCGATGATCGACCTTGCCGCCGTGGCCGCGATGTCGTCCGGCGACCGCATCGTGTTCGCCACCGGCGCCACCCCGGCCCAGCGGCCCCTCCGCGGCGATCCCACCGCGATCGTCGCCAAGTGGGTCGCGCAGCACAACGAGAGCGCGCGCAAGATGGCGTCCGACACGGCATCCATGCCGGAGGGCTTGGATGCCGTGATGAAGGGCCCGCTCGGCGACCGCTTCAAGCGGATGTCGCGACCGATCCTAGGCAAGCCGACGAAGGTGATCGTGGTCGCCAGCCGCGGCGCGCTGCCGTTCTTCGGCGGCTCGGGGCTCAACGTCCGGCTCGAGGTTCGGGCGTACGGCGCCGACGGCTCGGTCCTCATCGAGGAGACGGGCTCGCTCGACGGCGACATGATGGGCCTCTTTGCAGCGCTGACCGGCGCGAAGACCGGCTCCTCGGGGGATAAGACGACGCCCATCGCCTATTCGGAGGACGCCAAGTCGCTCGCCGGACTCTCCAGCCTGCCCGGCCTCTCCGGCAAGGGCGGCGTCGCCCGCGGACCCAAGCCCTCGGCGTCCCTGAAGAAGCTTCTTCTGTCCCCATCGGCCAACGATCCCCTCGCCCTGATCCCCGGCGAGGGCCTCGTCGCCCTCTCGAAGGCCCGCCGAAAGCCCGTCGTCGCCTGCATCCCCGACGCCGCCTACCCCGCCATGCTGAGCGCCGCGCCCCCGAAGACGGTCGAGGACGTCGAGGAGAGCCTGAAGAGCGGCCCGATGCGGCTCGTCCCCGACGCGGAGTTCCTCGTCGTGAAGGCCGCGGAGCCGGAGACCGCGCGGCGGACGCGCCTGGACCGAGGCGCGCTCGGCGCGATCCTGCGCGCGGTCGAGGATCACGAGGTTCCCAGCCTCGACGAGCTTTCCGCCTTCGCCGCCGCGACGCCGGAGCCTTCCCAGAATCCGCTCTCGATGGCGATGCTGACCGTCTTCGTTCCCGGAACCATGAACTCGATGTCGGGCATCGTCTCCTGGGACGCGCTCCGCCTCTACGCCGCCCTCGCGCCGACGCAGCGCCAGAGCCTCGCCAGCGGCGCGAGGATCCCCTTCAACGCGATCGCGCGGGGCGGTCAGGCCGCCCTACAGTCGATGCTCTACGGCGCGTCCGGCGGGGTCACCGTCGAGCGCGAGGGAGTGTCGAACGAGCCTGATCCGATCAGCATCGGCATGAAGATGGCGATGGGCGGGGGGAGCACCGACGTTCGCGACGAGCCGACGGAGATCGCGCCCGGCGGCCTTCCCTCGAACGGCTATCTCCAGGCGAGCGTCGCGACCGAGCCGATCGTCCGGCCCCTCGCGACCGACGGTCCGAGCGCCTCGACCCTCGACGCCGACACGTTTGCGGTCCTTCGCCTGCTGGGCTCGAACGGTGCGAGCGAGGAGATGGAGAAGGCCCTCAAGCTCCCGGACAACGGGCGGCTTGGCAGCCGCACCGCCTGGAGCCTCAAGGGATACGTCGCGCCCGGCGCCTTCGTGGCCGCCTCACTGAACGACGACCGGACGCCGAAAGACGGCCAGCAGGTGAGCCTGACGAACCTGCCCGACGACCTCCAGAAGCGGATCGCACAGCGCACGGAGAAGATGAAGAGTTCGCCCCTGGGCGCGATCCTCGGGATGGCGGCGGCGGCAGGGAAGACCTCCCCGCCCCGCGAACCTTAAACTCCCTCTCCCCTCCGGGGTAGAGCTGAGGGGAGCACCGTTACTCCAGCGGCGTCTGCCACGCCGCTTCGAGGCGGTCGTAGTTCAGGCTCTTCGCGTGGAAGTCGCCGAAGAGCGTGTTGTAGCGGTAGGTCTTCAGCAGCGAGCCGACCACGAGGCCGCTATCGCCCTCGGCGAGCGCCCGGCCATCGCCGTGCCAGTGGCCCGCCCCGTCGAACAGCACATTGATGTCCGCCGGAAGCTTGAACTTGGTCTGGGTGAAGTACTTGAACGCGATCTCCGTGCGGAAGAAGTAGCTGCTCCCGTACTTGCCGTACATATTGTTGTCCGCGTTGATCTTTTCCGGCCAGTGGTTGTCCAGATACTTCGCGCCGATGTCGCTGGGGCAGCGGAAAAGCTCCTTGCTCTTCAGGTAGGGCTGGAGCACCTCGTGGAGCATCGGCATCTGCTCGATGCGCTCCCGCCACTGGGGCTGAGACTCCCAGATCTGCGACGAATACTTATCCGAGGCGTCCAGCGCGGAAGGGAAGACGTCGTCGCTGTCGCCCATGTAGAGCACGATCGACGAGCCGATCTGCTTGAGGTTGCTGATGCACACCGTCTTCTTGGCGGCCCGCTTCGCCTGGGCGAACACCGGGAAGAGGATGCCCGCCAGAACCGCGATGATGGCGATGACGACGAGGAGCTCGATCAGCGTGAACGCGCGCCGCGAGTGGGACATGACCTAGTGTACGCCGTGCCGTAGCTTCCTAGCCGGGGAAAATGCCATAATCTCTGTTCGCACGAAAAACGGCTTACGCCCTTTCGTGCCCCGTAACGAGGAACCCTTGGCCAAGCCTGTCGCCATCAAGCCCGAAGAGCGATTCGCGGTCGATTACGCCGATCGC
The DNA here is from genome assembly GCA_964245875.1 of uncultured Fimbriimonas sp. Lineage (GTDB taxonomy): Bacteria > Armatimonadota > Fimbriimonadia > Fimbriimonadales > Fimbriimonadaceae > Fimbriimonas. Next base: position 1,747 of record CAXTOO010000232.1, on the reverse strand, counting down.
CTGATTCTAGAACAACTGACCGAAATGGAGTCGGTCGTGAAGCTGGGAGAGCTCGCCGAGCGACTTTCCGACACCGGCCTCGGCCTCGCCGCCGTCCGCGCGCTCCTCGCGAGCGACTCCGACCGCTTCGCCTACCACGAGCGCCGCTGGGTGCCCGCCGCGCGCCTGCAGGGCGAGGGACGACCCCTCGCCGAGGTCATCGCCCTCATCCTGAACGGCATCGGAGGTCCCGTCAGCATGGACCTGCTCGTCGCCGAAGCGTCGCGCGTCCGCCACATCCCGGCCGCCACGCTCGAAGGCACGATCAAGCGACTCATCGAGAACGACCTCGCCTTCGTGCCCCTGCCCGACGGCCGCGTCTCGCTCGCCGTCTGGGGCTTCCAGGCCGACGACGAGCGGCTGGAGCGCGCGCTTCTTCTCAACGGCGTCTCGCCGGAAAGCCTCGCGGAGGCGCAGACGAAGCTGGGCGAAGTCGACTGGCGCAGCCAGGACGCCGTCGCCGCCGCACTGAAGGCGACCGCCCCCATCTCGCTCCGCACCCTCGGCGCCGCCGCCTTCGCCGCCGTGAACTCGGACGACCCGCGCCGCGTGCTGATGTTCGACGCCCGCGTGTTCCAGGCCACCGTCCTCTCGGTGCCCGGCTTCGTGCTCTCGCCCGACGGCACGATCCACCCGGAGGAGGACGCCAAGCGCTGGATCACCACCGCCTCGCGCGTCGCCGATCGGCTGACCCCCGAGGTGGAGGTCGAGGACGCCGCCCCCATCGACGTCAAGAAGGAGGACATCGACCGCATCGTCGCCCGCATCCTGGGACGGGACGGCCAGACGACCACCGCGACCCGCCTGCTGGAGGAGTTCTACGAGATCACGCCGTCGAACAAGACCTTCCCGGACGACATGACCAACATCAAGGTCGCCCTCGCCACGAGCAAAGACGTGGTCTGGGTCGGCGGCGACCGCTTCCGCAAGGTCGGCGACGTGCCCGAGGACACCGCCGAGGTGCCGGAGCCGTTCCACTTCGTCGAAACCGAGAACAAGGACGAGGAGGGCGAGCCCGTCGACGTCGAGCTGACGGACGAGGGCCTTAGCCAGACCCTCCGGAAGCTTCTCCAGCATCCTTTGGCCGTGGACGTCCTCGACGAGGACGTCCAGCCCGCGCCGAAGACGATGCCCGAGACCGTGCGCCTCGTCCTGCGCTCGATCCACCGCGAGCTGGGCACGTTCCCGCTCGCGCAGATCCCCACGGGCTGGCTGGCCACCGAACCGACCGTGCAGGAGCTTCTTCTCGTCGATCCACAGGGACGCGAGCTGCAGGCGTGGATCGACACGGGCTCGAGGCTCATCACGAACCTTTTCGACTGGTGGATCGAGCAGCCGGTCGAGAACGGCGCCGTCTTCACCCTCACGAAGACCCCGCGCCCGAACGTGCTCGACTTCGAGTGGCTCGACCAGCCGGACCCCGTCGTCTACATCTCGTCGGCCCGCATGGAGGAGCTTCGCCAATTGGCGCTCGACTCCGAGGGCAAGCCCACCCTCGACGTGCTCATCGGCGTGATGTCGCACTGGCCCAAGGGCGCGGACTACCTCACTCTCCTCGCGGAGGTCAACGTCGTCCGCCGTTCCAGCCGTCGCCTCATCGCGTCGTTGCTCAGCTCGTACCAGTGCTTCTACCAGCGCTCCGGTTCGCCGGTGTGGCACTTCGACGCGAAGAAGGTCGAGCAGGGCTTCGATAAGACGAAGCGCAAGT
>CAXTOO010000231.1:0-6517 GCA_964245875.1 uncultured Fimbriimonas sp. | reverse complement strand
AGGACGGTCGCGTCACGTCTCTATCGCACTCGGCGGACGATTTTGTAAGCCATCTCCCATGAGTTTTCGCCGAAAGTGAGAGGAGGGCGAAGCCCTCGGAGCGCTTTAGGACGCCCTCCGAAGGCTTCGCCTCCGACTACACGCCTTCGGCGTAGGGAGGGGGCTGCTCGTTCAGGTTTGCCAGTCCCGGAGTGCACGACCCAGCGCGGCCTTGCGCTCGCGGGGGGTCTCGTCCCAGGCGCGCACCGCCTCGCAGGTGCGGGGGTTCTCGGCGAGCAGTGCGCGGTGCCGTTGCACGAACCGCCAGTAGAGGGCGTCCCACACCGCGTCGGAGGGGTCGCGCCGCCAGTCGCCCATCCGGTGCAGGTACGCCGAGGCGGCGAAGTAGGGCTTCGTGCTCATCCGGCCGCCGTCCGCGAACTGGCCCATGCCGTACACGTTCGGCACCATCACCCAGTCGTAGGCGTCCACGAACAGGCTCATGAACCAGCGGTAAACCTCGTCCGGGTGGACCTCCAGCATGAGCATCGCCCCGCTCAGCACCATCAGCCGCTCGATGTGGTGCGCGTAGCCCGTCCTCAGCACCCGCCGGACGACGGCGTCGACCGCGGCGAGGCGGGTCGTGCCGTCCCAAAAGCCGGCGGGCAGGGGCTTGGCGTGGCCCAGCGCGTTGGCCGTCCGCTGGCGACGACCGATCGTCAGATAGGCGATCCGCATGAGCTCGCGCCATCCCACGAGCTGCCGTACGAAGCCCTCAAGGGACGCGATCGGCACGTCGTCGCGCGCCGCCAGCGCGGCGTCCAAGACCTCCTGCGGCGTCAGAAGCCCCGTGTTCAGCGAGGGCGTGAGGACGGAGTGGAACAGGAACGACTCGTCGCGCCGCATCGCGTCCTCGTACCGCCCGAAGTTCGCCAGCACGTAGCGCACGAAGTGGTCCAGCCCTTCGCGCGCCTCGGCGTGGGAGGTCGGGTAGAGGCCGGGCGTCAGCTCGCCCGGCGCGTGGGGGAACCGCGCCTCGATCCAGGTCGCCGCCTCTGCCGCCTGGGGTTCGGGCGGTGGGAAGGTTGGACGGGCGGGCGTGGGCACGCTCCGCGGCAGGGGCTCGCGGTTCTGCGCGTCGAAGCTCCAGCGCCCGCCGGTGGGACTTCCGTCCGCCTCCAGGAGCAGGCCTATCCGCCGACGCTGCCAGAGGTAGAAGTCGTGCGCGAGGAGTTGCGGGTTCGCGGAGGCGAGCACGCGCCGCGCGTAGGCCAGTCCGTCCTCCAGGGGCGTCAGGAACCCCGGGCTGGCGTGGACCACGAGCTTCAGCCCGCGACGAGCGCACGCGTCCCGCAGGTCGCGTTCCAGCGAGTCGTCCACGATCTCGTACACATGGACGCGCCCCTCCAATCCGTCGAGCGCTTCGTCGAGCGTCGGACATTCTTCGAGCGTGAGGTGCCGCGCGCCCAGCCGCTCGGCAAACCGTGCCATCGACACGCGGTGGAGGAAGAGCTTCTGACGGTGGAAGGGGAACTGGGTGAAGAACCGCGCGGGCTCGACCAGCCGGATCTCTCGCCCGGCCGCGTCCTCGATGACTTGCTCGAACAGCGTGTGGGGGAACAGCAGCCAAGCCTCGCGCATCCACCACTTCCTACGGTTCGTCGAACCAATCGCGAGGCCACCGGCTCGGTAAGGTCGGGAATGGTGGGACCGATGGAAAGATTGCGGGTGGGGAAGGCCCTTGGGGGCGACGCCGCCGAGGCCGAGCGGATCGTCCGCGACCACTACCCGGCCGTCCTGCGCCTCCTGGTCCACATGACGGGCCACCCCGACGACGCGAGGGACCTCGCCCAGCGGACCTTCGTCCGCGCCCACGAAGGCCTGCCCCGGTTCCGCTTCGATTGCCCGCTCCGCAACTGGCTTCTCCGCATCGCCGTTCGAGAGTGCCTTCATTGGCGGCGCGACGCCCGTCCCACCCTGCCTCTCGACGAGACCCTTCCAGCCGTAGCGCACGATCCGACGGCCCTGATCCTACAAGACGCGCTGGCAAGCCTCCCCGCCGAACTGCGCGACCCGTTTCTCCTCCGCAGCGTCGAGGGTCTCTCCACCCGCGAGACCGCCGACCTGCTCGCCATTCCCGAGGGCACGGTCAAGAGCCGATGCCACGCCGCCCGCGCCCGCCTCCGCGCCGTCCTCGAAGACGACCGGAGCGCGGGCTTCCGTCCGCCCCCGAAGGAGCCCACCCATGAGAACGCCTGAAACCATCCTCCGTAAAGAAAGCCCGACCGACGGGATCGAGAACGCCATCGCCGCCTTCCTGGCCCCTCACCCCCACCCCCTCTCCCCCAGAGGGGAGAGGGGAGCCGGACGTTGGCCCGCCCTCGCCGGGCTGGCCTCCGCCCTCGCCGTTGGCGCGACGGTTCTGCGCCTGGGAGCGACTTCCGCCGAGGCGTCGCCCCTTCTACGGGCCGCAAGGGCTTTGAACGATGCCCCGGCCGCGATCTCGACGAGCGAGACCTACGGAGGGGGAAGGTGGCACAAGGCCGACATGATCACGACCTGGCAGTCCGGGGTCAAGCGCCGCGAGCGTTCGGGCAATTTGGTCGAGTTCGGCTTCGACGGTCGCGTCGGCTGGGCGATCGAGTGGGCCAAGCGCCGCGCGCAGGTCTCGCCCGGCACTCTCGCCATCGACCGCATCGATGACGGACTCGCCACCCTCGCGCGGTACGACAAGCCGGCCTATCGCCTCATCCGAACGGCGGAGGGTAACGGCGAGACGAGCGTCCTCATCGAGCCCCGAAACCCTGCCGTCAGCCCCATGCGGCATAGCGTCCTGCGTCTCGCCGAGTCCGGACGCCCCCTCGCTTGGACTTTTTACGACCGAGCCGGCTCGGGATGGTTACCCAGCTGGCGCAAGGTCTGGACCTACCCGGCCACGATCCCCGCCGCGGTGTTCGCCTTCAACCCACCCAAGGGTTTCCGCATCGTACGTCGCCCTTGATCGTCCGATGGGGGGCGGTTAACGTTTTCCGCCCCAGCGTCTAGAGACACATTCACCCTGTCTTCACGCCTTCTTTATGGTCTCGTGTTCCACTCCGGAAAGGCGGTTTTCCCGTCCCCCTCGTTCAGCAAGCCTTGGAGCCTTTGACGGACCCTGCGTCGCTCGATAACGTCACGCATCCGTCTTCTTCTATGGCCCGAACGCACCCTGAAAGACCGCCTTGCCGGGCCGAAAGTCCTCCTCGTCTCGCGTTTTTCCCTCCGCTCACGCCATCCTGAAAGGCTTTGAACGCCGCCGTCACCCTCACGCCCGCCGCGCTTCCCGCGTTCCTCCTGAACGTCGCCGTGGTGCGCCCGGTGTTCCTTTGGGGTCCGCCCGGCATCGGCAAGTCGTCCCTCGTCCGCGCCTTTGCGACCGAGGTCGGCCTCGCCTGCGTCTCGATGCTCTGCTCCCAACTCGCTCCCGAGGACCTGATCGGGGTTCCGCCTCGCGCGAGGTCCCGAAGGTTCGCGTCGTCTTCTGCGACGCGAGCGCCTATGACCAGGGTTACCTGGATGCGGACGCCATCGCCGATCGGGTCCGCGTCGTCGGTCGGGGTGGCACCATCCTCCAGCCCGGCATCGACCTGCTGGAGTCCGCCGCCGACTTCCCGAAGGACGGCCCGATCCTGGTGGTCACCGATGCCGAGTGCGACCGTTTCCGCGTTCTGCGCGACCACGCCGTCCTGGTCCCGAAGGGCGCGCGTCTGCCGATGCTCCCAAAGGGGCCGGTGTTTGAGATGGATGAGGAGGCGTAGCGAAGGGGAAGAGGACCGAAACGTCCTCTTCCCCTTCTCTTTTCTCCCGGCGTTTAAGCCGTTCCCGGCTCAAGGCGGGGCGGGGCCATCGCGCCCTTGGGCTTCTTCTCCTCGACCGCCGGCGCGTTCGGCGTCGGCTTGTCGTCGCTCTCCGGCATCGACCGGACGGGCGCGGGCTGGCCCGCCATGACGGCGAGGAACTCGTCGCGGGTGAGGGTCTCGACCTCCAGCAGGGCGCGCACGACGTTGTCCAGCTTCTCGCGGTGCGTGGTCAGGAGCTCGGTGGCGCGGATGTGGCAGCGGTCGACGATCGCGCGGACTTCGTCGTCGATCTGCCGGGCGACGTCCTCGCTGTAGTTGCGGTCCTCGCCATAGTCGCGGCCCAGGAACGGGTTGCTGTGGCGGCGTCCGAGGGCGAGGGTGCCGAGCTTCTCGCTCATGCCGTACTCACACACCATCGCGCGGGCCATGCGGGTGACGTGCTCCAGGTCGTTGCTGGCGCCGGTCCAGATCTCGCCGTACACGACCTCCTCCGCGACGCGCCCGCCGAGGGTCATCGCGATCCGGTCGAGGAGCTGCTGTTCGCTCACCATGTACTTGTCGACCTCGGGAAGCGAGATCGTCGAGCCGAGCGACATCCCGCGCGGCAGGATCGTGACCTTGTACACGGGGTCGGAGTGCTCCAGGAGCTCGCCCACGACGGCGTGGCCCGCCTCGTGGTACGCGAGGACCTCGCGCTCCTTCTTCTCGATGATGCGGCTGCGGCGCTGGGGTCCGGCGATCGTGCGGTCGAGCGCCTCTTCCAGATCCTGCTGGTGGATCTTCGCGCTGCCCCGGCGAGCGGCGAGGAGCGCGCCCTCGTTGAGCATGTTCGCGAGGTCGGCGCCGGTGAAGCCCGGCGTTCCGCGCGAGAGCACCTCGAGGTTGATGTCTCCGTCGAGCGGCTTGCCCTTGGAGTGGACCTTCAGGATCTGGAGCCGACCCTGCTGGTCCGGCGCATCGACCACGATCTGGCGGTCGAAGCGGCCCGGGCGCAGGAGGGCGGGGTCGAGCACGTCGGGACGGTTGGTCGCCGCGATGAGGATGACGCCGGAGTTGGGGTCGAAGCCGTCCATCTCGACGAGGAGCTGGTTCAGGGTCTGTTCCCGCTCGTCGTGGCCGCCGCCGAGGCCCGCGCCGCGCTGGCGTCCGACCGCGTCGATCTCGTCCACGAAGATGAGGGAGGGCCGGTGGGCCTTCGCGGTCTCGAAGAGGTCGCGGACGCGGGCGGCGCCCACGCCGACGAACATCTCGACGAAGTCGGAGCCGCTGATGTGGAAGAACGGCACGCCCGCCTCACCGGCGATGGCCCGGGCGAGGTAGGTCTTGCCGACGCCGGGAGGGCCGCTCAGGAGGATGCCCTTCGGGATCTTCGCGCCGAGCGCCGCGTACTTGCGCGTGTTCTTCAGGAAGTCGACGATCTCGAAAAGCTCCTGCTTGGCCTCCTCGATGCCCGCGACGTCGTCGAAGGTGATCTTCGGGCCGGTCTCGCCCACCCGGCGGGCCTTGCTCTTGCCGAAGCTCATCGCCTGGTTTCCCCCCATCTGCGCCGGTCGCAGGACGAGGAAGTAGATCAGGCCGACGATCATGAGCGGCAGGGCGATCGCGGTGAGGACCTGGAGGAGCGCCGCGCTCGCGGGCGGGGTCGCGTAGACGAGGTTCACGCCCTTGTCGGTGAGGGTCTTCGCGATGTTCGCGCCCGCTTGGCTGTTCTGGTCGGGCACGGTGGCCTCGAACTGGGCCACGTGGTCCTTCATCGTTCCCTCGATCGTGTTGCCCTGCCAGGACGCCTTCTCGATGTCGCCGGCGTGGGCGAGCAGCTCGCTCTGGGTGAACGGCTTCTTGCTGGAGCCAAAGGGCGAGCCCGCGGACGGTCCGAGCATCGCCACGGCCAGCAGGCACACGACGATGAGGAACACGGCCGAGGCCAGGATCTTCAGGGGACTCTTGTTCACTCTTCTTCCAAGGCCCCGCGGCCTTTCCTTCTCCTACGCTACGTTCGAGCGCGGGAACGCGTTTCCCATTATGGCCTTTCGACTCTAGGCTGTGTCCCGTGAATCGGTGCGACCCCTCCGGGGTCGGGTCCGGGGAGCTTCCGACCGGGGGTCCTCGCCCCCCGGCCGCCTTCTGGGGCCCCTTCGGGGTCGTGCCGGCGAGCCTCCATCCGGCCACGCTTGGATTCACGGGACACGGCCTAGAGCGTGAGGGAGAGCGGCTCCAGCCTCATGCCGATCGCCCCGAGACCCTTCGGGCGGGCGCGCTCGTCGAGGCAGACGCCCGGCGCCCAGAGGGGGCCGACGAGGTCGCACACGATCGGCAGCCGCGCGCGCGCGGCGAGGGTCAGGCCCGCCTCGGAGAGGAGGTCGCTCAGCTTGCGCGTGCCGTCGAAGCCCAAGGGGCGCATCGTGTCGCCCGGCGCGAAGCCCCTGAAGTAGAGCCCGCCCTTGGCGGCGGCCCGATCGATCTCCGCCGAGAGCGAGGCGCGGACCGGCGTCCCAGCCTCGTCGACGGGGAACGCGGCGAGCCGCCAGCCGAACTCGTCGCTCTCCGTCTCGCCCGGCAGGGTCACCGGGTAGCGGAACGGCACCGTGGGGCGCAGCACTCGTCCGTGGAGCGCCCCGGCATCCCACTCCAGCACGACCTCGCCCCCTTCCGCGGTCACGCTGCCCCTCTCGCTTCTCAGGATGGTGGACGCCTGCTCA
>CAXTOO010000230.1:0-6538 GCA_964245875.1 uncultured Fimbriimonas sp. | reverse complement strand
ACCGGATGGTGTTCCTGGAGGACTACGACATGAGGGTGGCGCGGAAGCTCGTGCAGGGCGTGGACGTGTGGCTGAACAACCCGCGGCGCCCCCACGAGGCGAGCGGCACGAGCGGCATGAAGGTCGTACCCAACGGCGGCCTGAACCTCTCGGTGCTCGACGGCTGGTGGGACGAGGGGTACGACCCCTCGCTCGGCTGGGCGATCGGCGGGCGCACCGACGCGGGCGACGAGGGGCACCAGGACTGGCTCGACTCGCGGGCGTTCTACCACCTCGTCGAGACGCAGATCGCGCCGACGTTCTACCACCGCGTGGACGGCGGGGTGCCGCGCGACTGGATCCGGATGGTGAAGCGGTCGATCATGGCCCACGCGCCGCAGTTCTCGACCTCGCGCATGGTCGCCGAGTACACGAAGCGATTCTACATGCCGGCGTCGGCGCAGTTCGGCGCGATGGCGGCGGGGGTGGAGCGGGCGGAGGGCGCGCTCGCCTGGCGCGACCGCATCAAGGCGGCGTGGGGCGGGGTCCGCGTCGAGTCGGCGGGCGACGACGCGGGGCGTTCGAATCCGTTGGGCGGCTCGATCCGGGTGGAGGCGAAGGTCGCGTTGGGGGGGCTGACGCCGGACGACGTGCGCGTCGAGGCGCTGGTGGGCAAGGCGGGCGCGAACCGGGAGCTTCTCGGGACGCGGGTGGAGACGCTCTCGCCCGTGTCGCAGGAGGGCGCGGTTTGGAGCTTCGGCGGCGAGGTGGCCTGCGACGTGGCGGGCCACCAGGGCTACACCCTCCGGGTGGTGCCCTTCCATCCGGACGTCGAGGTGACGGCGGAGCTGCAATTGGTGGCTTGGGAGTAGGGGAGTGTGTGGTGAGGAGTGACGGGTGACGAGTGCTCTCTGCGTCCTATGTGGAGATCTTTCACCCCAGAGGATTGGTCCAGGGTTTCCCTTGGCTACTCGCGGGGGCGGGCTTCGTTGACCCTCAGCCGTCGACCGTGGAGTTCGGAGTCGTGCTTGTCGTCGATCGCCTCCTGGATTCGGTCGGCGGGAAGCTCGATGAACGCGATTCCCTTCTCGTCGATGATCCGCACGTGCTGGACGCCGTAGGGCACGAACTGGCCGTACAGCTCCTCCTCGGTCAGCTCGAACGGGAGGTTGGCGACGAACAGCGTCTTGCTGTCCATCTTAAAGCGCCGCCCCTTCAGGAAGCTCGATCTGCAACCCGTCCGGCAGGACGGTGACCGTGACGCTCTCCAGGTCGAGCAACGGCGGCCTTCCCACCGCGATGGCGCGCGCTCCGGAGGCGCGAACGGAGTCGATGCCCGCGTCGGTGTCCTCGAACCCGAGGCAGTCCTCGGGCGAGAAGCCCAGCCGCGCCGCGCCGAGGAGGAAGGGTTCGGGGTGCGGCTTGCCGTTCTTGACGTCCTCGCCGTAGACGGCATGGCGGGGGAGCGGCAGGCCGGTGGCGGCCATGCGGGCGCGGGCGACGTCGGAGGTGCCGGACGTGACGACGCACCAGCGGTCGAGCGGAAGCGACTCGAGGAGCGCCTTCGCGCCGGGCAGGGCGACGACGCCCTCGGTGTCGGAGCTTTCGAGTCCGCGCATCCAGGCGTCCTCGGCGTCATGGTCGACGTGGGGGACGAGCTCACGGATGGAGTCGATCGACCGTCGTCCGTGAATGCGGGCGTGGACGTACGCGCGCTCGAAGCCGTGCTTGTCGGCGAACCGGCCCCAGGCGCGGTCCACGGCGGGGAGGGAGTCGATGAGCGTTCCGTCGAGGTCGAACAGGAGGCCCTTGGCCCGGAGGATCATGGGGGAAAGGGTACTTGGTCAAGGGTTGTTGGTTGTTGGACCGGGTTCAACAACCAACGAACCCACCAGATCGTCGTGGCCGACGTAGAAGTGCTGCGAGAGCTCGCCGGGCTTGAGCCAGATGAGGGCGGGCGGAACGCCCCGGAGGACGAAGGCGGCGACCCGCTGACCTTCGGCGAGGGTCACGGCCTCCCCTTCGGAGGTGACGATCAGGTGGAGAAGGTCCTCCTCGCCTTCGAACTGGTACCGCAGTCCGCCGAGGGTGCCGGCGAACTCGTTGGGTTCAAGCCCGACGTTCACGAGGGCGAAGCGGTCGTTCGGGCGGGCGGTCGCGGGATCGAAGGCCGGGAGAGCTATGCGCCGCCCCTCGGCGATGTGTTGGAGGACGCGCCGGGCGATCTCATCCCTGCGCTCCTGCTCGGCCTGCGTCGGGCTCATCGGAAAAGGATGGCGGAGTCGGAGAGATTCGAACTCTCGAGCCGTTGCCGACTACACACTTTCCAGGCGTGCTCCTTCGACCACTCGGACACGACTCCCTGCCGATCCTATTGTAGCACGTCAGAGCGGACGTCGCGCCTCGGCGACGCGCGGGGGCGGTTCGTCGATCCCGGTCGCGCCAGAGGCGAGGAGGGCCTCTCGGTTCGCCACGCCCTCGGCGACGCGAACCTTGCGGCCTGCCTTGAGGGCGAGACGGGCGAGGCGGGCCATGTTGCCGCCCTCCGCGACGTTGACGAAGTCGATCCTCTTGGCGAGCGATGCGACGAGGCGGTCGCGAACCTGGTTGTTCACGCCGATGAAGTCCGCCTCGGGCCGGAAGGGGGAGACGGCGAGATCGGTGCCGGGGTCGAACTCGTAGCGCCAGAGACGGGCGGCGCGGAAGGCCTCGTCCTTGAGATCGGGACCGAGCACCTGGAAGAGGCCACGGTCGAGCACGAGGACGCGGGGCGCGCCCCAGCGGAGGGGAACGATGGCGGAGCGCTGGTATTCCGGTCGGTCGTGTCCGGTCACGAGGGTCTCGCCTCCTAGGACGCCCTCCTCGGTGAGCCGGTCGACGAGCTCCAACCCCGCGGGCGTGGTCGCGCGGGAGGCGAGGACGGCGAAGGTCGGCGCCTGGAGGAGCCGGGTGTTGCCGTGAAGGAAGAGGACGCCCGGCGGGTCGGGATCGAACTCCTCGACGAGCGCCGGGTAGCCGGCGTCGGCGGCGGTGAGGAGCCGGACGCCGAGGCCATCGAGGCGGCGTTCGAGAATGGTGGTGGCGTCGATCCGGCTCGTCGCGAGGCTCGCGGCCTGCCGGACGTTCAGCCGATACTCCTCTCGGAGCGACTCGGGCGAGAGGGCGAGGAACGCCTCGGCGGAGCGGTTCAGGAGGTCGTTGCGGGCGAGGATGCGCACGACGGAGCGTCCGCCGATCCCCGGCGTCATCGCCAAGTGGAGGGCGAAGGAGCGGCGGCTGAGGCTCACGCGTCGAGCCTCGCCGCCGCCTCGAGCAGGATCTCGACGGCCCGCTCGCCGCTGCGCCTCATCTCGACGACGACCTCCTCGTGGTCGAGGGGCGCGTCCGAGAGCCCGGCGGCGAGGTTGGTCACGATGGCGAGCAGGCCGTAGGGGACGCCCATTTCGCGGAAGGCGATCGCCTCGGTGGTGGCGGTCATGCCGACGAGGTCGGCTCCGAGGCCGCGGAAGGTCTCGATCTCGGCGGGCGTCTCGTAGCGGGGACCGTTGAGGCCCATGTAGACGCCGCCGTCGACGACGCCGTTTTGGAGGAGGGCGCCGCGGGCGGGGAACGGGTCGGAGAAGTCGGTGTGGACGACGGTGCGCTCGTGCAGGGTGACGTTGCGGTAAGTGAGGTCGAGGAAGTCTTGGGGAGCGACGAGGGTTCCCGGTCCCCATTCTCGCCGAAGGGAGCCGACGGCGGCGGTCGCGAGGCAGGCCTTCGCTCCGAGGAGCCGGGTGGCCCGCGCCATCGCGGCGTATCCGACGCGGTGCGGCGGCACCTTGTGGCCCGCGCTGTGGCGCGAGAGGGCGAGGAGCCGGACGCCGCGATGCTCGAAGGCGCGTCCGCGAACGAGTCCATCTGGCGTCGGGACGTGGACGGGCGTTCCACCGAGCGCGGCGAGGCGTTCGCCGATGCCGGTGCCGCCGATGAGGGCCACGTCGATGGTCACGGGAGAGATAGTACACCGGGAGAGTGACCACAATAGGCGGATGACTCTGCGCGAGGTGCTCCACGCCCACATTCCGACGCTGACCCATTTCAGCTCGGTCCGGGACGCGGTGGACAAGATGGACGTCTACCAGTTTCCCGCGCTCGTGATCGTGGACGACGAGGCGGTGCCCATCGGAGTGCTGACGGAAGGCGATCTCTGTCGGGCGGCGACGCAGCGGGACAGCATCACGGCGATGGCGAGCGATCCGGCCCTGCTGCACGCCTCGAAGGAGCCAACGACCGCTCCGGCGGACCTGGAGATCGGGGAGGCGTTCCACCGGATGCTCGCGAGCGGCCTCACCCTGTTGCCGGTGGTGGACGACGGGCGGCTGATGGGGATCGTGCTGCGGGTCGACCTGATGCAGGCGATGATGATGGACGCGGGGACGGCCTGAAAGGACAAGGGCCTCCTTGCGGAGGCCCGGACCTTGGAGTCACCACGGGTTGGAAGGACCTCTACCTCTCGCTGGCGCCGCGCCTTTGCGGCCAGGGGCGCGGGGTTCGGGTCCCTACTCCTTCCCTTCCTTCGATCCCACCGACAAGCGTCCCGGCGCTGGGAACCACGGCGTTGTGGCCTCTTCTCCTCCAGGCTCCCGATGGGTTCCCGGCGTCGTGCGCGCGTTATCGAAACTCCCTGCCGCCTACGAGGTTAGCTGTCGGGCTCGGGCCAAGAGCTGCCCTGGGAGGCTGTGACCCCTCCGTTCGCCCCAATGGTACGGTTCCCCCGCTCCCCCTCACGGAGGATTCGGCGTCTGACGATGCGACCGAAGGTTATTCTACACCGGGTTGGGCCGAAATGGTAGTCTTTTCGGAAGATATGGCCATCCTCGTCGGCAAGGATTCGAAGGTCGTCGTCTGCGGCGTCACCGGACGCGAAGGCAGCTTCCACACGAAGCAGATGATCGACTACGGGACCCAGGTGGTCGCGGGGGTCACGCCCGGGAAGGGCGGAACGACCTTCGAGGGCGTTCCGGTGTTCGACACCGTGGCCGAGGCGGTCGCCAAGACGGGCGCGAACGCCGGGATCATCTTCGTGCCGCCGCCCTTCGCGGCGGACTCGGTGCTGGAGTGCGAGGCGGCGGGCCTTCCGTTTGCGACGCTCATCACCGAGGGCGTGCCGATCCAGGACAGCCTGCGGGTGGTGAGCCGGGTCAAGCAGAACGGCACGATGAAGCTGCTGGGCGGCAACTGCGCTGGGATCATCACGCCGGGAGAGTGCAAGATGGGCATCATGCCGGGCCACATCTTCAAGGCGGGCAACGTGGGACTGGTTTCGCGGAGCGGAACGCTCACCTACGAGATCGTCTGGGAGATGACCCGCGCGGGCATCGGCCAGACGACGTGCGTGGGCATCGGCGGCGACCCGCTCCCCGGCCTGCGGTTCATCGACATCATGCGGATGTTCGAGGCGGACCCGGCGACCGAGGCGGTGGTGATGATCGGCGAGATCGGCGGCTCGGACGAGGAGCAGGCGTGTGAGTTCGTGAAGACGATGAAGAAGCCGGTCGTGGGCTTCATCTCCGGACGCACCGCGCCTCCGGGCAAGCGCATGGGCCACGCGGGCGCCATCATTTCTGGAAGCACCGGCACCCCGCAGTCCAAGGTCGACGCGCTCCTCGACGCGGGCGCGAAGGTCGCCGACCGGACAAGCGACGTCCCGACTCTGCTGAAGGAAGCGTTGCCGAGCCTCGTCACGGCGTAGGTCGGAACACCGATAAACCCTTAAACTTGGCAAAGTCCTTGTCGAAGGTCGCGATGCGGCAGCGATGCTCGATGGCCAAGGCCGCGAGCATCGCATCGCTCGTCAGAGGACCACGAACGTTAGCCTCGCGGCAAAGTTCCTCGAAGATGGCCCAGTATTGTGGGCCAGGCTGGAGCCTTACGGTGGCCGGGGCACTCCGTATGCCATTGAGGTAAGCCAAAGCTGATTCAGGGGTTTCAGGCTCGGTCCAAATTCTGGCGTCGGTCAGGAGACGGTAGGCGGACACGATCGTCACGTCCCAGAGGCCAAACGCTTCGTCGCCCACAAGCGCTAGTTCCAGCCAACCCTTTGCGAGCCCATGGTGAGGCGAAGAAGGGCGGTTCGCATCCACGAGAACGTTAACGTCAGGGGTGATCAACGTTGGCTATTCCATAGGGCTTCTCAGACTGGTCCAGCATCTCGGCGTTTGAAGTTCGGTCGGCCTTCCCGATGTATGCGCCTGACGACCCCACGGGCAACGTCCAACGCTGAGGCCGGGGCGCTTCTTCCTCCTTACGATCGAAGACGCGCATCGCCTCCTCGACGAGGCTCGATAGGCTTCTCCCCGCACGGGCCGCCTTAGCCTTGTAGGTGGACAGAACCGCATCGTCGAGCATCAACGTGGTCTTCCGCTGTGCCATGCCATAATTATGGCATGGTCGGCAGGCGCGCCCATGGACCTTCGCCGTACGAGGAGACGATGGGCTTCTCCCGCGCGCTCCGCGTCGGGCCGCTGACCTCCGTCTCCGGGACCGCGCCGGTGGAACCGGACAGTTCCAGCACGCC
>CAXTOO010000229.1:0-6551 GCA_964245875.1 uncultured Fimbriimonas sp. | reverse complement strand
TCTTCATGACGCTCGCGTTGCTCATCTCGGTGGCCGCCTCCTCCGCCTCTCTGCGGCGAATCGTGACCTGAACACCACCGGTCCCAAGTTGGCGTCGCTGTAGCCGCCGCTTGAGGACGCAACGTCGCGGAGACGCAAAAGATGTTTGACTTTCTCCCCTCCCGCCGTCCTAGAGGTTGTCGCTCCTCCAAAGCGACGGTGCGCTTCGCATCTCCGGACGAGGGTCGATAGGCCGAAAGCCCTGCCCGCCGAAATGGGAAAAATCTGTAGGCCGAAAGGCCTAGAGGACGCCGCTCTCGGTAAGGATCTGTCGCATGAGTTTGGGCGGGTCGCCGTCCGGGTCGACGCGGTGCGCCTCCCAGCCGAGGTTAATCGCGGCGACAACGTTGTCTAGGCGGTCGTCGAAGAAGATCTTGCGTTCGGCCTCCGGGTAGGCGTCGGCGACGACGCGGTAGGCGCGCGGGTCGGGCTTGTTCAAGCCGATCTCGAACGAGGCGAAGCGCCGGTCCAGCGCCAGGATCGACGGATGGTGGCTGCCGACGAGGGTCGTCCAGTGCAGGGCGTTGGTGTTCGACAGGCAGGCCGTCCTTGCGCCTGCCGCCTTCAAGTCCTCAACGAGCTTCGCCGCGCCGATGTAGTCGCCCTCAAGCATTGCGGCGTGGGCCGCCCGCGCCCGCTCCGGGGTGAGGCCGAGGTCGCCTCCCATCTGCGTCAGGTAGAGGTCCTCGTCCAGCGTGCCGTCCTGGTATGCCGAGAGCGGGTCGTAGTCGGCGTGGCGCCACCCCGACGTGCGGGCGAGCGGTGGCTCGCCCAGAGCCGCGAGGATGTCGTCCCACGTGTGGCGGATGCGCACGAGGACGCCGCCGATGTCGAAGACGACGAGGGTCACGGCGCTCAGGCGCCTTCCTTCACGCGGGTGAGGGTGGCCGCGCCCTTGCCGCCTTCGATGCCCTCAAGGGAGACCTCGTCGTTCGAGACGACCTTGAGCTTCGCCTTCAGCGGCTTGGCGGTGGCGCTCTTCTTGATCATGGGGAGGAACGCCTTGGCCTGCTCGGGCAGCCCCGTCGCCTGGACGTCCTTCATGGTGATCGTGACGTTCTCGCCATCGAGCTTGTAGTCGCCCGTCATCGTGATCGTGGCGGGGCCCTGCTGCGTGGCAAGCGAGAAGCCGCCCTCGGGCTTGAACTCGTAGGTCGCGGTGCCGCCCGCCGCGTTCGCCGAAACCGGCCCCGTCCACTTGCCGACGAGGGGGGAAGCCTTCTTGCAGCCCGCACCGAGGAGGGCGATCGTGAGGAGCGCCGTGGCGCAGAGCGTGTTTCGCATCGCGCCCGCAGGATACCGGACCGTTCGGGTGGAGCGAGGAATAGGCCAAACTCATCCGATGTTCCGCGATCCCGAGGCCGCCGCCCGCGCGTTCGAGCGTCTCTCGAACGTGGCAGGCCGGGACCTCGATGTGACGCTACGGGAGGGGCTGGCGCGGAACGCCGCGCCCGAGCTCGCGCTCACGAACCTCGAGCGCTGGGCGGGGGCGACCGGCAGCCCCGGTCTGCACCTCGCCCAACTCGTCGACCTGCCGGTCCGGACGCCCATGTTGCTGGGCATTCTCGGCGCGAGCCAGCCGCTCGCCGATGCCCTGATCCAGAACCCCGAGCTGGCGAGCCTCGTGCTGGAGCCGGGCGGCATCGGTGCGCCGCCGACGGCGGATGGCCTCATGGCGGAGGGGCGGCGGCTCCTGGCGGCGGCGAACGGTCAGGCGCACGCGCTCGACCGCCTCCGGTACCTGCGCCAGCGCACGATCCTGCCGATCGTCGTGGCCGATCTTGCGGAGATGTGGGATCAGGAAACCGTCTGGCGAGCCCTCTCGGATCTCGCGGACGCCTTGCTCAGGCTGGCCGTGGAGGCGGTCTGGCCGCCCCTCGCACGTCTGAAGGGTCTGCCCGAGGAGCCGCCCTTGGCCGTGGTGGCGTTTGGGAAGCTCGGCGGGAGAGAACTGAACTACTCCAGCGACGTCGACCTCGTGTACGTCGCTCGGGACGAACTTGACGAGCGCACGGAGCGTGAGCTCGGCCGGTTCTGCGAGGCTTACGGGCGGGCGCTGAGCGACCGGATGGGGCGCGGATCGCTCTACCGCATCGACCTGCGTCTACGGCCCTACGGTGGCGCGGGCGCGATCGTGCCGAAGGCACGGGGCGTCGAGGCGTACTACCGGCTCTACGCGGAGGCGTGGGAGGCGCAGGCGCTCCTCCGGTCGCGCGTGGTCGTGGGAGAGTGGCTCGCGCCGCGCTGGGAGGCGCTGGTGGCGGAGATCGCGTTCCCGCCCGCGCTCGGCGAGGGCTCCCTCCGCGAGATGGCGGGCACGCGGGCGCGGATCGAGGAGCTCGCCCAGGGCGACGACCTCAAGCGTGGTCCGGGCGGCATTCGGGACGCGGAGTTCCTCGTGCAGGCGCTCCAGCGGGCGCACGGCGGCGCCGACCCGACCCTACGCTCGCCCGCGACGCTCGCCGCGACGCAGGCCCTCGCGGCGGCGGGCTGGCTCGGCCGTGAGGCGGCGGACGAGATCGTGGAGGGGTACACGTTCCTGCGGAAGCTGGAGCATCGGGTGCAGCTCACGGGAGACCAGCAGACCCACTCGATGCCGGAGGACCCTTTCCGGCGGGCGGCGGTCGCGCGGACGATGGGCTTCCACGACGCACGGCACCTCGACCGTGCGCTGGCGAGGCACCGGCGTGCCATCGGGACCTTGTACCACTCCATCCTGCGCCTGGACGCAGAGGCGGGCGACGCGCGCGAGACGGTCGCCTCGCGCGTGGGTGGCCTCGCCCCCGCGCTCCGGTCCTGGTTCGACGGACTTCCCGAGGCCGAGGCGTTCTACGCCAGCCTGCGCGACAACGAGGGCAGCCTGGAACGGGTGGCGACGCTTCTCACCGCCGCTCCCCGGCTCGCGGACTCCCTTCGGGGAAGCCTCGGTCTCACCGAGGAGATCGTCAGCGGCGAGATCGACGAGGAGGGTTCCCTGGGCTTCACGAGGACGTTGGCGCGGTGGGCGCTGCGGGACGGCTTCCCGTTGGAGGAATCCCTGACGGCCATCGCCGACGCCGAGATCCATGATGCGCTCGCGCCGGGGCTCGACGTCGTCGCGCTCGGCTCGCTCGGCTTGGGCGAGACGACGCCCGGCTCGGACCTCGACCTGCTCTTCCTCACGGACGGCGACCAGGCGGAGGCGGAACGGGCGGCGCAGGAGACGCTAGCGCGGCTGACCACACCCTTTCGCCCCGATCTCCGCCTGAGGCCCGACGGCGGCAAGGGACTCCTCGTTCGGACTTACGACGGCCTGCTGAACTACGCGGCGCGCGATATGGAGCTTTGGGAGCGGTTCGCCCTGGGCCACGCGAGGCTCGTCTGGGGCTCGCCCAAGGCGCTGGAGACGGTGCTGTACGCCTCGCGTGAGAGGCTCATGAACGTCGAGGACTTTGCGGAACTGAAGCGGATGAAGCGCCGGATCGAGACCGAGCGGGTCCGCCCCGCGCATGTCCGGCGCGACGTGAAACTGGGTCGCGGCGGTCTCGGCGACATCGAGTGGCTCGTCCGCCTGACCGAGATGGCGCATCCGGCGGACCGCGCGCCCACCTCGCTCATGCCCGCGCGGATCGCCGCGCTCGTCGCGAAGGGCCACCTCAACGTGGTCGAGGGCGACGCGCTGCTCGAAGGCCGCCGCTGGCTGCTGGACCTCCGCCACCGTCTCTGGCTCCTGGACGTGGAGGGCGACTTGCTGCCGGAGAACCCGGACCGCCTCGACCGCCTTGCCGCGGCGATTGGATCGCCCGACGGAAACGCGCTTCTGCGAAAGCACGCGGATCTTGTCGACCGGGTACGCGCGCTGTTCGAATCGGGGGTGCGACGGCTGTGACCTTTGGAATTCTGATCCTCGTTTCCTACCTGCTCGGGTCGATCCCGGTCGGCGTCCTCGTGGCCCGTGCGCGGGGCGTGGACATTCTCAAGGCGGGAAGCGGCAACATCGGCGCGACGAACGTGGGGCGGGTTCTCGGCAAGGGGCCAGGGCTCGCCGTGTGGGTCCTCGACGTGCTCAAGAGCCTTGTCCCGACGCTCGCGGCGCGCGCGACGCTCCATTTGCCCTTGGGCGGGCTGGACACCCAGACGCAGTGGTTCCTCATCGGCGCCGCAGCGATCGTCGGCCACTGCGCGAGCCCGTTCCTAGGGTTCCGGGGAGGAAAGGGCATTTCGACGGCCTTGGGGGCGATCGTCGGCACGGCGCCGCTCGTGGCGGTACTGTGCTTCGCTCTCTTCGCGCTCGTTCTGTGGGCTACGCGGTACATGGCGATCGCGAGCGCGGTCGGCGTCCTGTCGGTCGTCCTGTTCGGCTTCCTCCTCGGCGTCTCGCACCAGCTTCTGCCCATCTTTCTCGTGCTTGGGATGTTCGTCGTCTACCGCCACCGGTCGAACTTCCGGCGGTTGCGAGAGGGTACGGAGCCGAGATTCAGCTTCAAGAAGGCGGGCGCCCCTCCAGAAGCGCCTAGGGAACCCTAAGGCGTCTAAGGAAGGGTGAGCCTTCCCGACGTCCGCGATCTATCCTCCGAGAACGTCGGGTCGCCCCCTCCCAAACGCGCCGTCCTCATCGTGAACACCAAGTCTCGGCGCGGGCAGGAGTGGTTCGCGGCGGCGCAGGAGGCGTTGAAGAGCCAGGGCATCGAGATCGAGCGGGCGAGCCGCTTCGAGAAGATCGACGAGCTCCTGAAGGAGGCGAAGGAGGCGATCGGGCGGGGCGTCCCGCTCGTTGTGGCGGGCGGCGGCGACGGCACGTTCAACGCTCTTTCCGACCTCTTCGTGGGCAAGGAGACGGTCCTGGGTCTGCTTCCGCTCGGCACGGGCAACAGCCTCGCGCGGGACCTCGGCATCCCCGCCGATGTCGCCAAGGCTTGCGAGATCATTGCGACCGGCAAGGTCCGCGAGATCGACCTGGGCTACGTGAACGGCACCCACTTCGTGAACGTCGCCACGATCGGTCTCACCACGCGCATCGCGCAGAACCTCACGAACGACATGAAGAAGCGGCTCGGGCGCTTCGTCTACGCGGTCGCCATCTGGCGGGCGATGCGCAAGTCGAAGGCGTTCCGGGCGAAGCTGGAGACGGAGCACGGCACGCGCGAGTTCGACTGCCTCCAGTTCGTGATTGGGAACGGCCACTTCCACGCCGGGCCGTTCCCCATCGCGGCGGACGCGTCGATCGTCTCGGGAAAGCTGAACATCTACGCCGTCGAGGGCCGCAACAAGTGGTCGCTCGTCAAGTACGCCTTGAGTCTGCCTGGCGGCCACTTCACCGCCCTTGCCGAGGTCCACAGCGAGCGCTGCGACCACGGGAAACTCACCGCGATGCCGCGCAAGCAGGTCACGGTGGACGGCGAGGTCTGCACCCAGACGCCCCTCGAGTTCCTGTCGATTCCAAAGGGGATGCGGGCGATGGTCCCGGAGGATTGGGAAGGCTGAAGGTAACAGGAGGCGACTCTCCTACGTCGCCGCGCCGCGCCAGCGGGTGCGGTGCTCGGCGCGGGCGCTGGGCAGGACCTTGCAGGAGTTGCACCGCTCGCCGTCGTTGAAGATGGTCTTCACGCGGGCATGGAAGGCGAGGTCGGCGGGGGAGAACATGAGGGGCATGAGGTCCAGCTTCTCGGTGCCGATGCCGTGTTCGCCCGTCACCGAGCCGCCGAGGTCGATGCAGCGGCGGACGATCGCCTCGCCCGCGGCGACGACCCGCTCGATGATCCCCGGCTCGCGGTCGTCGAAGTAGAAGCACGGGTGGAGGTTGCCGTCGCCCGCGTGGAACGTGTTGGCGACGCCCAGGCCGTGGCCGTGCGCCACAGCGTACACGAGCTCGAGCATCTCGGGGAGCTTCGAGCGGGGATCACGCCGTCGTGGGTCACGATGGTCGGCGCGAGGCGGCCCTTCACGAGCGCGGCGCGATCCACGAACCCATTGTGCGTTTTTTCCATTTCGTTTTCGTCCCCAATCTGTTAGGGATTTGGTCCCGATTTGGGGAAGCGGTGGTTTACGGATTCGAGAGGGAGGTACACGACCGTGAAGAAGAGACGCCGCACGGCTCGTATCGGCGCGGCCAGCGCTTCCTCTTCGTAGGTTGTCAATCCCTGAAAAAGTCAACCAACCTTAGGCCAAGAGGTCGATTCGTAGCGTGCGATCCGCAACGCAGCCCTAGCGTTCTAGGTTCTCGCAAAGGCGCGAAGACGCAAAGGGAAGGCACGAAGAGGTGTCATGAAACGATCTCTAAAACCGGGGGCACTCTAGCAGGCTGAAGAATGCGTCCCGCCGGCCTTGTCCGACTCTGCTCAGAACCGGTATAATGACCTTCGCGTGGGGATATAGCTCAGTTGGGAGAGCGCTGCAATCGCACTGCAGAGGTCGTGAGTTCGAATCTCATTATCTCCACCACGCTTTAGACTAAGACTCAGGCTCGAACCCTGTATATAAGGGCAGTCCGGATGACGATCCGGACTGCCCTTTCTCTTCAAGTCACTACCGGC
>CAXTOO010000228.1:0-6560 GCA_964245875.1 uncultured Fimbriimonas sp. | reverse complement strand
GAGGCCGGGACCCGCTGGCCACGCGGACGTGTACGTCGACGGCGCGAGGCAGGACGGCGCGAGGGCGGTGGTGTCGGTCAAGAGCCAGTTCCCGTTCCGGCCCCTGATCGTGGTGCTCGTGTTCAAGCACGTCCAGGCCGGCGGCGCGGTCCACGACTACCGCCTCGACAACCCTAGATAGGTCCGATGCTGCACAGGCTTACCCGCACAAGTCAGCACGGGAGCCACTTTGGCATCGTCATGATGGAGGTCGGCGGGTGACAACGGGTGCAGTCGCTACCCATTCCTCAAATAGTAATGCGTACGTGATAGGCCTAACCAATTCGTCTCTCTTCTTTCGGAATGCAACTCGAGTGACCATGCTTCGATTACGCAAACTGACCTCCAAGCTACAAACCGACGGGTAATCGGAACGTACTCCCCTTCGTCTCGCGACTACCTATTCGTATCGCCGGACGGTTCTCAGATCGTGCTTGAGGCTTACAACGAGGATGTATCGCTTCCTGGCGAGACGGTGACGGTGCTCGAAGCAGCAACAGGAACAACGGTCTCGCAATTCTCAGGAAGCGACTCCGACTTGATCGGCATAAGGCTATAACAGCTGATGGCCTTGATCTGATTAGGATGGAGGTTATGGGTCGGGGCGGATGGCTTGTGCCGCCGCGTCCCGTGTTCTTCCAGCGTAGAATAGATGCGTGAGCAACCTGCCCCTTAGCCTTGACGACCGCCTCTTGGCGGAGAGTCGGGAATACGCCCGGCGGCGGGGGACGACGTTGGACGAGCTGGTGCGCGACTTCCTCCTTCAGGCCGTCGAGCGGAAGCCTGGCGAGGCCTTCATGGCGATGGTCGAGGAGGCCAAGGCGAGGGGCCTTCGGTCGACAGACGGGCCCATGAGCCGAGAAGAGGCGCACGAACGTTGAGCGTGTTCGTCGACACAAACATCCACTTCCATGCAGTCGATGGGCGCGATTCTGTCAAGCAGGCGAAAGCGATCGCGCTTCTTGCCGACCTGGCTCGAAGCGGCGAAGGTTGTATTTCGACGCAGGTGGCGAACGAGTTCGCGTCCAACCTGATCAAGAAGCTTCGTGAGACTCCGGTCGACGCGGCGCGCTTGCTCAAGGGCCTTAACGACCTCACACTGATCCCGACTAACATGGCCACGGTTGGGCGTTCCCTAGATCTGATGGGAATCGCTTCGCTCTCCTTTTGGGACGCGGCGATCCTCGCCGCCGCCGAGGCTGGTGGGTGCGACACTCTTTATACGGGGGACATGAATCATGGGCAGGTCATCGCGGGCGTAAGGATCGTGAATCCGTTCTGATCCGCGCGAGCAAGCTCGCGGAGAAAAGCGCGAACAAGTTCGCGCACTCCCAAAGAGGTGGCGAAGCGCGATAGCGCGCGGGTATCATTCTTGTTTGTGCCCGGCCCATTCGTGGGTCGAAGCCCCACTTAACTTGCGCTCCGCCCTCGCGGGCGGCGTTAACAAGGGAGGAAAATGTCAAGAAGTCTCAAGAAAGGATATTTCGTGGACGACCACCTTATCGAGAAGGTGGACGCCCTCAACGCGACCGATGAGAAGAAGCTCATCAAGACCTGGAGCCGCCGCTCCACGATCATTCCCGATTTCATCGGCCACACCTTCGCGGTTCACGACGGGCGCAAGCACGTGCCGGTGTTCGTGACGGAGAACATGATCGGCCACAAGCTCGGCGAGTTCGCGCCGACCCGCACCTACCGCGGCCACGCGGGTGGCCTGCCCGAGCGGGGAGCGAAGCTCCGATAAGGGGCGGAAACACCATGGAAGTCTCTGCAACCGCCAAGTACATTCGGGTCCAGCCCCGCAAGGTGCGCATCATCGCGGACGAGGTCCGCGGCAAGAACTGCGGCCACGCCGCGGCGCTGCTGCACCACCACACGAGCAAGGGGGCGAAGTCGCTCCGCAAGGTTCTCATTTCCGCGATGGCGAACGCCGCCGAGAACCACGGCCTCGCCCCCGAGACCCTGAAGATCGCGACCATCATGGTCGACCAGGGGCCGGTGCTCAAGCGCATGACCGCCAAGGCGATGGGCCGCGGCGCGCGCATTCTGAAGAAGACGAGCCACATCACGGTGGTCGTCTCCGAGGCCGAGCCCGAGGTCGCGGTGAAGCCCCACGGCGCGAAGGCCAAGGCACGACCGACCTTCGCCGTCGGTAAGCCGACCCGAGCCGCCGCGAAGCCCGTCGCCACGGACACGCCCGCGCCGGTGACCGAGCCCGCCGAATCGCCCTCGACGACCACGCCGTCGCCCGCGCCGGTCGTGGAGCCGGAGATCCTTCCGGGGATTGAATCTGCCGAAGCGACGCAGGACGGCGCGGCGAGCGAGCCGGTCGAAGCCACGCCGGTCGAGGCGAGCGAGGCCCCCGAGGAGGGCGCCTCGAGCAGCCTGACCGACACCGACAGCACGGCCGCACCCGAGGCGACCGACGAGGAGAACAACCACTAATGGGACAGAAGATCCATCCCGTCGGCTTCCGGGTCGGGGTGATCCGGGGCCACGACAGCCACTGGTACTACCCGAAGAAGCAGTACGCCCCGGCGCTCCTCCAGGACGCCCGCATCCGCAAGTTCGTGAAGGGCCGCGTCGGCCTGGGCACGATCTCGCGGGTGGAGATCGAGCGCGCGGCGAACCGCGTGAAGGTGAACATCTTCACCGCCCGTCCCGGCGCGATCATCGGTCGCGGCGGCAAGGGCATCGACGAGCTGACGAACATCCTGAACTACCAGATCCGCAAGGAGGATCCGACGGCGCAGGTGCAGGTGAACGTGACGGAGGTGCGCCAGCCCGAGCTCGACGCGCAGCTCGTCGCGGAGAACGTGTGCGTTCAGCTCGAGAAGCGAATCAGCCACCGCCGCGCGATGCGACAGGCGATGACCCGCGTCGTTCGCATGAACGGTCGCGGCATCAAGATCCAGGTCTCGGGCCGCCTCGGCGGCTCGGAGATCGCCCGCCGCGAGGGCGACAAGACGGGCAAGATCCCGCTGCACACCCTCCGCGCGGACATCGACTACGGCCAGGCCACGGCGCACACGATTTACGGATCGGTCGGCTGCAAGGTCTGGATCTACAAGGGCGAGGTGCTCCCCGAGCGCCGCATGATGCCCACCGAGCCGGCGCCCCAGCGCCGCGAGGACCGCGGGCCGCGCGGCGGTGCGGGCGGCGACCGTGGCCCGCGTCGCGACGACCGGGGTCCGCGCAACGACCGCGCCTTCGGCGCACCAAGTCCTGAAGGAGGACAGAGCTAACCATGTTGATGCCCAAGCGCGTTAAAGACGGGCGTCGCAAGATGCACCGCGGCCGGATGACCGGCAAGGCGACCCAGGGAGACAAGATCTCCTTCGGCGAGTACGCCATCGTCGCCCTCGAGCCCGCGTGGATCACCGCACGGCAGATCGAGGCGGCCCGAATCGCCATGACCCGCCACATCAAGCGTGGCGGTAAGGTGTGGATCCGGGTCTTCCCGCACAAGTCGTTCACGAAGAAGCCGCTCGAGACCCGAATGGGCAAGGGCAAGGCGCCGGTGGAGGGCTGGGTCGCGGTCGTGAAGCCGGGCCGCGTGCTGTTCGAGATGGCGGGCCCGCCCGAGGAGCTTGCGAAGAGCGCCATGCGGCTCGCGATCTACAAGATGCCGATCCGGTGCAAGTTCGTCACGAAGAAGGACTTCGAGACGCTGGACCTGGGCTCCGCGCGGGCGGACGCGGGCCTTCCGGAGACGACCGAGACGGCGGAGGCCGTCGCCGCCGAATAACGACATGAAGGATATCAAGGCCAAGGAGCTTCGCGAGAAGAGCGTGCCGGAGTTGGAGACGATGCTCGCGGAGGCGCGGGCGGACCTCTTCCACGCTCGGCGCGACCTCGTGTTCCGCCGCATCACCGACACGGCGAGCCTGAAGGTTCGCCGCCACAACATCGCGCGCATCATGACCGTGATCGCCGCCGCCAAGGGGGACTCGACCAATGTCTGAGACCACCACGGGGGCGGAGACGCTGGTGCGCGGCCGCCGCAAGGTCCGCCAGGGCATTGTGGTCTCCAACAAGATGGAGAAGACGGTGGTCATCAAGATCGAGCGTCGCGTTCAGCACCCGCTGTACGGCAAGGTCGTGCTCCGCACGAAGAAGTTCAAGGCGCACGACATCGTGGGCTGCGACGAGGGCGACCGCGTCGAGATCATGGAGACGAGGCCGCTCAGCCGCGACAAGCGCTGGCGCGTCACCCAGATCATCGAGAAGGTCAAGTAGGGAAGGTTGTTGGTTGTTGGTTGTTGGGTAAGCCCGAACAGCCAACAACCAACAACCTTGTTAACCACGCCCACCCCCGGTCTCGGGGACGGCCTCTGGAAGGAAGATAAACAACAATGGTCCAGCAATTTACTCGGCTCAAGGTGGCCGACAACTCGGGGGCGCGCGACGTCATGTGCATCCGCGTCCTTAAAGGCTCGCAGCCCCGGTATGGCCGGGTCGGCGACGTCATCGTCGCGTCGGTCAAGGTCGCGACGCCCAACATGCCGGTGAAGAAAGGCGACGTGATCCGCGCGGTCATCGTCCGTACTCGCCGCGCGACAAGGCGGACGGACGGCTCGACGCTGCGGTTCGACGACAACGCTTGCGTGGTCATCAACCCGGCGAACATGGAGCCGCGCGGCACGCGCATCTTCGGGCCGGTGGCCCGCGAGCTTCGCGATCGCAACTTCATGAAGATCGTGTCGCTCGCCCCGGAGGTTCTGTAACATGACGAAGTTCGAGATCAAGCAGCGCGCGAAGCACATCAAGCTCAAGGTGCGGAAGGGCGACAAGGTCGTCATCATCGCGGGCAAGGACAAGGGGCAGATCGGCACGATCTACGCCGTGTCGCCCAAGGAGATGAAGGTCATCGTGCTGGCGGACAACGCGGAGAACCCGGAGCAGCCGATTCCTTTGAACGCGGCGACGAAGCACCGGAAGGCGCGCCAGCAGGGCGAGCGGAGCGTTCGGCTCCGCATCCCGAAGCCGCTCCACATCAGCAACGTGAAGCTGATCGACCCGACGACGAACGAGCCTACTCGGGTCGGTCGTCGCGTTGAGAACGGCAAGCTCGTCCGCTACGCGAAGAAGTCGGGCGCGACGATCGCCGAGCCGGACTACAAGCTCTGAGGCGACAAGGGACAAGGACAGGGAAGACCTGTTTATCGTCCCTTGCAACCTCTTCGACCGCCTGGTCAGAAATCAGGCAAGGATGGATATCCCAACCCAAAATGGCACGCAAGACCAACGAGGCCGCCTTCGAGGCGGGTGAATCGACCAATCTCCCGAAGCCCAGGCTTCGCCAGAAGTACAAGGACGAGGTGGCTCCGAAGCTCCAGGAGCAGTTCAAGTACAAGTCCTCCATGCAGCTACCCAAGCTGGAGAAGATCGTCATCAACATGGGCACGGGCGCTTCGGACAAGGATCCGAAGCATTTGGAGAACTCCGTGCGCGACATGGCGCTCATCTCGGGCCAGAAGCCGGTGACGACGGTGGCGAAGAAGGCCGTCTCGAACTTCAAGATTCGCGAGGGCATGAAGGTCGGCTGCAAGGTGACCCTGCGCGGCGACCGGATGTACCACTTCTACGACAAGCTCACGAGCGTGGTGCTGCCCCGAATCCGCGACTTCCAGGGCCTCTCGCCCAAGTCGTTCGACGGTCGCGGCAACTACGCGCTGGGCCTGAAGGAGCAGCTGGTGTTCCCCGAGATCCCCTACGACACGTTCGACCGTATTCGCGGCATGGACATCATCATCTGCACGACGGCGAAGACGGACGAGGAGGCGCGGTTCTTCCTGAAGAGCTTCGGCCTCCCGCTCCGCGAGAAGTGATCGTCGGACGATAGATCGCAAGGGCGTTCCGGACCTTTTAGTCCGGGCCGCCCTTGCGCGTTACAATGAGAGCATGGCCCAGGCTGCCCTGCCGCTCGTCTCCCTTCAGGAATATCTCGACTTCGAGGAGACCACCGCCGAGAAGCACGAACTGTTTCGAGGAAGGATCTACCCGAAGGGGGGTGCCTATGCGATGGCGAGAGGAAGCTCGAACCACGGGAATGTCATCGATTCCCTTGCGGGCATATGCCACGATGCCCTACGGAATGGGAAACCGTGCCGATTTGTCGGAGAGAGCCGAAAGGTCATGATCGAAGCGCGGGGTTCGGGCTACTACCCCGACGGCGCGATCGCGTGTCCGCCGAACGACCTGAACTCTCGGCAAGGCACTTACGACAACCCAACAGTCGTCTTCGAGGTCCTCTCGCCGAGCACGGCGGAGTTCGACCGCCGGGATAAAGCCGACGACTACAAAACCCTTTCGTCGCTCCAAGACCTCGTGCTCATTGAGAGCGAGGTGGAGCGGGTCGAGGTGTTCAGCCGTCTGCCCGATGGGCGTTGGGCGCAAAGCGTCTACCTGCGGGGAAGCGTGGCCCACCTGCCCTCGGTCCGCGTCGAACTTTCTCTGGACGAGTTGTACGAGAACGCCGTGTTCGACGCAGAGCCGCAACCTCCCTTCGAAGAGGTTCA
>CAXTOO010000227.1:0-6666 GCA_964245875.1 uncultured Fimbriimonas sp. | reverse complement strand
GCGACCGTCTACACGGACGGCGGAACCTCTCGCCAGACCCTGACCGACGCCTCCGGCGCCTACGTGCTGACCGGCGTCTCCGCACTGGACCTCGACGTCCGTGCGAAGGTCACCGTCGGCGGCACGACGTACCGCGGCGTGAACCTCGCGCGGGTGTTCGACGCCGAGAGCACGCCCAGCGTGAACATCGCCGTCTATCCCTCAACCAGCCTGACCAGCCTCTCGGGCCAGGTCCGCGACAGCCAGGGCCGCGTCCTCCGCGGCGCGCGGGTCAGCGCCCGGCCGACGACCGGCGGCGTGCTCTCCAGCGAGAGCACCCTCACCGATCGCGACGGCTTCTACACCCTCGACGACCTCGCGGTAGGCGTGGAGTACCGCGTCGTGGCGAGCGCCAAGGAGTTCGGCGACGACGGCCTCACGAAGACCATCCCGGCGAACGCCTCGAACGGCGAACGGACGCAGGACCTCGTCCTGAAGGGCGTCACCGTCGCCGCGCCCCTCGCGCCCACGGGCCTGCGCGCGGTCGCCTTCACCAGCGGCGGCGCGCCCACCACGCGCGCCGCCTCCGACCGGCGTGCCGCGGCGATCGAGGCCGTCAAGCGGCTGCGCGATCCCAGGCGGGCGGCGCGGCTGGCGAGGGGCAAGGCCATTCGCGTCACCTCGCTCGGGAGCCCCATCGCGATCGACGTGACCTGGGACGACTACCCGACCAACGCCACCGTGCTGCCGACCGGCTTCATCGTCTACCGCAACGAGACCCCGCTGGCGGACAACGGCTACCTGCTGGCCGACCCCCTCGCCTCCCTGTTCTCGGACGGCGACGGCGGCTTCGCCGTGGGAACGCCCTACACCTACATCGTCAAGGCCGTGAGCACGGGCTACTCCGTGGAAGACCCCACCCTGGGCCGGAGCGAGGCCAGCGCGGCGGTCACCGCGGCGCCCCTGGACGACCTGCTCCTGAACGACCCCGTCCGCAACACGCTCGGTTGGAAGGCGGTCCCCGGCGCGACTCGGTACACCGTCTACGCCTACCTCGACTACCCGACGCTGAATTCGGACGACAACCTCGCGGCGGCGCCGGTCACGGTGGCGGGCACGAGCGCGACGGTGAGCGTCCCGGGGGGCCGGAGCTACTACTACCTCGTGGTGGGCGAGAACGCGGACGACACGGCGGAGACCTACTCGGACATCTCGACCTTCTCGCCTTGAGGGGGTAATAATCCAGCATGGCCCCGCGCGAACTCCTCGCCAAGCACCTGACCATCGCCGCCGTCACTCTCTCGCCGGAAGAGGCAGTGGCGATGTACGCGGACGACGTGACGATGGAGTTCCCCTTCGCGCCTGAGGGCCACACCCGGCGTCTGGAGGGACGGGACGCCGTCCTCGGCTACTTCGGACGGATCAAGAACTTCTCCGACGGCTTCACCCTGGGCGAGCCGACGGTGGTGGAAACGCCCGACGGGCTGATCGCCCGCTATCCGGGAAGCTCGACCTTCAAGGACACGGGCCTGCCGTACGCCCAGGAGTACATCCTTTTCATGACCGTCGAGGACGGCCGGATCGCGCGGATGACGGAGTACTACGACGGGCAGCGCGTGCTCCGAGCGCTGGGCGAGCTGTGAACGTCCGCCTCGACCATTGCGTTCTGCATGTCGGCGAGTGGGAGCGCAGCAACGCCTTCTACCACGCCGTGCTCGGCGCGGAGGTGGTGCCGCGCGCCAAGGGGTTCGCCTACTGCTTCGGAGAGCAGCAGTTGAACCTGCACGGCCCCGGCGTCGATCCCCAACCGGTCGCGCGCATCCCCGTCGCGCCGGGCAACAGCGACCTCTGCTTTGTGTGGGACGACACTCCAGCGGCGGCGGTCGCCCACTTGACGGCGCACGGCGTGGCGGTGGAACTCGGACCCGTCGAGCGCTACGGTGCGCAAGGCCGGGGTACCAGCGTCTACTTCCGCGATCCCGACGGCTCGCTGCTCGAGTTCATCGCCTACGACAAGGAGATCCGCTAGGACTGTTGGCCCTGATTGAAACATGAATGGCTCATGCGCGGTCAGACGGGACCGTGCATATCCTCTATTGGCTTATCGTCGGCGTGGTCGCGGGCGGTCTCGCGAAGGCGCTCACTCCCGGAAGCACCATGGAGCCGAAGGGGTGTCTCGTGACAAGCCTGCTCGGCATCGCGGGCTCGGTGCTCGTGGGCTTCGTCATGGACACCGTCGGCGGCGGCAACGTGCCGGGCGGTTTCCTCGGCACGGTCGTCGGCGCGACGATCGGCGCGGTGGTGCTGATCCTCCTCTTCCGGAAGTTCTGGAAGTAAAAGGAAAGAGGGAAGAAGAGAAAGGGAAGAGGGAGGCAATGACCTTTCCCCTTTCTCTTCTTCCCTTCCGCCCATGCAAAGCGACCTCCCGCGCAGCCCGAGCAACCGCGAGGCGACGAACCTCGCCCTCTCGCGGCACGTCGCCTTCGCCTCGCTGTTCTGCTCGCTCGTCGCGATCGTCACCGCCTTGGCCTTGGATTTGACGTTCCTCATCCCGCTCATGGCGGGGCAAAACGTCTACAATCCCATCCGCGAGTTCATCAGCTACCAGGTCGACCAGCCGAGCGGCCCGATCATGATCGGGGTGTTCCTTCTGTTGGCGGTGGCGGCCTGGGGCTACGCGGCGGCGGCGTACCTCGCGCCCGCCCGTCATACGAACCGTGTCAACCTGCTCGCCACGTTCCTATTCGGCTGGGGCCTGTTCGTCGGCGCGGCGTTCCGCGCGGTGCCCGCGGCGGAACTCGCGGTAGCGGGCTTCCTCAAGGGTTCGGCGCGCATGCACGACGTCGGCGTGGGGCTGGGCTTCGTTCCGGCGATGGTGGCGGCGTTCCTCGACCAGCGGCAAATCGTGTTCGGTCGGCACAAAGGCTTTCTGCTCACCAAGGTCTCGTTCTGGATGATCCTGCTCGGCGCGATTGGCACCGCCCTCGCGGTGCTGCTTTTCAAGGACGTCGCGGGCCTGATGCAACGGGTCTACATCATCGGCATCATCCTCTGGCTCGCGACCGAGGCCCACGAGCTTTTCTGGATGAGCGCCGAGGCCGCGCAAGGCTCGGCGACGCCGCTGGATGATTGATAGCGTTGCGGATATTGCGGATACGGAGTACACAGGGCATGGGCCTCGCACTCGATTGCATGGATCCCACCGTATTGAGGAAGGCGCAAGTCGAGGTGCTGCTCCGGGTTCTCGGAAGCGGGTCCGCGCTCGTCGGCAGGGGTGAACGATTCGAGATGCCCGAGCCGCTCGCCCGCTTCATCGCGCGTGCCGCCGAGGCGATGCAACACGGTCAATCGGTCGCGCTGGTTCCGGACAAGGCGATCCTGACCACACAAGAGGCAGCGGACTACATGGGCTTCTCGCGGTCTTCTTGATCGGCCTCCTGGAGAAAGGCGAGATCCCATTTCAAATGACGGGGACGCACCGGAAGATCCTTTTCCAGGATCTTAGGGCTTATGAGGATCGTCGGGACGCCGAACGGCATCGGATACTCACCGATCTGTTCGATGAACTCGACGAGGCGGGCTACTACGAACTGGGAATGGACCCGGCGCTGGGCCGGGAAGATTGAGTCCCGACACGCCCACCGTCCTGGACGCTTGCGTCCTCGTTCCGGGGATGCTCTGCGACCTTCTCCTGAAGCTTGCTGAGCCGCCCAAGCTTTTCTTGCCTAGGTGGTCCGACGTTGTCCTCCAAGAGGTTGAGCGTAACCAGATGCGCTTGGAACTTCCTGCCGAAAGAGCGCGCAGTTGGCAGATCGCCGTTGCAAAAGCATTTCCAACATCCCTAGTGACCGGCTATGAAGCCCAATTAGAGCAGTGCGGCAACAGTCCCGAAGATCGGCACGTGCTGGCGGCGGCAGTCTTGGCCGGGGCACCGGTCATCGTCACCTTCAACCTTCGCGATTTCTCTCCGAATGCGCTTGCTCCTTGGGGTGTGATCGCCTGCATCCAAGCGTCTTCCTCCTGGATATGTACCATGCCTCTCCTGAGATCGTACTATTGAAACTCTCGGCGATGGCGTAACGAGGCCGGTCGTTGGTTTACGTCTTAGCCCGTTTGCGACTCGTCGTGCCTTCCTTCGCCGAGCACGTCGCAAGTAACCTTGGCCTCACTCTCGACTAGGCTCCGCCTCGAACAGCGCCCGCACCTCCGGCGGGATGCTCACCGCACGGCGCTCCTTCGACATCACGACGTGCCAGGTGTGGCCGGTCGTCGTCTGCCGCCCCGTGCGCTCGTTCGCGATCGCGTACTCGAAGCGGATCGAGGCGCGGCGAGTCTCCGTCGCCCAGACCCGCACCACGATCACGTCGTCGAACAGCACCTCGCCCCGGTACTCCGCGTGCGCCTCGACCACCGGCAGGAAGTATCCCATTGCCTCCATGTCGCGGTACGAGAAACCCCGCGCGCGGCACCACGCGCCTCGCGCCTGCTCGAACCAGAAGAGGTAGTTCGCGTAGTAGGCGTGGCCCATCTGGTCCGTTTCGCCGTAGCGGACGCGGATGCGCTCCTCGGTGATGTGGTTCAGCATGGCTCTAGGGGACAGGTCTTAAGGGACAAGCTTTCTTTTCCTGTCCCTTGTCCCCTCATTCAATCCTCTTCAGCACCGGATGGTACGCCACCACCCCGAACGCGCCGACCACCGCGCTCAAGCCCCGCGAGAACACGTTCACGCCCTGGAACACCACCGTCTCGCCCTCGCGCACGAGGAACTCCGCCCGCTCCTTCTTCATCTTGTTCGTGACCATCACCTCGTGCTCGCCCGGTTCGAGTTCCGTCTCGAAGGTCTTGCCGTAGGCCACGTCCGCGCGCCACTCGCCGTCCACGTGGACCTCCAGGTTGCGCATCTTGATGTCCTCCTCGGAGTCCCTTCGGACGACCAAGGTCGCCTTCACCCTTCGGTGCTCCGCGCCGCCACGCCCGCGGCTATCCGCTCCGCGTTCGCGTCGAACATCGCCTTGAGCTTCTCCGCCGCCGCGTCATAGGCCAAAGGGTCGACCCAGGTCGCGCGGGGAGTGAGGATCTCGTGCGGCACGTCGGGGCAGGAGGTGGGGACGTGCAGCCCGAACACGGGGTCGATCTCGTACGGCACCGCGTCGAGCCCGCCCGAGAGGGCGGCGGCCAGCATCGCGCGGGTGTGGGCCAGCCTCATGCGCGATCCCTCGCCGTACGGCCCGCCCGTCCAGCCGGTGTTCACGAGCCACACCTTCGCGCCGTGGCGCGCGATCTTCTCCCGCAGCAGCGAGGCGTATTCCGCTGGCGGGCGCGGCAGAAAGGGCTGCCCGAAGCACGCGGAGAACACCGCCTGCGGCTCCTTCACGCCCGCTTCGGTGCCTGCGACCTTCGCGGTGTAGCCGTTGAGGAAGTAGGCCGTGGTCTGCTCGGGCGTCAGGCGCGCGATGGGCGGCAGCACACCCATCGCGTCGGCGGTGAGGAACACGACGTTCGTCGGATGGCCCCCGACGCTGGGGTGCACGGCGTTCGGTATGGAGTCTATGGGATACGCGGCGCGGGTGTTCTCGGTGATCGCCGCGTCGGAATAGACAGGGTGCCCGGTCTCGTCCAGCACCACGTTCTCCAGGACCGCTCCCTCGCGGATCGCGCCAAAGATCTGCGGCTCTCCCTCGGCGGAAAGATCGATGCACTTGGCGTAGCAGCCGCCCTCGACGTTGAACACCCCCGCATCGCTCCAGCCGTGCTCGTCGTCGCCGATGAGGCCGCGCGCCGGGTCGGCGGAGAGCGTCGTCTTGCCCGTGCCGCTCAGGCCGAAGAACAGCGCGACATCGCCCTCGATCCCGACGTTCGCGGAGCAGTGCATCGACAGCACCCCCGCCTCGGGCAACAGCCAGTTCATGATCGTGAACACCGACTTCTTCATCTCGCCCGCGTACTCGGTGCCCGCGACGAGCACCTCCCGGTAGGCGAGATGGAGCGCGATCACCGCGTCGCCCGGCACGATCTCGCCGGGCGCCATCTTCAGCTTGGCGGCGTCGAACACCGTCCAGTCGGGCTCGAAAGCCTGGAGCTCCTCTGCCGTCGGCCGCAGGAGCAGCTGATGGATGAACAGCGCGTGGTACGCCCGCTCGACCACGAACCGCACCGCGATCCGGTGCGCCGGATCGGCCCCCGCGAACGTGTCCACCACGTACAGCGGCCCGCCGCTCAGATGGCCCACGACCCTCTCCCGCACCGCCGCGTACGCCTCCGGCGTCAATGCGTTGTTCGACCCCCACCAGACCCCGCCCTCGCTCGACGGCTCGCGCACGATGTGCTTGTCCTTGGGAGTGCGGCCCGTGTACTTGGCCGAGTAGGCGACGACCGCCCCGTTGCTCGCCCGCCGACACCCGTCCCGATCGATACAGTGCCCAATCAGCGTGGGCACGTCGAGGTTGTGAAAAGCCTGGGACAGATCGATGGACGGCAACGTTGACGGACTCATCGGGACGGAAAGTTTACCTTCCTATCGCGAGGGTCTCCAGACGCTCAAAACTCCCGAACAAGGGTCTTGACACCCTCGCCACGACAATGGGTGCCAAGGGTGACGTGCCCGATTGTCTCTATACCCTTGGCACTGAGCTTCGGCGTAAGCGCGGGCGTCCGACGCCCGCTGGAGGGCTTGCCCTGAGCGGTATG
>CAXTOO010000226.1:0-6668 GCA_964245875.1 uncultured Fimbriimonas sp. | reverse complement strand
TGTCGGGGTCGCGCTCGGCCTTGCGCAGAATCTCGCGGGTCATGGGCGCGATCTCGCCCGTGCCGGAGATGAGGAAGCGCAGCATCCAGGTGAAGGGGTTGCCCTCGGTCCAGTTGAAGTAGGCGTGGGGGCGCTGGCCGGAGGCGTCGCGCAGGTGCAGGAGGATCGCGGCGATGGTGTTGGGGATCGCCACGCCGGGCGCGCGCAGCACGCGGTGACCGTCGACCTCGAA
The DNA here is from genome assembly GCA_964245875.1 of uncultured Fimbriimonas sp. Taxonomy (GTDB): domain Bacteria; phylum Armatimonadota; class Fimbriimonadia; order Fimbriimonadales; family Fimbriimonadaceae; genus Fimbriimonas. The sequence goes on along the minus strand of CAXTOO010000226.1, from coordinate 6,436 downwards.
GCCCTCGACGTAGATCTCGTCGTCGAACTCCGAGGGATCGTCTACGGTGATCTCCAGGAAGAGGATAGGCTCGCCGCCGTCCAGGCTGTGGTCTTCGCGGGCGCGGGCCTCCTCCTCGCGGTACTCCGTGGCGTCGCGCGCGTCGGGGTGGTTGGGCACGAGGCGGAGGACGCCGTCGAAGACCACCGCCTCGTCAATAAAGCGTTGGGCGGCGGCGTCGAGCTGGACGTGCGACGCGCGCAGCTCCATGCTGCGCGTGGTGCGGGAAAGCACCGACACCACGACGATCGCGAGGATGAAGAACGTTGCGATCTTGATGCCCTCGGGCCGCTCGACGACGTTGACGACCGTGGTGTACGCGAACACGAGCGCGATGACGCCGTACATCCTCACCTTCGCCTCCTTCTTCGCGCGGGCGGAGATCGTGGCGGCGACGGCGGCGCTGGTCATGAGGACGAGCACGCCGGTGGCGTACGCCCCGCCCTGGGCGTCGACGTCGGCGCGGAACATGAGGGTCACGCCGACCGCGATGAGGCCGTACACGACGACGAGGGGCCGCTGGGCGCGGGTCCAGTCGGGCGCCATGCCGTAGCGCGGGAGGTACCGGGGCACGATATTCAGCAGACCCGCCATCGCGCTCGCGCCCGCGAACCAGAGGATCGAGATCGTGGAGAAGTCGTAGAGCGTGCCGAATCCCTCGCCGAGCGTCCGGTGGGCGAGGAACGCGAGCGCGCGACCGTTGGCGGGGCCACCCTTGGCGAACTCCTCCGGCTTGATGAGCAGCGTGGTCACGAGCGAGCTGGTGACGAGGAACACGCTCATCGTGGCCGCGGCGGTGAGCAGCAGCTTCTTCGTGTTCGCGACGCGGCCTTGCGGCAGGACCGGATCGTCGCCCTCCTCTCCCTTCACGAGGGGCATGACCGCGACGCCGGTCTCGAATCCCGAGAGGCCGAGCGCGAGCTTGGGGAACACCAGGAGCGAGGCGGCGACCATCATGCCGACGCTTCCGTGCTGCCGGAAGAGCGCGTCGTGCCACTCGCCGAAGTGCCCCGGATGCAGCGCGACGAGGTAAAGGCCGTAGCCGATCACCACCACGTTGAGGAGGAGGTACACCGCGACGAGGCCGACCGCGATGCCCACCGCCTCCTTGATGCCCTTGAGGAACACCGCCGCAAGGAGCAGCACGAAGCCGAGCGTGATGGGGATCTGAAGCCCCCCGAGCGAGGCGCGGAAGAACGGGTTCTCACGCAGGTGGGCCGCCGCGTCGGCGGCGGAGAGAGTGATCGTGATGACGAAGTCGGTCGCGAGGAAGCCCAGGAGCGCCAGCACGAGCAGCTTGCCCGGCCAGAACTGGAGCAGCCGCTCCAGCATCGCGATCGAGCCCTCGCCGTGCGGACTCTCCTTCGCGACGCGGTTGTAGATCGGCAGCGCGCCGAATAGCGTGAGCGCGACGAGCACGAGCGTGGCGATGGGACTTAGTGCGCCTGCCGCGAGCGCGGCGATCCCTGGCTGGTAGCCCAGCGTCGAGAAGTAGTCGACGCCGGTGAGGCACATCACCTTAGGCCAAGCCTGCGGCTTATGGGCGTGCTCCTCCGCCACCGGCCCGGCGTGCTTGGGGCCGTGGCCCTCGAAGAGCCACTTCTTTAGGCCGTCGGGGAGGGCGATCGCCATTGCGCCCCATTGGACGGCCCCCGGCCTTCGGATGTTGCGTGAACCCTAAGGAGCCGCGATGGCTCTAAAGGCCATGCGCCATTTGCTTCCGCTATGCCTCTTGCTCCTCGCGGGCTGCAACTCGCGCGACGCCGCCGACCTCTCCCACGACGCGGGCCAGCTCGCGAAGACGGCGGTGCGCGCAGCGGGCAACGGCCAGCTCGTCGCGCGCATCGAGGGCCAGCTCGCGCAGACGAAGGGCGTGGACGTCTCCGGCCTGCACGTCGAGAACGAGGGCGGAACGGTGACCCTGAGCGGCCACGTGCGCACCGCCCACGAAAAGGCCGTCGTGCTGAACCGGGTGCGCGAGATCCGCGGCGTCGACAAGCTGGTCGACAAGCTGCGCGTGGAGAAGTAGCCTCCGAGATGGTTCCCCTTGCCGCCGCGGGATGGGCATGACGATCTTTGCTCGCAACTGTAAGCCACGATCAGCCATCGTCAGCGCCCTTCAGTGCTGCGCCCCGATCCCCTCGAACGACATCGCCATGAGGTTCCACGCGAAACGGTGCGCCTCGACATAGGTGTCGAACGTCCGCTCCAGCGTGTAGCCGTCGACCCGCACCGGCCCGGACGCCAGCTTCGCCCCCATGTCCGCCTCCTCCGCGCGGTTGAACTCCACCCGCACCGTCGTCGGCTCGGCATACCGCACCGGCTCTAGCGAACCCGCGCGCCGCACCGCCCGCTCCGCCGCCGCCTCGATCAGGGGCGCCGTCTCGCTCGGGTGCAACAGCCGCCCCATGTACCGCCCGTATCCCTCCTTCGTCGCCGCCGTCTCCACCCCCGGCACCAGCGCCGCCGCCTCCGCGCAGCCCGCCGCGTCGCTGGAGACCATGACGAGCGGCACACCCATCGCTCCCGCCACGCCCGCGCTCAGCCCCGTCTCGCCCGTCTCGACGCCGTTCACCCACAGACGGTGCACCCCGCCGGTGATCGTGTGCTCCATGATCCCGCCCAGCGTCCCCGCCATCGCGTGGTAGCCCACCAGCATCGTCGCGCCGAACGAGGCGTCGATCCCCTGCATCATCCCGTCGGTCCCGCTCCCGTGGCCGCTCACCAGCTCCACGCCGGGTTCCAGATCCTCGACAAGCAGGTTCTTCGAGTTGCCGTGGCTGTCCTTGACGAGGATCCGCCCTGCCCCCGCCCGCCGCGCCCCCCGCACCGCCGCGTTCACGTCGTGCGTCATCATCCGCCGCGCGAACGCGTAGTCGAACGACTTCCCGTCGGGACGGCTGCACTGCGACCACGACACCAGCCCCGTGACCCCCTCGATATCGGCGGAGATGAAGACGTCCATCGGGCGAGGCTACCTCCGGACTCCCCTCCTCGTCGCCGCTGCGCGCAACCTGCAGGCTCCGCTCGCAATCACCGGGCCGATGGCGAGGGGCTGGGGGAGGGGACGAAATCATGATAGAGTGAACCGTGCGCCCCGACACGCGAAACACTACGAGTTCCGGCCTCGTTCGCTCCCGCAGACTCCGCAACGAGGCGTCGGTGTCTGAGAAGGTGATTTGGGAATGCCTTCGCAAAGGCCGTCTTGGCTTCCGCTTCAATCGACAGGTTCCCGTCGGCCCCTACGTGCTCGATTTCTACTGTGCAGAGGCAGCCCTCTGCGTCGAGGTTGACGGGGAACAGCATGCCGAACGGCGGGAGCAGGACGCGAAGCGGGACGAGTGGCTAAGATCGCGACGGGTCGAGACGATCCGCTTGCCGAGCCTCGATCTCTTCGAAGAAACCGGACTCGTCGCGTCTCGATGGCTGAACCTGATTCGAGAGACCTGCGAGGCGCGGTCAGGGCGAAGGGCCTTTCCGGATTGAACTCCCCACCCCCGGCCCCTCCCCATCGCCCGTTGGAAGTGAGAAGAAGCCGTTAGCCCTCGACCGAGGCGACGAGGAGGGGAGTCCTATCCTCCGGGTTTCGCCGCCGGCGGCGCCTTGACCGGAGGCGTCCCACTCGCCGGCTTGCTCGCCGCCAACCCCGAATTCGTTCCGGCGGGCTGGTCCGCGTCGAAGTCGATGCCCTGGCCATTGGGCTTCTTCATCCAGGCGTAGTCGCTGTCCTCCGCCGTTGACATCTTCGCCAGGAAGCAATCGCTGATGTCGCCGATTGCGTTCTTCATGTGAACCTCGCGCTTGGACAGCGGACCGACGAGGTCGAGCATGTCCTTCTCGCCATCGTAGTTCGCCGTCGGCGCCCACGCCTGTCGCCACCGACCGTCGTCCAGCCTCTGGAACGCCGTCGGGGTGCCGCCCTTCGCCACCGCCCGCCGCTCACCCTCTTGGTACCAGTACGTGACCTCCTCCGCCGCCATCTGCATCGGGTAGTCGCGCAGGTTCTTGCTTGAGCGCAGCTCGCTGATCTTGTCCTTGTCCGCCTGCGAGAGGGGCTCGGTGCTCTTCATCTTCGCCATCAGCGCCGCCGGGATGTCGGGCACGAGCGGCCCGAGAGCCACCTTGTCCACGTCCAGGGGCTTGTCCCACTCCGCCTTGGACCGCACATACATGATCACCCGGCCCGTGCAGACCGCCCGGTGCTCCTTCTGGTACACCACGACCTTGTCCGCCACGATGTCGGCCTTGGCCGAGTGGTAGGTCACGCGGGCGTCCTTGCCGCCCGTCGCCGTCACGACCCCGGTCTCCGGGTCCTCCATCATCGAAGGCGAGGTGATCACCATCTCGCCGTCCGTCGCCCAGCCATCCACCGCGTGGCGCATCCGCCTTTCCACGGGGTCCTTCGCCTTCTTCGCGTCGTCCGTGCCGTTCGTCACCTCGTCGCCGGTGAACCGCCACCGCTTGTTCTTCATCGGCGTCGGCGCGTCCTGCGCCGTCACCGCCCCTTGCCAAACGGGCAGCTTGATCCGCGTGAAGTTCGTGTTGTTCGTGTGGAACATGCTGGCGGCGGTCAACTTGCCCCCCCCGATGGTCCCCTCCAACGGCCTCGGGACGTTGACCTCGCCGGTCCTGCCGTTCAACGTCGCCGCCGAGCTGCTGATGTCGAAGTCCCCGCCTTTTACCCGCACGCCTTGCGACACCTCCACCGTCTTCGTCAGCGGGTTCAGCACGCCCTTCCCGCCCGCGAAGCTCACCGGACCCTGAGGCGTCTTCGAAACGCCGTTCCTCACGTGGTCAAGCACGATCCGATTGCCGCCCTGAGCCATCGTGAGCCGATCCGCGTCGGCCTGGGTGACCAGCTTGCCGTCGTGGTACTCGCGCACCCTCACGCCCTTCGCCGTGACCTCCGCCATCGGGTCCGCGGTGTGGGCGTGCCCCAGGTTGCCGTACGGGTTCAGGCTCCCGTACTTCCGGTAGACCTGGACCGCGCCGCCGCCCAACGCCACGAGCAGCGCGAGCAAGGCCGCGTTCCCCATCGTCTTGCGCACGACCGGACTCATCGTGCTTCTACGGTACTCCGAAACGCCGATGCCTGTTCTGCCTCCGGAGATGGTTCCCCTTGGAGCGAGGCACGAGCGGAAGGGGGAACCGTGGGGGAGGGGGTCCAGGAGGTGGTTCCGCCCTCCGGCACAAACTCCACGAAGACGCACCCGGCACGCCCGCGCCACAATAGGCCGTGCGCACCTTCCTCTCCACCGGCGAGGCCTCGGGAGACGCCTACGGCGCGGCGCTCGTCGCGGCGATGCGCGAGCGGGGCGAAAAGGGACCGTTCGAGGGCCTCGGCGGCCCGCGCATGAGGGCCGGAGGCGTCGCCCTCGTCGCCGACTCGTCGCGCTGGGGCGCGATCGCCATCTCCCAGTCCCTCCCCCTCGTACGGCGGGTCTTCCTCGCCTACTTCCGCACGAGGCGCGCCCTCGCCACCGGCGCGCCCGGCCTGTTCGTGCCCATCGACTTCGGCTACGTGAACGTCCGCCTCGCCCGCCACGCCAAGCGCCGGGGCTGGCGGGTGCTCTACTTCGTGCCCCCCGGCTCGTGGCGCCGCCATCGGCAGGGCCGCGACCTCCCGAACGTGACCGACGGCATCGCGACCCCCTTCTCCTGGTCCGCCGAGCTCCTGCGCGGCATGGGCGCCGACGCCCGCTGGTTCGGCCACCCGATCAAGTCGCTGGTCCGGCGTGGCTCTGGCAAGGGGCCGGAGAGTCCGGTCCTCGCCCTCCTCCCCGGCTCCCGCGACCACGAGATCGCCGCCAACCTCCCGGTCCTCGCCGAGGCGCTCCGCGACTGGCCCCACCCCCTCGAGATCGCCCTCGCCCCCGGAGCCGAACCGGCGGCCGTCCGGGCGAGATGGCCCCGACCCCAGGACGCCTTCACCGTCGGCGACACCCTCGGCGTCCTGCGCCGCGCCCGCGCCGCCGTCGTCTGCTCCGGCACCGCCACCCTGGAGGCCGCCCTCCTTCGAGTCCCCACCGTCGTGGTGTACGAGGCCGACGAGAAGATGCGGCGCGAGGAGCGCGTCCTCACCCGCCTGGGCCTCTTCCGCCGCCCAGAGTACGTCGCCCTCCCGAACATCCTCCTCCAACGGGCCGCCGTCCCCGAGCGGGTCGACCGCGTCGATCCCCGATGGCTCCGCGGCCAGGTCGAAGCCCTCTGGGCCGACGGACCCGAGCGCACCGCCCAACTCGACGCCTTCGAGGAGCTCGACGCCCTCCTCGGCCCCGCCGACGCCATCGCCAAGACCGCCGAGTGGGCGATGGAGATCGGTCGCGACCCCGCGCCTCCGCCGATCCCGTAGGTGCTGTCTTGGTTTGTCAAGCGGTCGTTGGCTTTCGGTGTTGCG
>CAXTOO010000225.1:0-6700 GCA_964245875.1 uncultured Fimbriimonas sp. | reverse complement strand
ATGGCCTCCCTCAAGGAAGCCGACGGCCGTTACACCAACCCTTGGGACACGACCGGGGCGGCCGGTGAGAACGATGAGATTTGTCGACAGTGTCCTCGAAATCGCGAAACAACAGAGCGGGCAGAAGGAGGAGCCCAAGGGAAGCAACCGTGGTCCGATGGTCACGCAGTACCAAAACCGCACGGGCTATCCGGGAGGCGGCGTTCCGTGGTGCCTCTGCTTCTGCTATTGGTGCATCGACCAGGCGTGTCGCGCGGCGTCGATCCCGAACGCCCTGAAGAAGACCGGGAGCTGCGACGTGGTCATGGCGTGGGCTAAGCAGCAGGGCGTTCTCCACACGGATCCTAAGATCGGCGACATCGGCTTGGTCCTCGCGGCAAGGGGCTCGTTGGACGCCGTCCACGCCTTCTTCGTGACGGGCGTCGACGAGGAATGCGTAAGGACCCTGGAGGGCAACTCGAACAACGACGGCAGCCGCGAGGGCTACGAGGTCGTCCCACGCGGCCGGCCTCGATCGGCGAAGATCGTGTACGTCCGCTGGGCGGATCTCGCCGGCTTCCATGGCGCGACGGTCAAGACGACGCCTCCCGCATCCCCGGCGAGCGTCGAGCCGCCGCCCCCAGCCTGCGAGAAGGCCGCCGTCGTGATCGCCGGCACGAAGCTGGGCGACTTCGAGGTGCTGGACGGGCTCACGATGGTTCCCGCGCGCGAGGCCCTCAACCACCTCGCGCCGAAGGACCAGGCGGCGCGCGTCGGCGCGGAGCTCGCCTGGGACGGCGAGAGCCGGACGCTCCACATGGGCGACCACGTCTTGGCGAGCCAGGTCCTCGTGCGAGACGGCGTCTCCTCCGCGCACGTGCGCAAGATCGTCAGTTTCGCGAACGAGGTGTTCGGCACCAAGTGGACGCTCTCGTCCGCGAACTCCGTGATTACGATCGCCTAAGTTCCCACGGCGTCCCCGCATTACTCTCTACGCGAGACGAACCCGGGGATGCCGTAGGATCACCCATGGACCTCGGGCAGAGACCATCGAAGCCACCTTGAGCGGTTGCGGAAGGAGCCTTAGCCGAGCCCGCCCCTTCCGTAGCCCCACCAGATTGGTTCTTAGCAGGGCGCTTGCCGTAACGCCGAATGCGTTTTCGACCCGCATCGTGTCGATTCGTCCCGAATGAATCCCTCGAAGCTCGTCTTTCCCGTCTTGTGCGCGCGGACCCTGCAAGGGCCAAGGCCTTCCGGCCCTTTGCTCTGAACCATGGCCAACCCGCTTTCCCCCGTTTCCTTGTCCCACCGAGGCCGCACCGCCCTTCTCGCCGAGAAGCTCGAGTCCTGTCGCGCGTGGTTCCCTCCGGTTCTCATCCCTAGAGCCGGGAACCCTCGCCAGCGGTGGAGGCCCGTCGAAGGATCAGGCCTCTAGGGGCGAACGGCCCAGATGCAAGCAGACGCTCTCTCGAGCGGCCGCGACGTCGCACCCACGTGCGTAGCGGAGCCGTGGAGCCTGGATAAGCCCACCAGGCGATCGGATCGCCGCCGCTGCCGTTGGAAGAGTCCAACGCGTCCGGTGTCTGACTATCCACGTTGTTCGGGATCGATCCTAGCGTGAGACCGTCCATCGTGGCAAGCTTCGAAGGCTCCCGAACAGAGCATTGGCGTAGAATCATGGCGCAGGCATGAGCAGATGGCGGAACAGCCCCTTGGTACGGCAGTTTTCCTGATGACCGACATCGAGGGCAGCACGCGCCTCTGGGAAACGATCCCGGACCGGATGCCCGAACTGATCGCGCATCACGACGCGATCGTCGCCGCCGCCGTCGCCGACAACGCCGGCTCGCTCCTCAAGGCTCGCGGCGAGGGCGACAGCCATTTCGCCGTGTTCCGCCGCGCGAACGACGCCGTCGCCGCAGCGGTGGATCTCCAGCGCGGTCTCGCGACGGACCAGGCGCTCGCCGCCGTGCCGATCCGCGTGCGCACCGGCATCCACGCGGGCGACGCCACGTTTCGAGACATGGACTACTACGGACCGTCGGTCAACCGGTGCGCCCGCATCCGGGGAGTCGGTTTCGGAGGCCAGATCCTCCTTTCCGAGACCGCATGGTCGCTCGCGCAGGACGGGCTAGCCCCGGACGTCGGCTTTCGGGATCTAGGCCACCACCGGCTCCGCGATCTGCTGAGGCCCGAGCGGCTGGTCCAGGTCATGGCGGTGGGGCTGCGGTCGGATTTTCCCGCGCTCGCCTCGCTCAACGGCTCGAGCATCCCGCTCCAGCCCACGAGCCTCGTGGGGCATCGCGGGGAGATCGATGAGGTGGGGACGCGGCTGCGCGGAACCCGCCTCCTCACGCTCCTCGGCACGGGCGGCATCGGCAAGACGCGACTCGCCTACCAGGCCGCCGCCGAGGCGGCCGACGCCCACCGGGACGGCGTGGTGGTCGCCGAGCTGGCGGAGGTGACCTCCCCCGACGCGGTGGGCAGCACGCTCGCGGCCTCGATGGGTCTCTCCGACGATCCCTTCGGCGGCTTGACGGGGCGCGATCTGCTCGTGGTGCTGGACAACTGCGAGCACGTCCTGGAAGGCGTCCGCCCCTTCGTGCGGCGGATCCTGCGCGAGTGTCCCATCGTCACCGTGCTGGCGACGAGCCGCGAGACCCTACGGGTGTCGGGCGAGGCGACCTACAACGTGCAGCCGCTTTCCCTGCCGCCCGACGAGCCGTCGAGCGTCGAGGAGCTTCTCGCCTCTGAGGCGGGACGCCTCTTCGTGGAGCGCGCGACCGCCGTCGCGCCGCGCTTCTCGGCGGGCCTGGGCAACCTGTCGGCCATCGCCCGGGTCTGCGCGCCTGGATGGGCTCCCCCTCGCGATCGAGCTCGCGGCCGCCCGCGCGAACGTGCTCAGCCCCGCGCAGATCGACGAGCGGCTTGCCAAGCGGCTCCAGTTCCTCGGTGGGGGACGGGGCTCCGAGGAGGGCCGCCACCGGACCATGCGCGAGACGATCGGCTGGAGCTACCGCACGCTCGACGTCGCCGAGCGGACGCTCATGGGAAGCCTCACCGCCTTCCGCGGCGGCTGGACCGTCGACTCGGTCGAGGCCGCCCTCGAAGGCCGATGGGACCACGACGACGATCCGCTCGACGTGATGCAGTGCCTCGTCGAGCGCTCGCTCGTCTTCGTCTAGGATCTGAGCGGGGAAGCCGTGCGCTATCGCCTCCTGGAGACGATCCGCGACTGCGTGCTGGAGGCGACGCCGCCCGAGGAGATCGACGCCGCGAACGCGGGGCTGTTCGCCTGGGCGGAAGGCTTCGCCAGGGTGGCCCGGGACGAGTTCGAGGGCGAGGCGCAAGGCGTCTGGTTCGACCGCGCGGACGAGGAGCGCGAGAACCTGCGCCTCGCGGTGGTCTACGGGACGGACCTTCCCGGGCTGCGCGAGCGCGCCCTGCGGCTCGCCGCCGACCTCGACCGCTTTCTCGTGGCGCGGGGCCATTACGCCTTCGGTCGAGCGCTCGTCGAGCCAGTCCTCGCGGCGAGTCCCGGCGCGCCCGCGCCGCTCCGGGCGAAGGCGACGAACCTTGTCGGCGTGCTCGCCATGTGCCGGGGCGACCTCGACGCGGCGACGACGCGGTTCCACGAGGGACGCGAGCTCGCCCGCGCGGTGGGCGACCTCTCGGCGGAGGGCTCGACCCTCTCCAACCTCGGCATGATCGCCTGGGAGCGCCAGGACGCGGAGGGCGCCTGCCGGTGGTACGAGCAGGCGATCGGGGCGCTCACCGCCGCCGGGGACAAGGGGCGGTTGGGAGCGACGCTGCTCAACCTCGGGAGCGCGCTCATCGACCTGGAGCGGTTCGATGAGGCCCGCGCCGCTCTTCAGGGGGCATTGCCGCTCCTTCGGGAGCGCGGCGACCTCAGCCGGGTCGCCTTTGTGATCGGCAACCTCGGCTATCTCGCGATCGTGCGCGGCGACTGGGAGGAGGGCCGGGCTCGGGTGGTCGAGGGGCTGGGCGCCTTCGAGAGGGCCGACGAGCGCAAGGGGCAGATGAACCTCCTGGTGGACGCGGCGGCGATCCTGCTCCACGACGGCGACCTCGAGGCCGTCGCCACGATCCGCGGCGCGATCGAGCGGATGGGACGAATCGCGCTCGCCACGCCGACGCCGCGCGACGTGCCGCGCCTCGGGGCCATCGACGCGGCGGTCGCGAGGGGACTCGACCCCGCCGTGGCCCAGCGCCTTCGACTCAAGGGTCTGGGGATGACGCCTCAGAATGGGGTTGAATACGCTATGGAGGCCCTACGAGGGGTCTCCATAGCCGGTAACCTCGGGAAAATACCATGAACGATCCTCGAACCGTGTCCCCCAAGAAGGAAGAGTCGCTCCCCATAGAGCGGAGCGGGGCCACGCCCATCACCGTCACCGATCCGGTCAGGGAAAGCACGATGGCCTTCGCGGAGGAGGAGGTCACCATCATCGTCGGCGAGGAGCAGACCGTGGTCGTCACCGAGACGACGACGGTGGAGGTGATCCCGAGCGACTGAGCGATTCTGATCCAAGCCCTCCCGCTTCTGCCGGCAGGCCACCGCACAGCGAGCAGGCAGAGAGACTAGGAAGGACGTTCCGCTACGCGGGGTAGACGGGGTTCGGGCCTATGACTTTCCAATTTCGGTCCCGCGAGGGCGTCGGAGCCTGCGAACGGTCCCTGTTCCTCCGCAGTCAGCGGGGTGGTGTGGCGGTTTCTCTTTGGGTCGATGAGAAGACTCGGCCAGCACGTCCACCCCGCTGGGGCCGATGGTCGCTTGGAGGCGCTCGGCCCTGCACCGAAGCCGCTCGGCCTGACCTTCTTACGCCCCACGACGACGCGTTCAGGACGCTGCCGTGAGGGCTGCGACAGGGTCTCTGCGTGCTCCGCACGGCCGGGTGAGGTCTGCCCCTCGCCTGGCCGACGGTCCTTGCTAGTGCCCTCGTGCCAACTCGACGGCGTAGGGGAGCTGGAGGAGGCCGCCCGCGAGATTCGCCGTGAGCTTGCCGTAGTGGAACGCCGAGGTTGCGATCGCCTTGTCCACCGGGTCTAGATAGGGCCAATAGGCCTCGGCAGTGCCCGCCGTGATCCCTCCGCCGAAGTTCGTGCAGAGCACGGAGGCGAGATAGATCTTGTCGCTGTTCTCGGGGCCGTTCGGTCGCGTGGCGATCTCCTTCTTGACGAGGCCGTCGAAGTAGAAGGCGGCGGGAACCACCTGGACCACGTTCAGGAACGAGGCCACTCCCGGCGAGACCTTGCCTTTCCAGAAGGAGGACACGCCCACGGGCGCGACGAACGTGATGAGGTTGTCGGCGAAGTTCTTGACGCACAAGATCGTCGCGACGATGCCGCCCATTCGCACGTACCACTGCGCCCCCGAGTTAGGATCGACCGCGATGATGAGCGTCGGCAAGGAGACGAGCAGGAGGACGACGGATTTCAACAGCCCGACCGCCGAGGGCGACGCGGCGCCGTCCAAGACCGGGTCGCCCGTGCTCTGCACCGGCGGCTTTCGGTCGAGGAACGCGGCGAGGAGGCTGACGAAGAACGCCACGATCGCCCCTACGATCTTGAGCGTCTTCGTCAGCTTCGCCGTGTCGATCCCAAGGATGGTGGACGCCTTCGGACTTGCGGGAGTGCTGGAGGCCGCAGGCTGTTCGCCTTTGCCGCTCGCATCCACCGCCGGCGTTCTGACCGCCATTCTCGCCGTCGTGCCCGCGGCCATTTTGGCGCTAGAGGCTGTAGAAGGAGTGCCTGACGCGATGACCTTGCGGAACTCGTCGACGCTCGCGGCGTTCGCAAGCCTGCGCGTGGTCTCGCTGTCGGAGAACGGGGCCTCGTTCGTGATGAGCTTGTACACGACGGTCACGGGGATCGCCACGACGAGGCACGAGACGTCGAGGATACTGAGCTCTCGACCGGAGATCTTCTTGTAGAGATCGGACAGCACCGGGATCTTGATGGGCGCGTCGAGGATCTTGACGACCCCTTGGACGACGAGCTTGACGAGATCCAACGCCCTGACGACCACGTTCTTAACGGTCGACAGCAGCAGGTCGCCGACGACGCCGAGGATCTTCTCGATCACTTCCGTCGGCGACAGAGTCGAGATCTTGCCGACGATCTCGTCCTTGACAAAGCCGATCGCCCTCATCACCGAGTCGACCTCGGCGTCGAACATCTCCTGGAGATCCTTGACGATCCCGCTGAAGACGCCCTCGTCCTTGCGATTCGGACTCTGATCCATGGTGATGTCGCTCGTGTGGCTCTTAAGGTGGTGGACGCCGAAGTTCGACTGGGGACTGTCCTTGCCTGGGACGCCCCCGGCGCTCTCCTGGAGCCTACCCACGGTGTCCGGGATGTACGGGAGACCCGCCCAGCCGTCGAGCTTGGCGCGCACCTCGTCGAGGGCGTCGGCCACGGAGGTCTGGGCATCGTCGATCCCGTCGACCGCCTTCATCGCGTACCCTTTGATCAGGCTCTTGAGCACGTCGTGGGTCCGCACGATGTCCTTCCACTGGAACACGAAGCCGAGCCATCGGATCGCGTCCTGGACGGCGACCTTGATCTTGCTGAACACGAGCTCCGCCGCCTGCACCACCGCGTTGACGCAGTCGAGCACGAGGTGGTAGATCTCGTTGCCGAGCTTGACGAAGAAATTGTAGACGCCATCAGCCGCCTCAATGAAGAAGTCGGAAACCTT
>CAXTOO010000224.1:0-6703 GCA_964245875.1 uncultured Fimbriimonas sp. | reverse complement strand
GAGGCCGAGCAAGTCGGTCAGCACGCGCGTCGTCGCGTCGGGACGCCCGGAAGCGATGTCCACCGAATAGAGACCCCGGATCGCCTTGTCAGCGGGGACGCCCCGGTCCCACGCGACCGCGTCGGTCGGCAGGCCCGCGTCGTCCACGAGCGCCAAGGCCTGTCCTTCGGGATCGGCAAAGGTAAGACGATCCCTTCCCTGCGCGTCGGCGTCCCGAACCGAACCCGGAAGCCGCGCCGCCCAGAAGTCGAGCGCGCCGGTTGGCACACGGAGGGTCGTGAGGGAGACCGCACCGGGGCCGGGCCGGTTGCTCGGCGACGAGGGCCAGTCGAAGAAGGTCAGGTCGGTGCCGGGCGTGCCCACCGCATCCGCGTAGAAGAGGTGGTACGCCTTGACGTCGTCCTGGTTCACGCTCTTCTTCACGAGCCTCATTCCGAGGGGGCCGGTGTAGTAGGCGAGGTTGCCGACCACGTCGGCGGTGACGGCGGTGACGTGGTGAAGTCCCAGCACGGCGAGGTCCATAGATTTCACTACGACTCTTGTAGCGAAAACGTCGCCTCGTGCTTCCTCTTCACGGATATGGCCATGATATGCAACTGACGGAAGAATGGTGTACGCGTCTCGACCGTTCGTGGAAGGAAGGGGCGGGGCGGGCAAGATTTGGAAGTCTCTTCTCTCACTACAAAGATCACGGAGGAGCATCGCTTCCTTCGTCGTCGGGCGGCGGTTTCGTCAACCATGCGCCTGGTACAGGCGGGTTTAAGGGCGCGCGAGCAAGCTCGCGGACCGAAAGCGGGAGCAACCTCCCGCACTCCCAAATTCGTGCCCACAATCGGGAAAACCGTCGTATAGTCCCTTATGCGCCGTCTTCTCACCCTTTCCGCGCTCGCGCTGGCCTCGCTGTCCTTCGGGCTGACGGTCGGCGATCCCGCCCCGCCGCTGAAGGTCGAGGTGCTCATAAAGGGCACCGCGGTGGACCTCGACAAGGGCGTCCACGTCGTGGAGTTCTGGAGCACCGGCTTCAAGCCCAGCACCGACGCGATCGGCGGGCTGAACGATCTCGCGAAGAAGTACAAGGGCAAGCTCGACGTGACGGGCGTCGCTGTCGCCGAGCGCGGCGACGATCCCCTGGGCGGGGTGAAGCGGTTCGTCGCGGGCCTCGACACCAAGATGGACTACAACGTGGCGTACGACGGCGAGCCGAAGGCCTCGACGAAGGCGTGGCTGGCCGAGGCGCAGGTCGCGGCGATCCCCGCCGCGTTCCTCGTGAAGGACGGCAAGATCCTCTGGATCGGCGACCCGACCAAGGGGCTCGACAAGGCGGTCGACCAGACGCTCAAGGGCACCTTCGACCTCGCGGCGGCGAAGGCGTCGTACGACGCCTACCTCGCCGCCCGCGCCGCCGAGATCGAGAAGATCAAGAAGGCCCAGGCGGAGCTCGCCGACCTGCTGAAGCCCATCGCCGACGCCTTCCAGGCGCAGGACCCCGGCGCGGCCTTGCGGGCCATCGACGGCATCGAGGCGAAGCGGGCGGACCTCCGGCCCATGCTGGAGCAGACGCGCTTCGAGATCTACGTCGGCACCGCCGACGCGCGGCTGCTCGAACTCGCCAAGCGGTTCGCCGCCGAGGATTTCAAGGCCGACGCCGACACCCTGAACCACCTCGCCTGGACCATCGTCGACCCAGAGAACGAGGACCCCAAGCCCAACTACGCGGTGGCGCTCGTCCTGGCCGAGAAGGCGGCGAAGGTGAGCGAGATGAAGGACGCCAACATCCTCGACACCTACGCCCTCGCGCTGTACCGCACGGGCGACAAGAAGCTGGCGTTCGATCTCCAGAAGAAGGCGGTCGCGATCGCCGAGGCGGAAAAGGAGTTCGATCCCGATTCACTCAAGGGCATCCGGGAGCGTTTGGAAATGTTCTCGAAGGACCACGGCTAAAAGGTCGTTTCACAACTTGCCATCCGCGACGAAGCCCGTCCGTTGGGGATTCTCGCAAAGGCGCGAAGACGCGAAGAAAAGGCCGAGAGAGGTTGTGAAACGTGATCTTGGACGCATGGCTCGGGCGTGTCTTCATGGTCCCTCTCCACTTCCGGATAGCGCAGAGGGGGAGAGTCGGGCTGTCAAATCCGCGGGGGAGCGAAAATGACGTATAGTGGCTTGTGCGTCGCTTTCTGACCCTTCCCGTTCTCGCCCTGGCCTCGCTTTCCTTCGGCCTCACGGTCGGAGACAAGGCTCCGGCCCTCAAGGTCGCGGCCACCGTGAAGGGCGCGCCGGTGGACCTCTCCAAGGGCGTCCACGTCGTCGAGTTCTGGGCCACCTGGTGCGGGCCGTGCAAGCAGAGCATCCCGCACCTCACGGAGATGTCGAAGAAGTACCAGGGCAAGGCCGACTTCACCGGCGTCTCCGTGTGGGAGAACGGCGACGACCAGATCGGCCAGGTGAAGAAGTTCGTGGCCGCCATGGGTCCGAAGATGGCGTACAACGTCGCCTTCGACGGCCCTTCGAAGACGATGGCGACCACCTGGATGGACGCCGCGAAGCAGAACGGCATCCCCACCGCGTTCCTCGTGAAGAACGGAAAGGTCCTCTGGATCGGCCACCCGATGGACGGTCTGGACGAGGCGGTCGGCCAGGTGCTGGCGGGCACCTTCGACGTTGCCGCGGCGAAGGCGAAGTTCGACAAGCAGATGGCCGAGCAGGCCGAGGCCGAGAAGGCGCAGGCCGAAATGGCCGTGCTGCTGAAGCCCCTGATGGACGCCAACAAGGCCAAGGACTACGACGCCGCGCTCAAGGCGATCGACGACGTCGAGGCCAAGCGACCGGACCTTAAGAAGCGGCTCGAATCGTCCCGCTTCACGATCCTTGCGAAGATGGGAAGCCCCAAGCTCCTGGACCTTGCGAACCGATTCGCCACCGACGACTACAAGGACGACGCGATGACCCTGAACGCCCTCGCGTGGCCCATCGTCGATCCCGAGAGCAAGGCGGCGAACCCCAACTACGCCGCCGCGCTCGTCCTCGCCAAGCGCGCGGCCGAGGCGACCGAGATGAAGGACGGCACGGTCCTCGACACCTACGCGCTCGCCCTCTACAGGACCGGCGACAAGAAGCAGGCCCTTGAGGTCCAGACCAAGGCCGTGGCGCTCGCGAAGGCCGCCAAGGACTTCGACGCGGTGAGCCTCAAGGAGATGGAGGCACGCCTGGAGATGTACACGAAGGACGCGGGCTGAGGAACCCTTTGACAAGGCCGCTACAATAGAGAATGCTCTTCGCGGCGCTGGCCCTCGGACAGTCCCCTGACCTGCCGCCCGTGCCGCGCGAGTTCCGCGCGGCCTGGGTCGCCACCGTCGACAACATCGACTGGCCGTCGAAGCCCGGCCTGCCCGCCGCGCGCCAAAGGGCCGAGCTGGTGCGCCTGCTCGACCGCGCGGTCACGCTCAAGCTCAACGCCATCGTCTTCCAGGTGCGGCCCGGCGCGGACGCGCTCTACCGATCCAAGCTCGAGCCATGGAGCTCCGTGCTCACCGGTCGCCAGGGACGCGATCCCGGCTACGACCCGCTCGCCTTCGCTGTCGAGCAGGCGCACCGTCGCGGCCTGGAGCTGCACGCCTGGTTCAACCCCTACCGCGCGCGCCCGGCGAGCATGAAAGGGCCGCTCGCCCTGAACCACATCGCCCACGTCTACCCGCGCGTCGTCCACCCGTACGGCAAGGGCCAGTTGTGGATGGATCCCGGCGAACCTCTCGTGCAGAGGCGCTCCCGCGACGTGATCCTCGACGTGGTGCGCCGCTACGACGTGGACGGCGTCCACATCGACGACTACTTCTACCCCTATCCCGAAGGCAAGGCCCCCTTTCCCGACGCGGCGGCCTACTCCCGCTACGGAGGGGGTCTCAGCCTCGGCGACTGGCGGCGCAAGAACGTGGACGACTTCGTCCACGGCGTCTACGACGAGGTCCACCGGGCGAAGCCGTGGGTCCAGTTCGGCATCTCGCCCTTCGGCGTCTGGCGGCCCGGCGTTCCGGCGGGCACGACCGCGGGCATCGACCAGTACGCCACGCTCTACGCCGACCCGAACAAGTGGCTCCAGAACGGCTGGTGCGACTACATCGCGCCGCAGCTCTACTGGGCGATCAGCCAGAAGCCGCAGAGCTTCCCCGTCCTGCTCGACTGGTGGCGGTCGATCAACCCTCTCGGTCGGCACGTCTATGCGGGGCTGTACACCAGCCGCCTCCTTCCGGGCGAGTCTCTAGGGAAGTATTCCGCCGACGAGATCGTGCGCCAGATCCGCCTGACGCGGCAGGGCGGCGACGCGGGCCACGTCCACTTCAGCATGAAGGCGCTCATGCAGGATGCCCACGGCGTCGCCGACCGCCTCCGGGGAGAGCTCTACGCGGATGATGCCTTGCCGCCGCCCTCGCCGTGGCTGGACGCCGTTCCGCCCAAGCCGCCGAAGAACGTGGACCGCATCACCCAGGGCTTTGTCGGCTGGGCCTGGAGCGATGCCGACCCCGCCGACCCCGCCTTCCACTACGTCGTTTGGCTGAAAGACCACCAAGGACATATCCGCACCATCGTGCAGCCTGGACGGATCAACGGCATCGGCGAGAACAGCAGCGAGGATGCCATCGCCGTCGTCGCGGTGGACCGTTCCGGGAATGCGTCCGAGCCGACGAGGCTCACTCCACCGGAAGGGTGACGGTGAACGTCGAGCCGCGGTTCAGTGCGCTCTCCAGGGCGACCGTCCCGCCGTGCGCCTCGGCGATGTGGCGCACGATGCTCAGGCCCAGGCCCGTGCCGCCGGTCGCACGGCTCCGGCCTCGGTCGACGCGGTAGAACCGTTCGAACACCCGCTCGACGTGCTCGGTCGCGATCCCGAGACCCGTGTCGCGCACCGTCAAGATCGCCCGATCCCCGTCGAGGGCCAGCGCGACGTCCACCGACCCTCTCACCGTGTAGTTCAGCGCGTTGTCCACGAGGTTGAGCGCCACCTGTCCGATCTGCGCCGCGTTCGCCTGGATCGTCAGGCTCTCCGGCCCGTCGTAGGCGAGTTCGAGCGACTTCTCCTCCGCCTTCGGGCCGAGCTGCGCGACGACGCCCCGCACGATCTCCGCGAGGTCGCACGCCTCTTTCCGCGCCGAACCCGACTCCGAGACGCTCAGCACCAGAAGGTCTTGGGTCACCGACGACAGGCGGTCAACCTCCGCGATGATGCGCGGCAGCATCCGGTTCGCCGTCTCCGCCGTCGGCGGGTCCTCGTCCAGCAGCGTCTCGGCATAGGCGCGGATGATCGTCATGGGCGTCCGCAGCTCGTGCGACACGTTCGCCACGAAGTCCTTGCGCGTCCGCTCCAGCCGCCGCAGTTCGGTGATGTCGTACACCGACACGAACACGCGGTCTTCCGTCGGGTCGCGCCATCCGCTCACGAGGCCGATCCACTCGTGCGGGTAGACGAACGCGATCTCCCCGCGGCGGGGCTCGTCCGCCTCGGCGGCCTCCCGCAGAAGCCCTTCGAGGTCGACGCTGAGGGTCGCGGCGAGGATCGTCTGCCCCACCGGCTTCGCGTGTCCGAACAGCGCGTGGGCGGGCGGGTTCGCGTAGAGGATCGTGCCGCGCCGGTCGCAGATGAGAAGGGCGGCGTCCAGGCCGTCGGCGAGGGCGTCGACCGTGCGCCGCTGTTCCTCCATCCGCGCCTCCAGCTCCTGCGTCTTGCGCGCCTGCGCCTGACGATCCAGCTCGCGCCTCGCCTCGCGGCGCGTGGAGCCGAAGCCGAGGGCCGAGAGCGTTACGGCCGCGACGAGCGCGGTCGCCGCCACCCCGGAACTCCCCCGCACGCCGAACGCCAAGGCCGCCCCCGCGAACAGCGTGGAGGCCGCGAAGGATAGGCCGGACGGGCGCAAAAGGGGAAGATGGGGCACGACGAGGGACGTGGAGCGGGTCTTCAGCGGCGATCGACCCGCCGCGAATACCAGTATCCTCTGCCGGTGAAGCGAATCGAGGCCTTCGTGCGGGTGAATCGTTTGGAGACGGTTAAGGACGCGCTAGAAAGCGCCGGGCTGCGCGGGCTGAGCTGCGAGGGCGTCCGCGGCTACGGCCGTCAGATGGGCCGCACCGATCTCTACCGCGGCTCCACCTACGCCGTCAACCTCCTCCCGAAGATGCGGATCGAAGTGGTCATCCGCGACGAGGACCTCGAAGCCGCCCTCGACGCCATCGTGGCGGCGGCCCGCACCGGCGAGGTCGGCGACGGCAAGGTGTTCGTCACCGAGGTGCTCGACGCCATCCGCGTCCGCACCGGCGAACGCGGCGACGCCGCGCTGACCTGACTACGCCGCCTTCTTCGCCCGCGCCGGGACCTTCATCCCCTCCCCAAGGGGAGGGGCAGGGGTGGGGTTCCGGGTTTCCACGAGCCCGCCGTCCTCCACGCTCAGCGCGACGGTGAGGACCGTCAGCGGCACGAACGCCGTCTCCCTTCCCGTCGCCGTCTCCACGAACCGGTAGCCGACCGCGTACGAGCCCGTACGAAGCGTCACCGTCGTGGAAAGAGCCCCCGTGGCGAACGCGAAGAACGCCTTCGTGCGGTACCCCTTCGCCGTCGGCACCCGGTTCTTCGACTTCACCCCCGCCGCGTTCGCCGCCGACGAGGTGAAGGTCACCCGCCCCGTCCCGGCGGTCGCCGAGATCGTCACGTTGTCCCCCG
>CAXTOO010000223.1:0-6749 GCA_964245875.1 uncultured Fimbriimonas sp. | reverse complement strand
ACCGCCCCGTCGCCAACGGCAACAACGCCCCGGCGAGCCTCTCCGCCGTCGGAACAGCCGTGCGCTACTCGGCTCTCACCTTCCACACCGAAACCGCGGGCTCCTACACGTTCCAGACCTCGGCGAATTACGACGACTACACCTTCCTCTACAACTCCTTCGATGCGAGTCAGCCGCTGTCGAACGTGCTGATCGGCAATGACGACAACCCGTCCATCGGTACGTCAGGCTTCACCTACACCCTGGCGGCGAACGCCGACTACACCTTCGTCACGACCGGGTTCGCGAACACGGACGCCGGAACGTACACTGGCTCCATCACGGGGCCTGGCTATCTCTTCTCGCCGCAGTTCAATCCGGTGCCTGAGCCTTCCACCCTCGTCGCGACCTTCTTCCTGGGCCTCGTTGTGGTGCGTCGACGTCGCCGCTGAACCCTCCCCGCGTTCGTTCGCCAAAAGCCCCACCGGCCCGCCGCCGATGCACCAGAATGGCATCGTGCTTAGGGCCACGGGCCTCGCCAAGAGCTTCGGCTCCCACCGCGCCGTCGACGGCGTCGACCTCGACGTCCCCAAGGGCTCGTGCTACGGCCTCCTCGGACCTAACGGCGCCGGCAAGACCACCACGATCTCGATGATCGTCGGCGTCGTCACCCCCGACGCGGGAAGCGTCTCCCTCGACGGATCGCCCGGAAGGCCCACCGACGCCGCCTTCAAGGCTCGCATCGGGTTCGTTCCCCAGGACCTCGCGCTCTACGACGAGCTCACCGCCGAGGAGAACCTGCGCTTCTTCGGGATGCTCTACGGCCTCTCCGGCGAGGGGCTCAAGGCGAGCATCGACGATGCCCTCGGCCTCGCGAACCTGCGCGACCGCGCAGGGGACAAGGTGGGCGCCTACAGCGGCGGCATGAAGCGCCGCCTGAACATCGCCGTCGCCCTCCTCCACGACCCCGACCTCGTCATCCTCGACGAGCCCACCGTCGGCGTCGACCCCCAAAGCCGCAACGCCATCTTCGATGCCCTCGAAGCCCTGCGCGCGCGGGGAAAGACCCTCCTCTACACCACCCACTACATGGAGGAGGTCGAGCGCCTCTGCGACCGCATCGCCATCATGGACGACGGACGCATCGTCGCCGAGGGCACCCTCGCCGAACTCCAGAGGACGATCCCCGGCAACCGACGCCTGAGCCTGGAGCTCCAGTCCCCCGCCGACCCTGCCCTCGCCGATCTGCGCGCCCTCCCTGGCGTCCGCGAGGTCCAAGCGACCGAGACGACGCTCACCCTCGACCTCGAAAGCCTCGAAGCGACCCTGCCCGCCATCCTGACGACGCTCGCCGCGCACCACGTCCGCTACGGCGCCCTCGCTTCCGACCGCCTGAGCCTCGAAGAGGTGTTCCTCCAGAAGACGGGCCGCTCGCTCCGCGATTGACATTCGTTGTTAGTTTTTGGTTTTTAGGATTGGTTGTTGGTCCAACAACCAACAACCCATAACCCCCAACATGAACCGCATCCTCGCCCTCCTCTGGAAAGACCTCCGCCTCTTCTTCGGCGACCGAAAGGCGATGCTCATCACCTTCCTCGTGCCCATCGGCATCGCGTCGTTCTTCGGCTCGGTGTTCGGCGGCACGCCGGGCGTATCGAAGTCCACCAGGATCCCCGTCCTCGTGGTCGACAACGACGGCAGCCCCCTCGTCGCGAAGGTCGTCGCGGGCCTTAGGGACTCGACCGCCGAGCCTGAGCTCGTCTCCGAGGCCGAGGCCGACAAGGCGGTGAAGGAAGGCAAGTCCAGCGTGGCCGTGGTCTTCCCGAAAGGTTTCAGCGAGGCCGCGCCGAAGGCGATGCTCGGCGGCGCGTCGCCCACCCTGAGCCTGCGCTACGACCCGTCCCAGAGTCTCCAGATGCAGGTCGTCCAGGGCGTGATCGTCCAGGCCACCACCCGCGCGACCGCCCAGGCGGCGTTTGGCGACTCGCCCACGGCGGGCCGCCCACCCTTCAAGCTCGAGGCGACCCCCCAGACCGCCGCGAAGAAGGAAGGCGACGACAACGAGGACTACAGCCAGCTCGCCCACTCCTTTGCGGGCATGGCGATGCAGGGCGTGCTGTTCTACGGCATCAACGCCGCGATGGCGATGCTCGGCGACCGCCGCAAGGGCATCTGGAAGCGCCTGCGCGCCTCGCCCGTGAGCCTGACCGAGCTGCTCTTGGGCAAGGCGCTCGCCATCGCCCTCGTCGGCGCGTTCGTCCTCGCCGGGGTCCTTGCCTTCGGGATGCTCGTCTTCCACATGCGCGTGGCGGGAAGCCTGCTCGGCCTCGGCGTGGTCCTCGCGGCGTCCGCGCTCATGGTCGCGGGCTTCGGCCTGCTCGTCGCCTCCTTGGGCCGCACCGAGGAGCAGAGCCGGGGCCTCTCGATCCTCGCCGTCCTCACGATGGTGATGCTGGGGGGCGCGTGGTTCCCCACGTTCCTCATGCCCGCCTGGGTCCAGCGCGTCTCCTACCTCGTGCCCGTGCGCTGGGCGCTCGACGGCTTCGACGCGATGCTCTGGCGTCCGAACGCGAGCCTCTCCGCCGCCCTCACCCCCGCCGTTGGCCTCCTCGCCTTCGCCCTCGTCTTCGGACTCATCGCCGCGTTTCGCTTCAAAACCATGCCCGAGACGGCGTAGCCTCCCGTTTGGCACGCCTCTTGCCCTAACGGTTCTCAACCTATGAGAACTCCCCTCATCGCCCTCGCCGCCTCGGTCGCCGCCCTCTCCCACGCGGGCCTCGTCCTCGGCGTCGATGGCACCAATCTCTACACCGTCGACCGCGCGACCGGCAACGCCTCCGTCCTCGCCACCCTGGGCGCGAACGGCGCCGGCGACGCCAACGCCCTCGCCTACGACGGCGCGACGAACACCGCCTACTTCCAGCGCAGCGGCAAGCTCTACACCTACAACGTCGCCACGAACGCCTTCGGCGGAGGCACGCTGAACATCGGCAGCGTCGCCGCGGCGGCGTTCTACAACGGGAGCTACTACTATGCGAGCTCGTCCACGCTCTACAAGGTCGCCGGAGGCGCGTCGAGCGCCGTTGCGACCCTCGCCCACGGCGGCGACTTCGGCGACATCGCGGTCGCCGCGAACGGCCTCCTCTACGGCTCCGCGGGATCGAACCTCTTCACCGTGGACCTCGCGAACGGCAACGCGCAGGCCCTCCTGAGCGGCGCGGGCAAGCAGACCCAGCTCGCCTTCGACGGCGGCTCGCTCTACGGCATCGCCACCGGCAACGCGATGGGCCTCGCGAAGGGCGCGATCTACGCGATCTCCCCGACCGGCGCCTTCACCGCCACCGATGCGACGGCCCGCCTCTCCGGCGTCGCCCTTGCGCTCAACGACGCTGCAAGCTTCAATCCCGTCCCCGAGCCCGCCTCGTGCGCCGCCCTCGCCATCGGCGCGCTGGGTCTCCTGCGCCGCCGCCGGGTTCGCTAAGCCCCCTGCCGACCCGCACGCCGTCCGTACTCCCCCATCGCCGCGTGCCATTCCGGGCTCGCGGCCGTGGCGGCGGCCACGGCCTCCGCGAACGCGGTGGTGTTCAAAGGGTCGTGCCGCAGGAACTCCTCGGCCCGGCTCACCGCCGCG
Source organism: uncultured Fimbriimonas sp. (assembly GCA_964245875.1). Taxonomy (GTDB): domain Bacteria; phylum Armatimonadota; class Fimbriimonadia; order Fimbriimonadales; family Fimbriimonadaceae; genus Fimbriimonas. The sequence goes on along the minus strand of CAXTOO010000223.1, from coordinate 3,139 downwards.
TCCATCGCCTCGTCCAGCCGTTCGCGCTCGAGAAACGACAGCTCGTGCGCGATCATTCGAACCCGCTCGTCCGTCATGTCGGCCAGCCGTTCTCCATTCACCCTCTCGGGAAGACCCATGACGAAGAGTAAACCCTTTGGGAGTGCGGGAGCTTGCTCCCGCTTTTCCCCCGCGAGCTTGCTCGCATCCGGGTAGCCTCGCAGGCATGGGCAAGGGTCTCTGGATCGGGCTGGGACTGTTCTGCACCGCCGCCGCCGTCTCCGTCTACGGCCTCTACCGCCTTGCCACCCGCTACTATGACTTCGGCGCCGCCTCGGGCGAGCTGCCCCAGGCCGTCGCCGACTACCGCCGCGCCGGCTTGCCCTGGCTCGCCTCCGAACTCGTCCCGAAGAGTGCGAAGCCCAACGCGGCGCCCGCCATCCGCGCGGCGATCAAGGCGATGCCTCCTAAACCTGCGGCGATCCGCCTTGCCGCGCAACTCAAAAAGAGTGATTCTGGCGCCGATTCCCTGCTTAGTGGGGCCTATCGCGTACCGCTCGATTTTGTGGGGGAAGCCATGGATCGACCGCGGGCAGATTTCGGACGTGACTGGGATTTCGGTACCTTCGTCTTGTTTCCGGAATACGCGACGATGAAGACCCTTGCCAAGGCCGCCGTTCTCCGCGCGGTTCGCGCCGCGGAGAAGGGCGACGACGTTGCCGCCTTGCACGACCTTGCGCTCGCCCGCCGCCTAGGCCTCTGGGCGGGCGGCGAACCGACCTTGATCTCGATGCTCGTCCGCCTCGCCATCGAGGCCATCGCCCTCGACGGTGCGGAGCGCTGCCTCGCTCTGGTAGCTCAAAGGCCCGAGCGCATCGCCCGCTACGCCGCATGGCTGAAGAAGGCCCCGCCCCTGCCCCGCTTCGAAGACGCCCTGCGCGGCGAGGCTTTTCTCGGCGTCACCACGATGCGCAACCTGGGTTCGATAGGTGGCATTCAGACCGTGACGGACCCAAACGGCGAAGGCTACACACAAAAGATCGACCCCGCCCGCCTTCGTCGCGATGGCCTCCCCGACGACACCAAGTCGCGCGGCTTCCTCGCCCGCCATCTCCAACTCTGGACGGAGGCTTACCGAATGACCGACGGCTTTACCCTGCCCCCCGAAGCGATCGGTCGCCGCCTCGACGCTATCGAGAAGCGGCTCGATCGTGAGAAGGGCTTGAGCTACGTCCTGGAGCGCATCCTGTTCCCGGTCTTCAGCCAGGCGAGCACCGCCGTCGTGAACCTCCAGGCCAAGCGCGCCGTCGAGGCGGGCTTCGCCGAAGCGCTCACGACCCACGCCCTCACCGGACGCTGGCCCACCCGAGTGGCGGGGACCGACCCCTTCACCGGCGGTTCGCTTGGGGTGAAACATGGCCCGAAGGGCTTCCGCGTCTGGAGCGTCGGTCGGGACCGCAAGGACGACGGCGGCCTCCTCCGCCGCGAGGCGCCCAAGCGACAGGGCGCGACCTTCGACGAGGTCGCCGTCTACCCGCCGGTGCCCCGATAGCGTCACCCCCTCTTCGTCACCCCGGCGAAAACGTTCCGTAGGTTGCTCGCGACGGTCGGGTATCGCCCGCGCATCATCCCGCGCTATCCTAGACTCCATGTACAGCGTCGTCGGATCAGATGGACAGGTCTACGGCCCCGTGGACATGGCCACCCTCTCGCAGTGGATCGCCGAGGGCCGCGTCACCGCCACCACGGACCTCATCGACCCCCTGGACGGCCGCACCCTCTCCGCGGGAGAGGCGCCCGCTCTGATGGGCAACTTCCCCAGCCTCCCGCCGCAGGCCCCGCCCGCGCCGATGCGCCCGAGCAACCCCTACGACCCAAACGTGAGCCTCGGCCACTCGCCCATGAACGTCGGCCAGCCGCTCTACGGCTACCACCGCGCCGACATGGCGAACTACTACGGCCCGCCCAAGTCCAAGGTCGCCGCCGCCTTGCTCGCGTTCTTCCTGGGCGGCCTCGGCATCCACCGCTTCTACCTGGGCCACAACGGCATCGGCATCGCGATGCTCGTCATGTTCTTCGCCGGCTTCGCCACTTGCGGCCTGACCTGGTTCGCCGCCGGCATCTGGGCGCTCGTCGACTTCGTCCTCATCCTCACCGGCGGCCTCCGCGAGGCGAACGGAAGGGAACTGGTGTAGAGGGGCTTACGGTTGCGGACATGGCTCACGATGGCGGACGATTGCTGCGGGCCACCGTAAGCAACCGTAAGCTCTCCCTAATACCCCCCCGAACCCGTCCCGCCCGACAGGATCGCCACCGTCGAGCCCGTCCCCAGCCGCGACGCCCCCAGCTCGATCATCCGCGCCGCCGTCGCGAAGTCCCGGATCCCCCCGCTCGCCTTCACCCCCACCTCCGGCGGACACGTCGCCCGCATGAGCGCCACGTCGTGCTCCGTCGCGCCCGTCGCGCGCAGGAGGTCGCCCGACTTCACCGTCCCGAACCCCGTCGAGGTCTTCACGAAGTCCACGCCGAGGTCGGAGCAGAGCACGCAAAGCCAGCGCTTCGTGTCGTCGTCGTGCAGCCCCGTCTCCAGGATCACCTTGAGGAGCGCCCCGCCCTCGCGGCACGCTCGCAGCACGCTCGCCACCTCGCGCCGCACGAACGCCTCGTCCCGCCCCTTCGCCTTGCCGGGGTTCGCCACCATGTCGATCTCCTTCGCCCCGCTGGAGATCGCCTCGCGCGCCTCGAAAGCCTTCGCCGCCGCGGTGGAGGAGCCGTGCGGGAAGCCCACGACGGTCGAGACCACGATGGGCGAGCCCTCCAGCAGCCGCCCCGCCAGCTCCACCATCGGCGGCTTCACGCACACGCTCGCGATGGCGAACGGACGCACCGCTTCCACCTCCCGCCGCAGGTCGTCGTCCGTCATCAAGGGCTGGAGGACGGCGTGGTCAATCGTTTTCTGGACGTCGGCGAGGGTCATAGGACATTAGGACACAGGTAAGAGGCAAAAGGGAAGCGGAAAGAGGGCATCCCTCCTTTTCCCCCTTCCCTTTTGCCTCTTACCTCTGCAATCCCGCCGGAACCCCGCTCGGGAACTCCCGCGCGATCTCCTGCTTGATGAGCGGGATCCGGTTCTGTGGCGCGGGGTGCGTCTGGAGGAAGT
>CAXTOO010000222.1:0-6913 GCA_964245875.1 uncultured Fimbriimonas sp. | reverse complement strand
GCTGCCGCGCCTCCGCCCGGTACTCGCAGTACCAGCCCTGCCCGAACGAGCCCAACGAGGGCGAGCCGCCCGAGAGATCCAGCGTGAGGGTGAGGAACGGCGTCTTGGCGCCGTGGAACTGCCGCTCGACGAACTCGCGCGATCCCCGCAGACCCAGCGCGTGCGCCCCCGAGACCACCACCCAGAGCGGGCGTCGGTGGGGCCGCGCCACCGCGACCCGCGCCACCTCCATCGTCGCCGCGAGTCCCGCCGCGCCCTCGCCGCCCGGCGCGAGGCCCGGCACCACGCTCGCCGCGTCGGCGGGCGTGAAGAGCGCGATCGGCTCGTCCGGCTCGCCGCTGCCGGCGAACTCCGCGACGAGATTTGCGCTCGGTCGGACGACCCATTCCTGCCGGCAGCTCAGGTGCGCCTTCTCACCCGCGAACGCTGCCGTGAGCAGCCGCCCCGCATTGCGCTTCGGCAGGTAGAACCGTGGCACGTCCAGCGGCACGCTCGCGAACTTCGCCTCCGCCTCCGCCCGCGGCATCGCGTCCGGCTCCAGGAACAGGATCGCCCGCGCCCCGAGTTTTGCCGCGTTGCGCCAGCGCGCGCCGGTGTTGAACTCCAGCACGACGATCCGGCCCGCCACCGCCTTGCCAGAGAGCGCCTCCAGCGTCCCGTCGCCGCCGTAGAGGAGCGGCCCCCGCACGTCGCAGGTGGAGGTCCGCACGAGGTTGGGCCAGAGCGGCAGCACCTCCGTGTACTGGTCTCCGAACTCGACGGCGCCCCGCGCGTCGGGGTCGGGGATCGTAACGTCGAACGGCTCCCGCCGCGTCCTCGCGCCCATCGCGCGCAGCCTGCCTTCCGCGAGGTCCAGCGCCCTCGCCTCGCCCTCCGAGCCCGCGAGCCGCGACCCCACCGCCGCGAACGCTGCCGCGTCCGCCCGCATCCGGTCGCGCGAGAGCGCGCCGAGGATCGCGCGGTAGTTCGCCTTGGCCTCGTCGTCCCTCGTGGCGGCGAGGGCGCCTCTCGCCGCCGCGAGGGTCAGCAGGACGAAGAGGAGGCGACGCTGCCAGGCCACGAGACCATTCTAACCCGAAGGGTCGTGCTTTCCTTCAATGCGGACGGCGCTCTGCCTTCGTGCCTCAACGACGAGCAACGTCCCAAAAACACGTTTGGCATAACCATAGTTATGCCAAACGTGTTTTTCCAAGGTCACCTTGCGCCGTGCCTTCCGACCTCTTTCCCTGTCCAGACCCATTCTTTGACCGAACGATGGAGCTCGGTGCGCTAAAGAGGTCCTGGGGACGTGGTCGGGCAGGCCTCGCGATGCTCTATGGGCGACGCCGTCTCGGCAAGACCTACCTTCTCCAGCGATTTCTTTCCGAAGCCGAAGACGCTTTGGGCAGGTGCTACTACCTCGCGGACCAGTCCACCGCCGAGGTCCAGCGTCTTTCGCTCGCCCAGCGGCTTGTCGAGGCGTTCCCCACCGGACTCTTGGCGAGCGACATCGCCGTGAGTTGGAACGCGCTGTTGCGGTATTTCGGCGCTCAGGCGAGGAACGCCGAGAAGGGCAAGGCTGCGCTCGTGCTGGACGAGTTTCCCTATCTCGTGGCGCAGACTCCCGAACTGCCTTCGACCATCCAGGCTTGGTGGGACCAGGAAGGTCGTCACACGAATGCGTTCGTGGTGCTGTGCGGCTCGCAGCTTTCCACGATGGTCGCCCTCGCGAACGAGACCGCGCCGCTTCACGGTCGCTTCAACGCGGGCCGATTGCGCCTCGAGCCCATGGGGTACGCCGACGTGGCGGCATTCTACGAGGGCATGGAGGACTACGGGCCACGCGAGAGGCTTCTGATGTACGGGGCGCTCGGAGGCACGCCACGCTACCACGGCGAGGTGGAACGGGGGCTGCGTTGGGACGAGCAGATCGTCGACCTCCTCCTGAGGCCCGGCGCCCCATTCGAGGGAGAGGCGCGCGCCCTGCTCGCGAGCGAGCAGATCCGCGACCCCGCGCCGTACAACGCGATCCTTGGGGCGGTGGCCCAGGGGAGGACGCGGAACTCGGAGATCCAGGGCGCGACAGGGCTGGGCTCGGCAGCCCTCACCTACCCGCTCGCCACGCTGCAGGAGCTTGAGTGGCTGCGGAAGGAACGATCCTTCGGTGAAGCCTCCGACCGCCGCGCCATCTACCGCCTCACCGACCCATTTTTGACTTTTTGGTACCGCTTCGGCGCGCCCCTTGCGAGTGCCCTGCGGTTCGAAGACCCAACGGTCGTGTTCCGCGAGCGCATTGAGCCACACCTTGACGACTACATGGGATGGTCCGTGTTCGAGGACGTGTGCGCGCAGTGGCTTCGACGGCGGGGACGGTCGGATCTCGGTCTCGACGTGCGCGACGCGGGTCGCTACTGGACCCGAGACGGCCGTATGGAGATCGACCAAGTGGCCAAGCTCGGGGACGGCGGGCACCTCTTCGGGGAGTGCAAGTGGAGCGCCCGCTCCCAGGTCGGCGTCGACGTCTACGTCAAGCTTAGAACGAAGGTGGCGGGGCTACCGAACGAGGGCTGGAAAGAGAACGCCCAATACGCCCTCTACTCGCTTGCGGGCTTTTCCGACGAGCTGCGCGCCATCGCCTCGACTGAGAGCGGAGTCCACCTCATCGACGGCGACCGGCTTTTCTGAAGGCGCTGGGGCAATCGGCTTTTAGAAAGCGAAAGCCGCTACTCCGTGCCGTACCAGGGGTACTTCGCCGCGTCGGTGATGGATCCCCGCCACGCCGTCAGGACGTGGCACCCCTGCGAAAGCCCTCGGAGCGTCGTGCTCCGTGCGCTGCCGTCAAGTCGGGAAGTGTTGATCCGGTCGCCGTGTCGCGTTCCGACGCCCCCCGTCGGGTACGCGCTCCGCGTTCCCGAGACGTCCCATCCGGCGATCGGCGCGTAGAGCGGATCGCCCGGCGGCGAGACCCTCGTGTTGCCTGGGAGGAAAGTGTCGGCCACCTGCGTGTGGTCCGCCATGAAGCGGCAGGGCGGGGCGACCACGTACGAGCCACCCCCCTCTGCCCGCGACTCGACGAACGCCAGCGTCCGCGAGGGACTGCCGACCTCGCCGGTCGTCCGGGGGACCGAGGCCCAGCCGTCACCCTGCCGCACGATCGGCGCGAGGTAGTAGGCGTTGTAGCCCAGCTCGACGTGGCGCGCGGCCTCGTAGTAGCGCGGCAGGTAGTCGCCGGGCAGGAGGTCGGGATCGAACGCGCCTCCGAAGCCGACCGCGCGAGGCTCGGCGGGACACTCGAAGGTGCGGAACGCGCCCTTCAGGTAGGGCACCAGGATCTGCGGCCACACGCGGTCGAGCGCCGGGTCGGGCGGGAGGCCGGGCCGGTGGTCCGAGGGCATGAGCCGGTCGTCGTAGTCGTTCGTGTAGAGGATCGCCGCCCTGGTCGCCTGCGAGAAGTTCGACAGGCAACTCGTGGCCTGCGCCGCGCGCTGGGCGGCGGCGAACGCGGGAAAGAGGATCCCCGCGAGGATCGCAACGATCGCGAGGACGACGAGAAGCTCCACCAGGGTGAAGCCACGACGGGGCGAGAGGGCCAAGGAGGGCACGGACCCTTCCATTATAGGTCTAAATGCGGATCGTGGGCGACTTTCCGCCCAAAACCCGCTCCGTTTCCGCGTCGTGGCCCGACGAGAGATAGAGGTCGGCCGCCAACCGTCGCGCGTTGTGCTGGTGGTGCGACAGGGCGGCAGTGAACGCCTTGCCCGCGTCCGAGCTCTCGTCCACCTTCACGAGGTCGGACTGCCGGATCGCGTCCTCGAGGAGCCGCGCGAGGGCCGCGTCCTTGCCCTTGCCCCGACCCGCCGGGGCGATCTGGTAGAGGACGCCGTAGAGGATCGGCGCCTTGGCCGCGGGCGGCGCGTCGAAGGTCTTGCGCGCCTCGGCGATCGCCTCCGCGACCTTGTCCTCCTGCGCCAGCGCCTCCGCGAGGCCCAGCGTGTCGTTCACTCGCCGGTCGTCGTCCCGCGCCGCCTTCACCGCGATCCGGTACGTCGTTTCGGCCTTGTCCCACATGCGTCCCGTGCGGAACACCTCGCCGTACTGCCACGCCGTCTGGGGGTCGAGCGTTTCGACCTTGACGCCGTTGAGAAGGTTGTCCGTGTAGTCCGCGAGCAGGTCCTTGTACTGCTGGTCGGTGATCTCGCCGCCGATGACCCGCGCGAACAGCGCGTCGCTCGCTCCCTTCACCTGCCGCCGCAGCACCTCCGCCTGCTGCCCCCCCGCGAGCTTCGGGTCGTTGGGGTCGGGGAAGGCGGGGAGGCGGCAGCCGGCGAGGAGGAGGGGAAGGAGGAAGAGTGCGTTCCGGAGATGGTTCCCCTTGAAGCCGCGAACGATGCGTTCCAAAGATGGAGCGCTTTCACCGCGGGCGGAAGGGGGAACCGTGGGGGAGGGGGTACAAACGGCCACCGCTCGGACACGAACACACGACGAAGCACGCCTTCCCCCTTCCCCCTTTCCCCCTCCCTCACGCCTCAATCGCGTACCTCTCGTCCGAGAACAGGGCGTCCCGGTAGATCTCCCCGCCGGAGAACGTCAGCACCGCCTTCCCCTTGAGCGCCATCCCGTGGAACGGCGTGTTCTTGCTCTTGGAGAACGACTTGTGGCGGTCGTAGGTCCACTCCACGTCGGGGTCGATCACGCAGACCTGCGCCACCGGCGTCTCGCCGGGCTTGAGGGTCCCCGCGTCGAGCCGCAGGATACGCGCGGGCCGCGTCGAGAGCTTGTCGATCGTCTGGAGCGGCGTGACCACCCCCTTGTGCGTGAGGAAGGTGAGCGCCACGCCCACGGCCGACTCCAGCTGCGCCGAGCCGTACGGCGCGTCGTCGAACGGCACGTCCACCTCGTGGCTCGCGTGCGGGCTGTGGTCGCTGGCGATGCAGTCGATCGTGCCGTCGTTCAGGGCCTGGAGCAGGAGGTCCACGTCCACCTGCGTCCGCAGCGGCGGCTGGATCTTGAACCGCGTGTCGAACTCGCCCACGTTCTCATCGGTGAACGCGAAGTGCATGGGGCAGATCTCCGCCGTCACCGGCGCGCCGAGGAACTTCGCCTGCCGCACCATCTCCACCGCGCCCCACGACGAGACCCGCATGATGTGGATCTGGCAGCCCGTGTGGAGCGAGAGCAGGCAGTTGCGCATCACCATGATCTCCTCCGCCGAGCGCGGCATCCCCTTCAGGCCCAGCATCGCGCTCATCGCGCCCTCGTTCATGCTGCCGCCGCGCGTGAGGTTCGTGTCCTCGCAGTGCGCGAGGATCGGCAGGTCGAGCTGCACGCAGTATTCCATCGCCTGCGTCATCACGAGCGCGTCCTGGAGCGGGAACCCCTCGTCGCTCGCCGCCACGATCCCCGCCCGCTTCATCGCCCCGAGGTCCGCGAGGTTCTTGCCGTCCAGGCCGCGCGTGAGTGCGCCCACGGGCGCCACGAACACCCCGCCCGCCTCGGGCGAGGCCGCCTTGTCGAGGATGAAGTCCACGAGCGCCGGGTTGTCGAGCGGCGGGTTCGTGTTGGGCATGCAGCAGATCGTGGTGTAGCCTCCGGCGGCGGCGGCCTGGGTGCCGGTCGCGATCGTCTCCTTGTGCTCGTCGCCGGGCTCGCGCAGGTGGACGTGCAGGTCCACGAGGCCGGGGCAGATCCAGAGTCCTTCGCAGTCGTACGTCTCGTCCACGTTTTCCGCGAGGAGATCGGGTCCCAGCGCGACGATCTGGTCGTCCTCGATGAGCACCGATCCGACCGCGTCCATCCCCTGCGAAGGGTCCAGAATCCGGCCGTTTTTCAAAAGGGTTCGCATGATGTTCAGCTTGGGTCGTAGGGAATGGCACTGCGGACGACGTCCACGTCAGCAAGGCCGCACAGGTCAAGGGTCATTCTGACCCCTAACGTGACATGGTGGCGCTGGAAGGCGGGGTCTTCCTGGCGGGGCAACTGCCAAGCAGGGCCGACGATAACCTTCTCTAGGGGAACGGGTTCGAGTCCGTCTAAGGGGTCAAGATAGGGAACGAGACGCCGGCGGCTCTCGCGCATTCGGTAGACGTTCGTAGAAACACGAACGAGGCGGTACTCCCTCTCCGCCGAAAACCCCGGATGCTTCATGAACACGGCCGCGAGCTGGAGAGCCTGGGACGCCTCGTCGAGCGTCAGGCCTTGTTCATGAATCTCGACCAGAAGGCGACGTGCGAACTCGCCTTGCTCAACAGGAGCGTAGACGACGGGGCCGCAGAGAGTGTCAGGCTGGGTGCCGAGGTGAGCGTCCAGTATCGAGCGCGAGAGCACGACGCTGGCACCATAGCCGTCGTTCGCGTAGCCGCGCCATTGGCCGAGCTCGTCGGGAGCGCCGCTGAAGCTGACCGAGTAAACCGAAAGGCCGAGTCCAGCGTCGTCGCTGTCCAGGAGCTGTCGAACGGCTCCAAGCCGTGGGTCGAGCGCGATGCCTCTCTCGATCTTAGCCGCGTCTTCTCGCAACGTCTCCCAACCCGCCGTGAACTCCTGTCGGTCGCTCAGGAAGCGAACTGAAGTTGCCCAGAGCGAACCAAGACCACGTACGTAGGGCGAGCCTTCCTTTCGCAGAAGATACGGCAGAGTGCCAAGGTCGGTGTAATGGGAAACCAGTTCTGGAAGCCTGTCTTGCCTCGCAAAGCCCTCGGAGGTTTCTCGAAGCAATGAGCGTACGACCTCAACGCCAGTCAAGGCTCTCCCCGGACGCAAGGGGCACGATCACACCAACGTTCACCATGTGCTGGCCAAAGCGGTCCACGAGGCGCGTGCGGAACTCTCGAAAACGCTCCGCGTATTCCTTGTCGGCGAAGTCGTCCGAACGCACGTAACCAAAGATTCGGCCTTTAACCTCCTGGAGACCCGATTCGAAGCCGTGGGGATAGCTTTC
>CAXTOO010000221.1:5100-6982 GCA_964245875.1 uncultured Fimbriimonas sp. | reverse complement strand
GACCGCGGCCGCTGGGCCTCGATCATCGCCCGCGCCTCCCGGCGGAGGGTGTCGCGACGAAGGGCGAGTTCGGCCAGCTTTCCGTCATAACGCCCGCGCGTCTTGGGCGGAGTGAATCTCTTCGTGGCGATCTGCCGCTCCAGGTCCGCGATCCGGTCGGAGAGGCGGTTCTCCGTCACCGCCTCCTTGAGCCTCGTGCGGGCCTCGGTCACGACAGGATCCTCGACCACGCGCGGTCGCGGCTTGTTGGCGATCCACTTTTCCCCCGCCGCCGTCGCCTCGCGAACCTCCTTGTCCCTGGCCTCGAGCCTCGCGAGCTGCTCATCGACCGTGGCACGAAGACGCACGGTGCGCGCGTCCAACCCCTTCTCCTTCCAAAGTGCGTCTCGGACCTTTGTGAGGTCGGCGACCATCTTCGACGGGGTGGCGACGGGCTTTTGGGATGTCGGCGTGGCGCGCTGCCCGTTGCCCGCGTCCTCGATCTGGGAGTGCAGAGTGGCCTGCCGCTTCAGCTCGCGCACCATCTCCATGCCCTCGGCCTGGGTCCGCGGCTGGCGCTCCTGCCCGTAGCCGGTCAGGGCGTCGTGGATCTGCCGGTCTTCGACCTGCGACCGCGCGCCCTCGGGAAGGTGGTCGCGCACGAAGTCCACCACCTCCTCCAGCGTCAGCGCGCCCTGGTGGATGGCGTTGTGGGCCATCCTGCCGAGGAGACGGACCTGCTCGGCGCCGAGGGGAAGGCCGCTGTTCGCGGTGCCCGAAAGGCTCTTCCCGAACTGGGTGGAGAGGTCGGCCATCTCGGCCTTGAGCCTTTCCCGGTCGCCCGCCCGGCGCGCAATACGGTCGCCCCTGCGCTCCGTCGCCTGGATCTTGCGGGACTCCTCGGCAACGACGGTCGCCGCCTCGACCTGGGACTTTCGCGCCTGCGCGTCGTCGTACGCGCTCTCGGCGCTGGCAAGCTCTTCGGACTTCGCCCGCGCCGCCTCCGCGGTGGCCGGGTCCAGCTTGCCGCCCTTCGCCCGCCGCGCCTCCGCGAGCATGGACTCCGGGTCGGCGAGGTCGAAGGGCCTGCCCATCTTCCGGGAGTTGAGCGAGGCGGACGTCTCCGTTCCGCTCTTGACGAGTGCTTGGTCGTTCAGATCGATCTTCCGGTGCGCCTCGTCGTACTCATCCTTCAGCGCGTCGGCGGGCTCCCCGCGCTCGATCGCCCCGTCAAGCCGCCTGCCCGCCGCCCTGGCTTCGGAGAGGAGGTTCTCCCGGCCCGCGAGGAGTACGCCGTGCTCGTGCGCGCTGATGGGCCGTGGCTTCTCCGCGACCGCCTTCGCAAGCCCGACGTGATCCTCTCCCGCTTCGACCGCCGCGCGCCCCGATGCCTCGGCCGGCGTGGTGTACGGCTGACGCTCGACCGGATCCAATCCGCGCGCCGCCCGCTCCGACTCTACGACCGAGTTGCGCACCGCCGTCCTCGGCTCGTCGGCGGGGATGCCCCCCACGCGCTCTGGGGTCGGTTCTGGGGCGGATGATGGCGCGAGCGGCTCCACGGGGATCGGCGGGCGGGGAGGCGACGCCGGCGCGGTTTCCGGAGCGGAGGCGGCGAGGTTCCCCGCGTCCGCGCTTCGGGTCGACCACTCTCCGGAGTGCGATCCCCGATGCGCCTCGACCGTCTCGCCGGTGATCGTGTCCACCACGTCGTGGCCGAACGTCGTCGGTCGCACCTCGTAGCGCGGTGCTTCGGCCATTGACGGGGGCGAGGCTGGCGCGGGTTCGGCGCTGGCCCTTGCCGCTGCCGCTGCCGTCTGTTCCGCCGCGCTCATGGGCGCCGGTCGCCCGCCCCGGTTGCGCGAGCCGTTCGACTGCGGTGGCAAGCGCCGAGGCGGGCAGGGTG
>CAXTOO010000221.1:2758-5090 GCA_964245875.1 uncultured Fimbriimonas sp. | reverse complement strand
GAGCCGTTCGCCACGTCCAAAGGCCCGGTCGGTTCGGGCGGCGCTGCGGCCTCGTGCCGAGCGACAGAGGGCGCGACGTGCTCCGCCGCGACGGGAGCGGCGGGCATCGGCCTTCCTCCCCGCACCTTGGGCGCGGTCGCGCCGACGATCTCGGCCGCGGTGGCAGGATCGGGGGTCCTACCCGCGCGATAGGCTTCGACCACCGCGCCCGCCTTCGCCCTCATGCCGGGGATCTCGCCCGCGACGTGGACGCCGCCGAGGATGAGCGCCGCCGAGCGGAGGATCATGTCCTCCGGCGTCTTCGCCTCCCACGGGGCCATGCCCTCGTAAAGATCCTTCGCCGCCTTCTTCGGGTCGTCCGCGATCTGCGCGGCGATGTCCGCCGCCTGGGTCGCCCCCATGACCTGCCCCACACCGGGAAGGAGGTAGGGCGCGAACGCCGCGACGTTGTTCGCCACGCGGCTCGGCACGTCCTCTTTGTAGACCTTCGGGTCGATGGTCCCGTGACCCGCCGCCGAGCTGATCGCGCCGCTCGCGCTCTTGATCGCCTCGCCGGGAGCGGCAAGCGCGTCGCCCGTCACCTTGTGGACCCCCTGCGGGAGCCGCCTCGCCGCCTCCGCGACCACCTCTTTGTCAGACGGGTCGGTCGCGTCCTCGCCGTTGACGGACGTGATAAGGTCACTGATGAGTCCCCCCAAGTCGCGCCCCGCTCCCTTGGCCGCTTCGGCGATCCCTCCGGCCTGATCCCTTGCGCCCTGTGCGGCCCGGCTGATCGCCTCGCCGATCACCTCGAAAGGCGTCTTCGGGTCGCCCTGCTGGGCCGCGGCGTCGAACCGCTCCCGCGCCGCCTGGGTCTGCGCCTGAGCGTTCACCTTCTGGGTGGCCGCGTCACGGGCCGCGCCCGCCGCCGTCTGCACGAGTTGATGGCCTCTTCGCACAAAGCTCGGGGCGATGATCGGCTCGGCAAGCTCGATCGCGTCGCGCTTGGTCAGGATCCCAGCCCCAGCCTTGTCCGAGGTCGCCACGACGTTCTGAAGGCGGTACTTGATCTTGTCGCGGTTGGCCGCGTAGCCCGCGTTGCCCGAATAGTGGTCGTCCAGACCGCCCATGAGGTGCTCGATGGAGCCGGGCGTGGTCTCCTGGACCTGCGTGATCGTCTTCGGCTGGAGTCCGCCCCTGCGCCGAGGATCGCGCGGACCCTGCGCCGCTGTGCTCGTCTGGAGCCCTCCGCTCGTCGGTGCCGCGCTCGGCTTCGCCACCGGCGACGGGGGTTGGTTCGTGCTGGTCTGGAGACCGGCGAGGGGGTCGATCGCGGACGGTTGCCCCGTGGTGGTCGCGACTCCGAGCGAGGGAGGGACGAGCCCGTTCCCCTTGGGCTTTTGCTTGCCCTGCGTCGCCACCATGGCCGCGGTCTGCAACGCCTCTTGAACTCCGTAGAACGGCATAGATCATCGTGATCCTCTGGCTAGGCCCGGTATCGCTACCGTGTAGCGATACGTATGCAGTTTGCGTAAGGCTTCTTTGGCGAGGCGTACGACCACATCATGCGCGCTAGCACCGCCGAAAGGGCATGACGTTCGCCGAGAGCGCCATGCCTCCTTGTGGAGATCTTGGAGGACAATCGCGGCAGCGCCTACCACCCTGCCGCGCGTCGCAAGAGCATCCTTGACGACCTGTTGCCCCCGCGACGCGTTAGGCGCTGCTCTTACCGCCCTCCCCGCGCGAAGCGTCGAAAGTCGCGCCCGACACGCTCACCTTAGGGTTAGCGCCGATGGCGATCGCGAGGAGCCAGAGGAACCCCGCCCCGAGCACGAGGCAGAGACCGACCGCCGCCGCAGAAGCTCCGAAGAGCGACATTGCCGCGAGGACGACGACGACGACCGCGCCGAGCGCGGTCAGTTTCAGAACGTTGGAGTTGTTCATTGCATTGAGTTGTTTCGAGACGCGGCCCTATGCCACCTGCCTCTTGGTCCACTATTTACGTAAATCAGCCCTGCGGCTGCGGTTGGTACTGCATCCATGATCGCTATCGATCTCGCGGGCTGCAACAACCCCCGCGCTCCGAAGCTCGGCCCGTCTCGTGTTCGCATCGTTGTCCTTATAGAGAGCCGTGCCACGCACGGCGCATCCCCTAACCCCGGACGCGTTCCTCGTGTTTCACGCACTCTAACACGCTCCAACGCGCCGCCCATGAAGGCTTGCCTTCGCACCCCCACCCTAACGAAGCCCGAACCAGTTCCGGCTTCGTGCCCCGTCTGAAATTACAGGTCCGCGCGTTCTCACATTGCGTACACGCGTCGCGCCTTCCTGCATGCGACAGGCGATAGGGGAC
>CAXTOO010000221.1:0-2748 GCA_964245875.1 uncultured Fimbriimonas sp. | reverse complement strand
CGCTTCCGCTTGTATAACTGGGCGCGCCTCGCATCGAACGAAAGGGGCACCGGGGCTATGGCCTCGAAGAGGCAACAGAGGGGTGAGGGGGCTGACGACCCCTGTAGGGACCCCCGCCGAAAAAAATGCGCTCCAAAAAAGGCTACATTCTATTTTATTTCTATAAGAATTTTACTAGCAGTATGAAGCAGCCTGAGCAGAGCGCCCAGCGTCATTGACTCAAACGTAGACGGGGTTTTCGATTCGCTTAGTGAGGCACTCGCGAAGAACGGGTCTGTCTGGCTAGGGTCCTGATCGTGCGCCAGCTTCTCGCCTCGATCTCTGATCGACTGCGTGAGGACGCGGGTGTACTTGCCGTCCACGAACGACCGGACCTCCTTGTCCTTCACCCACTTCGCGATGGTGCGCGGCGCGCGGCCGGTGACCCGCGACGCCTCCTTGAGCGACAGATCGGGACGCGCCCAGAGCTGCTCGACGGTCGGCTCAGTCTTCGGCATGGACCGTTCGGCGCGTTGGGCCGGCGCACCGTTCCATTCGCGCAACGACATAGCGGCCTAGTCGATTCATCCTCGAGGTACCTGCCCAGATCTACTTTCGCTCTCGAACGTGATAACCCCCACCCTTTCACACCCGTTCCAGTCTGGCAACGCCGAACGTTGCGTGGCGAATCCAGCCTGATCGTCACGGTAATCGAAGGATAAGAGGGTGGAAGATCGGGGGTTCTCACGAGGGGCGCGCGCCCAGTAAAGCATTCCTCTTGACCAATGGTTAACCTGCTGGTCAGCCATTGGTAGACGACGTGCCTGTGATTCCTACGACAGGATTAGGAGCTCCCAGACGCCCGGCGTCGGCGTGATCGCTAAGTAATAGCAACTCTGTCCATATGCGTATTACTTAGCGGTAATCCCGCCGAAGGATGTCGTACCGTGTTCTTGGGCGAGCTAGGAAGGCCGCTGAAAGGCTCTTGTCGTGAGGAGCTTGCTCGCCCCGGAACCTTCACGAAATTCATGCTCACGGACATGAAAGCCACATCCCGTATCACACCCATCGCTCTTGCATTCGAGGCGACCGCGCTCTTGCGAAAGGCGGCGAGACAGCACGTCCCCGAGGCGTGGCGATGAGCGAGCCACGTGCTCCCCTCCCTCTCGATCTGACTCGCTACACTCGCGTCAATTGGTGGTCGAAGATCCCGGCCTACCGCGATGCAGCGTTTCCGTCCCGGATGATCGTGGGCGCGGCCATGGATCTCTTCATGGATCGGGGGAGCATTCCTGAAGACCCGAACGCCTTGCGACACGCGATCGGCGCTTCGACGTGGCGTTCGTTCAGGAAGGCGTACCCGGCCGCTCGCGAGGCTATCGAGGCGCTTCTACCCCTATGGCGGGAAGAACTGGAGACAGCGCTTAGGCTCCTACAGAGCCAGCGGACGAACAGAGCCAAGGGCGGCAGGCCGGGGAATCCCATGCGCCACAAGGGCGCCGCAAAGGGGAACGCCGCTCCTGGGGGACGGGCATGAGCGACTACGCATCAATGGCGTTCTTCCCCTTCCACAAGAAGTGGCGACGGTTGCCCGAGTACGAGGACGCCGGCATGCTCACTCGTGCGATCGTGGACGGCGCGCTGTACGTGTTCATGGACAGAGGAAGCCTCCCTAGCTCTGCAGACGCACTGCGCCGAGCCATCGGGGCTGGCGAGGCGGAATTCTCGCAGTGCTACGATGAGGCGAGCGTCGCTATCGAGATCCTCCTGCCGCAATGGGCGGAGGCGCTGGACGAAGCATGGGCGCGCGTCTACTCCGTACGTGAGCGCAACCGCAAGATCGCGCGGACCCGTAAGCGTCGCGATGCCTCATCCACCAGTGGTGATACCAACGGTGAGACGGATGGTAGCACCACTGGTGAGCCACTCGTAGACCAGCCAGGGACCATAGTAAAAGAAAAGGAAAGTAAAGAAAAGAAAACAGAGATAGCTAAAGCTATCTCCCCCAAACCCCGTCGCTCCGCTCGGGACAGTGGGGGGATTCCTGAAGGGTTCGATTCCTTTTTCTCGGAGTTCAAGAACCGCTACCCCAAACGACCGGGGCAACCCTGGAGTGAGGGGAAGAAGGCCATGCTCGCCGCGATGGTTCGTCACCCCGAGCTTGATCGTCAGGCCGTGCTGGACGCCGCCGCGGCCTATGCCGAACTGATGGCGAGCACCGGGAAGGCCGGTACGGACAAGGTGTGCCACGCCTCGACGTGGCTCAACCAGGACCGATGGGACTGCGACTTCACGATGGCGCCGGTAGGGGGCGGAGGGTGGGACGATGAATCCGTTTTCTAATGTCGACCTAGAGAGTGCGACGGTCGACGTGGTGCGCACCGACGATCCGCAGGACGCCCCGGCCCCGGTGCCAGAGGAGTACCTCCGCGCTGTGACGAAGGCGATCAAGTACCTGAGCCTTTACGGCTCTGGCGCGCCCGATCTGGCGGCGATGACCCCCGCAGAACGCCAGCACTACGTATTGGGCTATGCCTTGCCCTTCCTTCGTGCCTCGATGCCTTCGGACCTGCTCTGGAGGCTTGGGCCGGACGGCCGGGGCGGTGCGCCCGGAGAGGCCACGGTGCGTTGGACGGAAAGGCGGGAAAGATTCTTCCCCCGCAAGCCGGGCGAGCTAGTAGAAGTGGCGCGGATCGTCCTGCGCGAGCGCGCTTCAGGATGGAAGCCGCAGAAGGCACTCGACGTACCGCCGCCCTCATTGGAGGAGCG
>CAXTOO010000220.1:0-6985 GCA_964245875.1 uncultured Fimbriimonas sp. | reverse complement strand
CGCACGGTAGGCGGTGGGCGAGTTGACCTCGCCGACGATCGCCTTGGCGGGCAGGACGGCGGAGTAGGGTTCTGCGTTGGTGGGCCGTGCGGAGAGGAAGCCGAAGGGCGTGGCGGTCGCGACGTACTGGTTCATCGGCGCGGTGCCGAGGAGCAGGCCCAGGGTGCGCAGGACGCTGTCCGTGTTGTAGAAGGCCGGGTCGTGGGTGGCCTGGGGCACGAAGGGCGAGATCACGTAGGCGGTGGAGCGGTGGCAGTCGACGTGGTCGAAGCCCGCCTGCGCGTCGTCCTCGACGACGAAGATCGCGGTCGATTTCCAGAAGGGAGAGTGGCTGATGGCGTCCACGAGCTGGCCCACCGCGTAGTCGTTGTCGGCGACCATCGCGCGGGGGCTGGACTGGCCCGCGGCGGTGCCGCCGGTGTGGTCGCGGCCCAGGCGCAGGAGCATGAGGCCGGGCATCTTGCCCGCCTTCACCATGTCCGCGAACTCGCGCTTCCAGGCGGTCATCCGCGAAGGGTCGCCGTGGGAGCCGTACTTCGCGCGCTGCTTCGGGGCCTTGGGCAGGCCGAGCTCGACCCACGCCTCGCTGTCGGCGTAGGCGGTGTCGTAGCGGCGGAAGTCGTCGCTCGTGACGCCCTGGAGCGCCTTCTTCGTGGGGGCGCCGTCGCCCTTCATCTCCTGCTCGTCGGGCTGCCCGCTCTCCTCGTTGAACGAGACGAACATCCCGTAGTTCCGCAACGACACGCCCTTCTGCACGGCCTTGTCCCAGAGGTAGCCGCCCTCCGCCTCGGAGACGTCCCGCTTGCCCTTGAGCGAGACCGCCTCGCCGTTGTTGGTGCCCTCGAAGTCGTACTCGCGGCCGCGCTTGCCGTAGTTGACGAAGACGTTGCGCTCGTTGTACTCGTTCGACTGGCCCGAGGTGGACCAGTTCCAGCCGTCGGCGGAGACCTCCGCGCAGACGTAGAAGTTGTCCAGCAGGGCGAAGCGGGCGGCGAGGGCGTGCTGGTTGGGGGTGACTTCCGCGCCGAAGAGGGTAAGCGCGGCGTCGCCGTTGCCCGCCTTCACGTCGCCGAGCACCTGGTCGTAGGTGCGGTTCTCCTTGACGACGTACACGACGTGCTGGATGCCGGGATTCTTGAAGAGCCGCGCGACGTCGGTCCCCACGCGGTTGTTGCCCAAGACCTGCGCGGTGCTCGCCTTGAGGCCCGCGAGGGCGGCGTCGAGGTCAAGGCGGGAAACGGTGCCCTCCAGGATGTTCGGGGCGTACTGCGGCTGGCGCGCGATGCCGGGCACGGGCTTGCCGTTGGGATTGCGCACCTTGGTTCCCTTCGCGCAGGCGACGAGGAGGCCGCCCCTCCCGTTCAGGACGACGGACGTCGGATACCAGCCGGTCGGGACGTAGCCCTCCAACTCGCCCTTCGCGAGGTCCACGACCGCGACGGCGTTGAGGTCGGCCATCGCGACGAAGAGGCGCTTGCCGTCGGCGCTGGCGTCCATCCCAAGGGGCGTGGAGCCGGGGAGGCCGCGGAAGGCGGCGGGCCGGAGGAGGATCGTGCGGGCGACCTTGAGGGTCGCCGGGTTGATCTCGGAGAGGGTGTCCGAGCCGGAGTTCGTGCAGTAGACCCGGCCGTTTGCCGCCTTCAGGTATGCGGGCAAGGAGCCGGTCTCGACGCGCCCCACGACGGTACCCGTCTCGGGATCGACGACGGTCACGAGGCCGTCGCGCTCGCTCGAGACGAACACCCGACCGTTCACCGCGACGGCAGCGAGGGGGAAGCCGTCGACCGGGATCTCCTTGACGACCTTGTCCGTCTCCACGTCGATGACGCTCAGCGAGCCGCGGTGGTCGTTCCCCCGATGGGTCTGGTTGTTCACCGCGTAGAGCAGGCTGCCGTCGGCGTTCGTCGCGAGGCCCGCGACGTGGTGCGGGAGGGGGCTTCCGGCGGGCGCGGGGTCGTGGAGGGTCTTCGTCTCGGTGAGCTTTCCGTCGGCGGAGAGCTCGAAGACGGAGACGAGGTCCTCGCCGCCGCGCGAGGCGAAGAGCAGGGTCGTATCGCCACGCTTCGCGAAGGCGAGGCCGTAGTAGAGCGCCTCGCCCTTCGCGTTGAAGTCGACGCGGCTGACGAGCTTGCCGGTGTCGGCGTCGAGTACGCTGAGGTACTCGCGGAAGCCGGTGTTGGTGACGACGGCGTACCGTCCGTCGGGCGAGAGCGCCATGTTCGCGGGGAAGGAGCCGACCTCCTGCTGCGTCCCGGCGAGGGTGATCGTCTTGCCGGTGACGAGTGGAAGCGTGGCGAACTGCCGGACGCCGACCGCGCCGACGGCGAGAACGGTGGCCGCAAGAGCGAGGAGAGGAGTGGCGCGCACGAGTCTATTATCGCCCCTTCCCTGTAGCGGCGTGACTCGTCACGCTCCGGAAACGTTCTCTAGCTTGCCGGCTCCTCCACGAGCGAACGGAGCGTCGCCCGCGCATACTCGAGCCACTCGGCCTTGACGGTGCCCGCGCGGCTGTCGATCGCGCCCTCGGGAATCGATGAGACGTAGGATGGCCTTAGGAAGCTACGGCGGGGCAGGCGGCCCTCGGTCAGGAAGTCGTCCGGAAGCTCCCGAACCCAGGGATCGACGATGCGACCGCTTGTCGTGATAAAGCAGACGAGGTAGTCGAACGAGCCGTTGCAGGGCCAAGAGGCGAGCACGAGCACGGGGCGCACCTTCGTCTCGCCCGCGACGGGGTTCTCCACGCGCGCCCAGACGACCTCCCCGGCGGCGAAGCGCGCCAGGGCTTAGTCCTCCTCGTCGAACTTCGCCACCGCGCCCTGCGAAACGGCCCAGCACTCGGTCGCCTGGGAGGACTCGTCGATGGCCTCGCGGATCGCACGGAGGACGTACTCCTCGACGCTCGTGTCCGCAAAGCGCGCCGAGAACGTGTCGGCCAGGTGCTGAGGGATTTCGATCCGCATCGCTTCACTTTACGCCATGGCGGAGCCGCCCCGCGCACTCCCAAACCTACGCCACCTTGAGCCGCACCGCTGCCGGGGCGACCGGCGCGTAGACCGACGCCACGTTCGACGCGGGCGAGCCCAGCGTCGAGTTCACCGCGAACACCCGCACGTACACCGCCTGTCCCGGCGCGAAGCCCGGCGCCTTCAGGGTCCGGCGCTGGGTGGTCGCCCGGTAGCTCCAGTTCTGGCCGTCCGGGCTCACCTCCACCACATAGCTCACGCGGGTCCGGTTCTGCGGGGTCCACGAGAGGGCCAGTGTGCCGTCGGAGTACCCCTCGGCGGTCAGGCCCGTCGGCGCGAAGAGCGCCGCCGCGCGGAGCATCGCGTCCGTCACCGCGAGGTTGGCCTCCAGCCCCTTGGCCGTCGTGCCGAGCTTCGCGACGAGCGCCGCCCTCGCGGCCGCCTTCTGTTCGGTCAGCCCCCGCAGGATCGCCTCCTGCTGAGCCCACTGGAACCCGAGGCTCTGGAGCCCGGTGGCCTCGCTGGCGATGAGGTCGGTGGCCGCCTTGTCCAGCCCGTAGTTCGGGTTCTTCCCCGCGACCTCGACGAGGGTCTGGGCGACGTGGATCAGCGTCGTGTTGCCCTGGTTCGAGAAGTCGTTCGGCATCTCGGTCTTCCCGAGAGCCGCCTTCACGGCCCAGGCTCTTCGGTAAGGGGGCTGTTCCACGTTTCGCGGAATCCTGGTCCTTTTTCCGCCGATCCTGACCCCGATCGGGACGATCCTGACCAGGAATGCCTCCGCAAGGACCCAGCCGGGGCCGATCCTGACCCTTGCCAAGCGCATCCTGATCAGGATCGTCGCGTTCCTGGCCCAGCTTGGTTGCGTCCTGACCAGGAACGCGCTCATCCGGGCCATTTGGCGTGACGCACGGGTGGCACGGGTCGCCGGAGGGCTCGTGCCGGTCGCCCCGTGCGCGTTGCGATCGAGCACGGGGCGGCGGGAGCACAAGGCATCTCCCTGGTAGGTGTCCACCCAGTACACGATTCTGGCCACCCGCCGTAACGGGCATTGGATCGTCAGCCTCTCAGCAATGAGGTGAAGGCTGTCTCGGCACTTGAGTATGCTTCGACCCCATGAAGCCGCTACTGCCGGTCGGAGCCTTC
Organism: uncultured Fimbriimonas sp.; assembly: GCA_964245875.1. GTDB lineage: Bacteria > Armatimonadota > Fimbriimonadia > Fimbriimonadales > Fimbriimonadaceae > Fimbriimonas. The sequence continues at coordinate 2,879 of CAXTOO010000220.1, read as the reverse complement.
CTTGTCGGCGTGTTTTTGACCATTGCTCTCTCTGCAGTGGCGCAAACCAAGCCCGCCACGCCCACCATAGTGGCTACGCCACACTGGACGACTGCCGTGGTGGACGGAGGCGTCATATACCAAGACACTACTATCGGGTTCGCGGGCGAACAGATGAGCATGGCTAGTCTCACCGCCTACCAAATTGACCTTCGAGTCCGTCATGACGACGAGGCATTCGCGAAGGCAGACGAAGCAAAGAAATCGTTGCGAGCAAACATCTTCAAGAAGATCGAGGATCAGAAGTCTGCCTTTCTTGAGCAAGGATATGAACCCTTCTCGGCTGCAGTGTACGCTTCGTCTAGTGCCCGCAACGAAGAAGTTTGGTTCTTTCGAAAACGTACGAACTAAGTACTTCGTCCAAACTACACAGTTCCTCGTTGCGTTCATGTCAAGTCGAGGAAGCCGTTGTCGGAGGTGGTCGCGGGGATCGTCTCGCCGCGCTCGCGCATGACGGCAAGGTGGCCCACGATGGCCTCCGCGACGTTCCTCTCGCAAAGCTCGCGGGTGCGGCCCTTCGAGACGCAGCCCGGGAGGTCGGGGACGTAGGCGGACCCCTAGCGCGGGGCCTTTTCGTCTCTATTCGCTCTTCAGCCCTGCTCGTCCCGAAGCCGGCCTAAGATGTCCTGCTTGGTGTGGTAGACGTGGAGGACGTCGATCGTCTCCGCGCCGATCTGGACGACCGCCGTGTGGCCGCCGCCGCGCGGATGGCGTCGGACGGTGATCCTTCTCAGTTCGGGAAAGCCGTCGATGGCCTTGCCAGCGTCCGGGTCGGAAGCGAGGCGCGCGATCCCTCCGCGCAGAGAGTCGACGTAGGCGTCGGCGCGGGCTCCGCCCTGCCGTTCGGCGTTCCAGGTCCAGATGGCGTCGAGCTCGCGCAGGGCGGCGCGGGCGTAGACGATCCTCAAGGTCGGCCGCTTTCCGCCCAGACCGCGCGTCTGCGGGCGAAGTGGTCGTCCACCCCCTCCGACGTGAACGAGAGTCCCGCCGCGATCTCGTCCTGTGCCCTTCGCACCTTGGCGATCTGGTCTGGGGTGAACGGCGCGTTTTCGTCCGCGCCGTGCAGGCCCTCACGGACCATTTCCGCGACGAACTCCTCGACCGATCTCCCGCTCACGGCGGCCTCGCGCGCCGCCTCGTCGAACACCGGGTCGGAGAGTTGGATGCTGAGGGTCCGCATGGCCGTGCCCCATTCTACATCCCTCGCGGCGTCCGCCGGATGCCACGGGTGGAGTCCGATGGCTCGTGCGGGCGGCACCCGTGCTCTGTCGCCTTCCGGACACGGGTGTCGGGCACGAGCCATCCCTGTACCCGTGGCACCCGGTTACTCGTCGATCGTCACGAACGCGCCTTCGGGCAAGCCGTCCAGCGCACGACGGGTGGCACGGGTCGCCGGAGGGTTCGTGCCGGTCGCCCCGTGCGCGTTGCGAAGGGCACGGGGCGGCGGGAGCACAATGCATCTCCCTGGACCCGTGCCACCCAGCACACCATTCGGGCCATCCGCCGATCGTCACGAACGCGCCTTCGGGCAAGCCGGCCAGCGGGCGTGGACGACCTCGTGACCGGGCAGGAGGCGGCCGAATCGGTGGTCCAGATTGTTGTCGAGGAGGATCCTCACACCGGCTGGAGCCCGAAGACCTCGCGAGCGCGGTTCTGCTCCCAGGCGAGGACGGTGTTCGCCTGGGTTTCGGTCACGTCGGGGAAGCCCTCCAGGAAGTCGGCGACGGGAAGGCCGTCGGTGAGGGCCTTCACGGGGACGCGGGTGCCGCGGAAACGGACCGCGCCGCTCAGGGTGTCGGGCGTGCAGACGAGGACGCCTTGAAGCTCGTCGGGAACCATGGGGCTATTGTGGCACCCGCTCGTCCGGAGGAGAAGTTAGTCGGCTAAGGTCATGGCGAGGAGGCGGACGTTCTCGTCGTTGGGGAGTTTGACGCTGCGGAGGCTCTTCTTGGGGTCGAGGGGGAAGCCGTAGCCGTAGACGAAGAAGGGGCGCTCGTCGTGCTTGCCGTTCGCGGCGTTGCGGTAGGGCGTCGTGACGGCCTTGAACTCGCCGGGGAAGTTTTCGGGGTCGGCCCAGTCGCTGAAGTTCTGGGAGAATGCGTCGGTGGTGCCATCGTCGTAGGTCACGACGATGGGCTGGTCGCGCTGGCCGCCCTCGACGGCGGAGGCGAGGAGCCAGAGGCTCCGGTGGCGGCCGGTGAGGCGCACGTCCTGGCCGCGGGCGATAAGGGCGTTCGGGACGCCGACCGCGCCGAGGCGGAAGGCGACGCCCTTGGCGTTCACGGTGCGCGGAAGGAGGGTGCCGGAGAAGGCGTAGCCGCCCTCGTCGAAGCCGCCGCTCTCGCGGAATCTCGCGCCGTCGGCGACGGTGCCGATGACGTTGTAGGCGAGGTCGACGGGCACGCCGGGGGTGCTTGCGACGGGCAGCTCGCGGGGGCGCATGGAGGCGGGGACGGGCGGGTCGAGGACGGTCTTGGGGTCCTTGGCGTAGTCGGCGCGGAACTCCGCGTAGAGCGCGTCGATGGGCTTGCCGCAGTACGTCAGGAAGAGGGCGTCGGAGTAGCGGCCGAAGCGGCCGGCGTCGTTGAGCTTCGTGACGAGGCGGGGGTCGTAGTGGTTCTCGCACCAGCCGAGGAAGGCGGCGCCGGAACGGTACGGCTGCTGAGGCGGCTGTGTCGGATCGATCCGGTAGGTGAAGTTCTGGGGCTCGAAGCGGATCCAGCGGACGTAGTCGGCGACGGCCTCGACGAGCCAACCGGGGCCGCCGCCGGACTGGACGACGTGCGCGGCCTCGTGGACGACGAGGCCGGTGTCCTTGGGGAACTTGCGGGCGTAGGCGG
>CAXTOO010000219.1:0-6986 GCA_964245875.1 uncultured Fimbriimonas sp. | reverse complement strand
CCTCTGTGCTGCGGGCGGAGAAACGTCAACCACCGGTGATCGGCTGGGACTCGTCTGACGAGTCGGTGGACCGCGGCGCGGGTGCGAGGGCATCCCGCGACTACAGGGTTTGCCCAATTGGTGAGCGCATTCCGCGACCACAGGTTTCTTGGATCAAGGTTGATGCGGCGTTAGCGGCCGACCAAGAAGGGGTTGGTCCGCTCCTTCATGCCCTCGGCATGCTCCTCCTCGAGACCGGCGTAGAGCGCCTCGTCAAGGTGGACGAGGCCGTAGAAACATTCCTGTAGGCCCGTCCGAACCGCCCATCCGGCGTCGCCGTAGCTGTAGTGCCACCACTCGTCGCGGCAGTTGCTGAATCCCTGGGCGAGCATCGTCGAGACGAGGAGGTGACGGTTCCGGTACGCCTCCTCGCTCAGCCCGAGCGTGAACGTGGGGGCGGCCTGCCAGCGGTCGTAGGGCGAGGCGACGTCGATGGGTTCGTTCGCATCGTCCACGAGCCACACGTCGACCGCGGCGCCGGTGCAGTGGCCCGGAGGCGCCTTCTGGTCGGTGGGCGCCACCCATCGGCAGACGGTGCGGCGGAGCGCCGCCTCTTCGCGGTCCGGAAACGCCTCCTTGGCGGCGGCCCACATGAAATCGTAAATGCGCTGTTGACGGCTGAGCGGACGCCAGCCCTCCACCAGCCCGAGGAACACTCCGTCGGGAAGCGCTTCGGAGGCGCGGGCGCACATCTCGGCCACGGGGCGGCGCACGTAGGGGATCACCTGGGGCCGCAGCACCCTTGCGCGGGGCGCGACCTCGCGGAGATCGACGAGCGGGTCGTCGTTCTCCCGCTCTAAGATCCGATTGAGGGCGCGGATCGGCTCAGGCCGTCCCTGGTGCCGGTCCCACTTGAGCCTCATGGGCGGCTTGCCTCCAACACGAGGCTGTCGTTGGGACCGAGCACCGGGTCGGGGATGCGGCGGTCGAGCAGGAAGGCGACGCTCAGGCGGAAGCTCTTGTCGCCGGTGTGCCACACCAACGTGCCGGAGTTCGCGCGGTCGAGAAGTCCGCCGGCGGCGGCGATCGCCTGCGTCGCGGTCATGCGGGGAGCGTACTCGACGGAGCCGGGGCGGGCCACGAAGCCCGTCACGGTCACGTAGCGGCGATCCGTCACGAGGCCCACCCGAACGACGTCGCCGGGCTGGAGCATGAAGCCCGCGTCTTCAGGAAGCGTCAGCGGGATCTCTTCGCCATGACGGACCACGATGAGGCCGTTCCGGTCGGCGTGGGCGGTCAAGCCACCCGCGCCTTTCAGCGCTGAGTCTAGGCGGAGGTTCGAGGCGGGCGGTAGCGCGCGCGGCGAGGCGACCGCGCCGAGGACGCTGATGCGTCGGTCGATGGTCACCGAGGGCACGTTCAGGATCGTGCCGGGAGGGGCCTTCCGAGAGGCGGACAGGAGCGTCAGGTCAGCGTCGGGGGTAAGACGGGCCGCTTTGAGGAGGCGGTTCCGGTCGATTCCCCGCGGCGCGTAGAGCCGCAAGGGGGCCTCGACCGCACCGCCGACTTCCAGTTCCCCTTTCGCGATGCCGAGGAATCGGACTTCGATGCGGGGCGTTCCGGCTAGCGAGAGGAGGATCCTCTGCGCGAGCTGCGACGGGGTGCGGGAGGCGGCGACCAGGGAGTCGAGGAGCGGCAGGTCCAAGCTGCCGTCAGGCCCCACCGAGCGATCGACACAAAGCTCGGGTATCTCGGGACAGACGATTCGGAGCCGATCTCCCACGTGGAGAATCGGCTCCTCGGGAAGAAGCATGGTCTTATTCTGGCCCGCTTTGCGGCGCGGGAACGCTGCCCATCACTCCCTCTCCCCCGGAGGGGAGAGGGGAGCTCAATTCAATGGCGATAGATCGTCAGGTCTTCGTCGAGGCGGACGCCGAACCTCTCGCCCCGCTTCAGCTGCACGTTGCTCGGCTTCTGGCGCTGATTCTTCTCAAGTTCGCCGGCACCCAGGCCCAGGAGGCCGCCGAGGAGACCCTTTGTGACGTTGCCCTTGGTGTTGTCTCCACTCAGCACGCCGAGGAGCAGGCCCGCGCCCGCGCCATAGCCCGCGTAGACGCCCCGGTTGTCCTTCGCCTTGCCGGTGGCGACGATCCGACCGTCGGCGTCGGTCTTCATGTCCTTGTCCTTCAGGCTGACGAGGGTTCCGCTGAGGTCCTGCCGGGTGCCGTCGGGAAAGATGAGGCTGTCGAACGAGAGTTCGAGGAGGCCGGGGTCGCTGCCCTGCTGCCGCTTGGCGGAGACCACGCGGCCCTCGATCTTCGTGCCGCCGGGAAGCTGGCCGTAGATGCCGTTCGTCGAATCGAGCGACACGGTGAACTTGTCGCCCTGGCGCGACTCGTTGCTGCTCAGCTCCTCATCGAGCTTGACGGGCACGACGGTCGCCTTGTAGAGCGTCGCAACGGCGTCGCGGCGAGCCGGACCCTCCTCGCGGTCGGGCACCCCGTTGCCGTTCCGATCGCGGAGGGGCTGGGCGCGGCCTTCGCCCCGATCGGGCAGGGCGTTCGTGTTCACCGCGACGAGCGACTCGCGCGGGTTCCAGCGGACCTGCGCGCCGAGCGCCTCGCTCAGGAATCGTAGGGGGACGAGGGTCGAGCCGTTGCGATTCTGCGCCGGGACGGTGAGTTGGACGGATCGTCCGCCGACATCGGCGAAGCGTTCGCCGATCACGAGGCGGATCGTCTTGTCACCCTTGACGGCGACGACTTCTTGGCGCCGCTGGTTCCAGCGGACTTCGGCGCCCATTTCTTCGAAGACGCCGCGGAGGGGCACGAGCACACTGTTGCCCACCATGACGGGATGCGCGTCGTTGAAGCGCACGGGCGTCCCGTCGACGGTCACGCCGATGTTCTGGCCGTGGGCCGCGGCCGCGACCGCGAGGGAGGCTAGGATCAGGTTCGTCTTTTTCATGTTGCCTTCCAAAGTCCGGCGTCGACCGGGCTCCGATGCGCCGTTTCGGGCGCGGTAAGGGCTTTGACGTACGAAAGTCCGGAAAGGATCGTCAGGCAAGGCCTTTACGGTTTTGTGGGTTTTAACCCTATAGACACTTTGATGGGCGATGGGGACGCGATGGCAGGTGTCGGATCGCAAGGTGCGATAAGCGAATCGTGGACTCGTCACTAGCGTTTGAAGCCCTTGGGGGCCAATTCTTTGTGGATTTCGGGGATTTTTGAGAGGTTTCAAATCCGCCGAAGCGATCTCTTCTCTCAATGCCGAACCTAAGAGCTTCCAACAAAACCCTCTTCAGCGTCTTGGGAGCCTCCTTGGCCCGCTCACAATCCGCCTGCCACCAAGGTTCCTGGGGTTCCTCGCCCCCATCCACCCAGGGCGCGCCGGAGCGCATCCCTCGGGGGACCCTACCCTCTCCCGGAGGGGAGCCAGAGTTTCGTCCCTCGCTCTAAATCAAGGCGCACGAGGGGGTTGAGGCCCGTGTATTCCATGAAAGTCGAATTTATGTTTTCGACGCGGCTTGGGCGTTCTCTACAGGGGCACGGAGAGGTTTGTGCAACGCTCGCCATCAAGGCGTTCGGGGGCGGTTTCGTCAACCATCCTCGGCGGCGGTTTGCGCCGGCACGAACCATCCGGCGGCTACTCCAGCTGGCGGAGGGAGAAGATGTCGACGTCGACTCCATTGGAGAAAACTTGGTGGACGAAGGGGCGGGCTGTCAGGAGGGCTGAACGGACGAGCGTCTCTTCGACGGAGACGGAATCGACTGCTCGCAACTGGTAAGGCTTGTGATGAACGCGGCCCGAGTACAGGCGGCGGTTCCGCACGGCGTAGAGGAGGTACCGCTCGACGAGGAAGAACTCCAGGGTGCCGGGTTCGGACTGGGGAAGGTCGGGGCCGGGGTGGGCTTCGATTCGGTACTCAGCATGAGGGCGCTTCCCGCGGTATTCGAGTCGGCCCTCGGCGGTTTGGATCGCCATTCGCGATAGGAAGTAGGGCAGGCCGAAGGCGAGGCGTGCGATGCGGACGGCGAGCGGGTTGGCGGCGTCGAGGCTGAAGAACCAGACGCCGGGGTCGCGGCCTTCACGGTGAACGTAGGTGCGGACGTTCGTCTCGGGAAAGGTGTGGGTGCCGGGGACGGGAGGGAGGAAGGGCAGGCGGATGTCCTTCATCAGGAAGGGCACGAGGCCGATCCAGGCGCGTTCGACGCCGCTTTCATCGGGGAAGGTGTCGACGCTCAGCCCGGGCGGCAGGAGGGCGGCGACCTCGGCGGGGTCGCAGGGGAAGTGGAGGAAGAGAAGGTCGCGCCAGCGCTGGCGCATGACGGGGCGGCCCGTTGGGCGTTCTCGGAGGGCGAGTTGGATCGTGGGATCGAGCATGGCCCATTATGGGTCTCGGTTCGCGGCATGTTGGTGTTCCGGAGAAAACCACAGGGACACCGAGAAGGCACGGAGACACACGGGAGATGCGGGCGGAAAAGGATGTGGTTGAGCGTTGTGGGCGGATCGGGGGTACGCGGTCCAGGAGCGGACGGGGCGTCCGCGCTCCTTTTTGGGCACTAAGCGACCGAGCGTTGCTTTTTGGCGTCATACTGGATTGTGCAAGGACCTTTGGGTCCTTCTGCCCGTAGGCGTCGGTGGCGTTTGGCCTTTGACGCGGGAGCTTTCGGAACGCAGAAAAAGCTTCGTGGCGGTCTTCGGATCGCCCTCTACACGCTTCGCGTTCAAAACCCCTCATGTCCGAACAGAACAAGAAGGCCACCGGCTTCGCCGCGCTTGGCCTCTCCTCCGAAACCCTCGCCACCCTCACGCGCAACGCTTACACCGTTCCCACGCCCATCCAGGAAGCGGCCATCCCCGCCGCGCTCGCGGGGCGCGACCTCGTCGGCATCGCCCAGACGGGCACCGGCAAGACGCTCGCCTTCGCGCTTCCGCTCGTCGAGCGGATGCTCGCGGGATCGGCCCGCCGCGCGCTCGTCGTCGCGCCGACGCGCGAACTCGCCCTGCAGATCGACGAGACGCTGCAGAAGGTGGCCCGTCCGCGGGGCATCGTTTCCACGGTGGTGATCGGCGGGGCGTCGATGAACCGCCAGCGGGAGGAGCTCTCGCGCCGCCCGCGCATCGTCGTCGCCACGCCCGGCCGCCTGCTGGACCACATGGGCCAGGGTCTGAAGCTGACGGAGTTCGACGCGGTGATCCTCGACGAGGCCGACCGGATGCTGGACATGGGGTTCGCGCCCTCGATCCGGCGCATCCTTGCGGGGCTTCCGGCGAAGCGGCACACGATGCTGTTCTCGGCGACGTTCCCGAAGGAGATCGAGGCGATCGCGTCGGACTATCAGCGCGATCCTGTCCGAATCGAAGTGGAGCGGGCGGGGACAGCGACGGAGCTCGTCACCCAGGAGCTTCGGCTGGTGGGCGCGGAGGAGAAGGGGCCGTTGCTGGGCGAGATCCTCGCCGACCACGGCGGCTCGACGCTGGTGTTCGCGCGGACCCGCCACGGGGCGAAAAAGCTCGCGCGGGTCGTGCGAAATTTCGGCCATACGGCGGCGGAGCTGCATTCCGACCGGTCGCTGTCGCAGCGGAAGGCGGCGCTGGACGCGTTCAAGCGTGGCGAGGTGCGAGTGCTCGTCGCAACCGACATCGCAGCGCGGGGCATCGACGTGAAGGGGATCGGGCTGGTGGTGAACTATGACCTGCCGGACAATCCGGAGGACTACGTGCACCGCATCGGTCGGACGGGACGAGCGGGCGCTTCGGGGCGGGCGGTGACGTTCGCGCTTCAGGAGCAGGAGCGAGACGTGCGCGACATCGAGCGGACGATGCGGCTCTCGATCCCCCGCGGTGTGGGTACGCCATCGGACTTCGGGAAGCTCTTGGAGCCCGCGCGGCGGGCGGCGGGGAAGCCCGCGCCGAAGGGCGGCCCGGCGAAGTTCCACAGCCGTCGGCCGCGGTGAGAACCGTTCATCGGGGGCTTTCGACCACCACCCCCAACCCCTCCTACCTCCCGCTCGCGGTGAGAGGCTGTAATGTGCGAGAGTGTAGCGCCGCGGCGGCAAGAGGAGGAGGGCCGGAAGTTAGCCGAGCATCCGTCGTACATTGTCGAGGCTCTTGGCGACGCCTTCGAGGGGGTTTTCCTCCTCCTCGAACTCGATGACGTACCACGCGGTGCCGCCGCCGTTTTCGGCGGCTTGGAAGACGCGCTGCCAGGGGATGTCGTCCTCGCCGATGATCGCGCCGTGGCCGGTGGTCTTCGAGTAGCCCTTAAGGTGGAGCGAGACGTTGCGGCCGGGAAAATCGAGGATCGGCTGCACGGGGTCGGCACCGCCGCTCATGCCGTTGGCGGTGTCGTACTGCATGATGAAGCCTTCGGGGGTTCCCTTGGCGAGGCGGTAGTATGCGCTCTCGCCGCCTTCGAGGGGCTTCATGTCGTCATCGTGGGCGTGGAAGCCGAGGCGGAGGCCCGCGCTCTCTAGCTTGCCGGTCAGCCCGGTCAGCTCGGCGGCGGTGGCGGCGCAGGCGGCGGCGGAGTTGCGCTTCTCCTTGGCGATCCAGGGGACGATGACGTACTCGCAGCCGAGCGTCCTGTGGATGGCGACGGTCTCGTCGAAGCGGCCCGCTTGCAGAGCGTCGAGGCCGGTGTGGGTGCCTTCGGCCTTCAGGCCGAGCCCGTCGAGCTTGCGGCGGATCGCCTCCGGTTCGTGGCCGTGGTAGCCCGCGAACTCGACGCCGTCATAGCCCATCGCGGCGACCTTTTCGAGAACGCCCATGAGGTCCTGGGCCGCCTCGTTGCGGAGGGAGTAGAGCTGGAGGGCGATCGGGAGCGACATTGGGCGGATGTTACCGCAGGCGGCTGAGGGAGAAACACAAAGACACAAAGGTCGCACGAAGGCACTATGGGGCAATGATCCCGCGTACTGGCCACCTCGGGACTTAGAGCGTCTAACAAAACTCTCTTCTGCGCCCCGAGAGCCTCCTCGCCCACCCGCCGATCCGCCTGCCCG
>CAXTOO010000218.1:0-7003 GCA_964245875.1 uncultured Fimbriimonas sp. | reverse complement strand
GGCCATCAGCGGCTCGCTGAGGAGCGCCCAGGGAAACGCCAGCACGGGGATGTACGACCGCAACACCTCCATCCCCGCCCACACGAGGGGGATCGCCCACAGCGCGCCCAGGAGCGAGCACGAGCGGACCAGCCGCCCGAGCAGGCCGTAATAGACCGCGCTTGCCAGAGAGGCAAGCAACCACGGGACGACCGCCAGCACCGGACTCCCGATCCAAACGTAGGCGAGCGAGCCGAGCCACCAGAGCTGGGTCAGGGAGAAAAGCAGACCAAGGGCGTAGCCGCGGTTCCAGGCCTGCCGGGGCGTCGCGCCCCGCAGGCTCCAGAGCCAAGGGACGAGGGCGACGAACACGAGCGGCCAGAGGCCCGCGAAGGCCAGGGCCAGGAGGGCTGCGGAGGCGACGGGACCGACGACGCCGGGCCTTTCCAGGAGTCGCCTCACAATCCTCTTGAGTGCCCGGTGGGGCTTGCGGGGTTCATTCCCCGACGCCGCAGGCGTGTCGTCGGAGGCGAACCCTTCACGCGAACCTCTCGGCGTACCGCTCGAGATACAGGCTGCCGTCGCTCCGGCGACCGAACGTCGTCAGCGCGCAGTTCGGGAAGCGGAACAGGCGGGCGGTCTCGTGAGTGCCTTCGAGGAGGCGGGCCAGCAGCGTCGCCTTCAGCGCGCCGTGGGCCACCACGAGCGTCGTCCGGTCGAACCGGCGAAGCTCCTCGACCAGGGGTCCGACGCGCCGCCACAGATCGTCGAACGACTCGCCGCCGGGCGGACGAACGTGCAACCGATCCGACCCCATCGCCTCCAGGTCGCGCGTCACCTGCGCATAGTCGCGCCCCTCCCACTCGCCAAAGGAGCGCTCGCGAAGATCCGAGCGGGTCTCGACGGGCAGCCCCAGCGCCTCGGCGGTCTGCCGGGCGCGGAGGAGATCGCTCGACACCACCCGCTCGATGCCCGCGTCCGCAAGGCCCCGCGCCAGGGCGAGGGCCTGGACCTGGCCGGTCTCGTCGAGCGGGACGTCGGTGTGGCCCTGCGCCCGGCCCGCGATGTTCCACGCCGTCTGGCCGTGTCGGGCGATGTACAGCCTCATTGGAGGAAGATCGGATCGTCCGTCGGGGGGGCGGAGAGGCGCTTGAGGAGGAAGTGGGCGTCGTCGCGCAGCACAAGCTCGGTGATGGAGCAGTTCGTGAGGTGGAACGAGAAGATCGTCTCGGGCGTGGCGCGGATCAGCGCGGCGACGATCGTGCCGACCACGCCGCCGTGGGCGACGACCAGGGTCGTGCCCTGCAGGCGGCGGAACTCCTCGATGACCGGCTGCACGCGCGTCCAGACGTCCACGAGCGACTCGCCGTTGGGCGGCCGCCCCTCGGAGAGGGGCACGCCCCGGCCGCGGGCCTCGCGGTCGAGGGCGTCGTTCGTGTCGGTGAAGTCGCGCCCCTCCCAGTCGCCGTAGTTGCGCTCGCGCAGGCGCGGGTCGGTGGTGAAGGGTCGCCCGACCGCGCGCGCCGTCTCCTGCGCGCGACCCAGGTCGCTGGCGAACACGCGGTCGATGGTCTCGCCCTCCAGCGCCTTGCCGAGGGCCGCCACCTGGAGGCGCCCAGTCGCATTGAGCGGGATGTCGGACCAGCCCTGCGCCCGCTTGGGGTCGTGGTAGTCGGTCTGGCCGTGCCGAACGAGGAGGAGACGCACCCGTTCAGGGTACTCGGAGTCGCGCGTCCTCTGGAACCGCTTCCAGAGGACGCCTTGGCGGCGAGAACATTCACAGAAGAGGACGAGCCGTACGCATTGGGGGCGCTCGGCTCGACCGCTACTTCGTCGCCGGCGGCGTCATGGACGGGTTGAAGTTAGCCCGTCCCTGCTCTTCCTGCTTGCGAAAGTCCTGCATCTTTTCGGGCGTGACCGGGTTCTCGTCCGTCGAGCAGCCCACCAAGGAAAGCCCGGTGAGCAGCAGGATCGCCCCAAGGAGTTTGCTCATGCGTCTCACGTTCTAGGGCACCTTCGATGCGTCGCAGGCACCCCAAGCGCCCCAGTAGTTGGCGCCCGTCGTCGGATCGGAGCGCATCGTTGGGTTGTTGTCCGGGTTCGTCCACTGGCCGCCGCCACTCACGTCGACCCATTCCCAGAAGCCCAGGTTCTTGAACTTCACCTGCTTGCGCTTCATGTACTTCGCGTGGCCGTCGGCGAAACCGTAGTTGCCGCCATCCATGAAGTTATAGCCCGCCCACGCGAGATCGGCGTCGTTCCCATGCACCGCGCCGTCCGAGAAGGTCGTGGTCCGCGGAAGGCAGATCGCCTCCTTGGTGGTCGTCGCCCGCGACTGGAACACGATCTGCTCCGCCGGCTTGCTGATCGAGGTCTGAGAACGGTTGCTCACGCATCCGTCCATGGCGTAGCTGGTCTTCCCGGAGCCCGCGGCGGTGGTGGGCGCGTACTTCGGATCGGTGTCGTTCTGCGCGCCCGGACTCACGAGCATGTCCATGCTCTTGATGTAGGGGAACGTCTCGCGACCCCAGTTCTGGCTGGCGATGGGGTCCATGAAGCCGAGCTTGGAACTGCTCGCGCCCGCCGGGGCGCCCGCGCCCGCGCCGATGGGGGCAAACTGGGCGTCGCCCTGGCCCGTGTTCGGCTGGTTCTTTCCGTCCGCCCAGCCGAAGGAGCTGCTGGGACGCAAACCTTCGCCGTTCGCGACGAACACGTCGTCCGAGTCGCCGCTGTACATGACCGCGGCGAGGGAGGTCTGCTTGATGTTGCTGAGGTCGGCGGTCTTCTTCGCGGCCTTCTTGGCCTGGGCGAAAACGGGGAACAGGATGGCGGCGAGGATCGCGATGATCGCGATGACCACCAGCAGTTCGATGAGGGTGAAGGCTTTTCGATTGCGTCTTTGCATGAGGGTTCTCTTGTCGGGGGACGGTCCTTACGGGCGGTCCGAGGGTCGAAGGGAGGCAAAGGTCGCGGCGGCGTGGGCGCGCGCGGCGGCGCGGCGCTCGTAGTGCAGCCGAAGGACGAGGTCCTGGGCGTAGTTGCCGAACCCCTTGCCGAAAAGGTTGAAGCCGCCCTGGTGCTCCGCGTCGGCCTTCACGCCGAGGCGGATCGTGATGGGCTGCTGCGGCTGGACCATGAGGCGCGCAAGGCCGACGTCCGACACGCGGACGCCGTCGACGAACGTGCCCCCGCGCTCCACGGTCCAGATCTTCAGAAGGCCGTGCTGGGTCATGTGCTCGACCCACCAGGCGGGGTTGAGAAGGCCGCGCTTGCCGCCGAAGTCGGCGGGCGAGGTCCAGGTGCCGACCTCGACGCCGTTGATCCAGAGCGTGAGGTCGGACGGCCAGTCGGGGTTGTGGTCGGGCGCCTCGGAGCAGACCTCCATCGAGAAGTCCAGCCGCTCGACCTCGACGGTGGTCGGCAGATCGTTCGGGAAGGTGTACTCGACGAAGCCGTTCGCCATCCAGAGGATCTCGGCGCTCGCGCGCTCGGGGTCGTAGAACGCCTGGGTCTTGTCGAGGAAGCCGATAAACTTCGTCGTGCTCGCGAGTCCGCAGGGGGTGCCGGGGCTGACGAGGGTGTACAGCCCGATGGGCATCCGGACCTCGTCGACGTTCGCCTCGGCCGCCTCGTCGGCGCCGAGGTCGACCACGAGGCGGGTGTAGCGCAGGTGGCAGCGCTTCTGCATTCCCTGCTGACCGGGAACGTACTCGCTCGTGACGAGTCCGGCCTGCTCGAGCTGCTGCACGTGGCGGGTCACCGTGGGCTGGGACAGTCCCAACTCCGCGCCGATCTCGGCGATGTTGCGGTCGCCCTGGGAGAGGAAGCGGACGATGGCGACGCGCGACTCGAGCCCCAACGCCCGGAAGAGCTCGACGGACTCGTCGCTCCGGACCTCCAAGATGTGGGAACCAACCTCGCGCGCCATTGCCGATCACCATTAGTATAGCGGAACGACGATCCTTATGCAAGGGCTAAGTGGCCAGCTAAGCGCGGAGTTCCGCCCAAGAAGCCGTTCCACGCCCCCACTTTGGACCTTCCCCTTGCGTCTTCGCGCCTTTGCGAGAACCCTGTACAGACCGCCTCTCGTCCGAACCGTCGCTTGTGAAACAACCTCTTAGTCTCCTGCGTCGGTGACCTCTTTCGGAACCCCGCGCCGCGAAGCGATCCGCCAACCCGGCGATGAACCTTGACGAGGTGCGAGCAGATTCTTAATTTCGAAAGAGGCACCTGACACAGGAGAGCAGGCTGTGTCTTCAAACCGGTTGAAAGGCTCTCCGTTCCCTCGGTGGTGAACTCCGGAAGGCGCTCGAAGTTCCGGTCCGATGGGGTCTAATCTTCCCGTCCATGGGCCTCCCGCGAGTCGAAGGAACGACGACCTACACCAATCCGGTCTACGCCGGAACCTTCGCCGACCCCTTCGTCCTGAGCCACCGGGGGGCCTACCATGCGGTCGGCACCGGCCCTGCGGGAGACGGGCGAGTGTTCCCCACCCTGCGGAGCGAGGATTTCGCCCGCTGGGAGGCGGGGCCGGGCGCGCTCGTGCCGCCCGCAGGGCTGGAGGGCGGCGACTTCTGGGCGCCCGAGATCGCCTTTCGGGACGGCACGTTCTACCTCTACTACAGCGTCGGGGGGCTGAACCACGTGGGGCACCAGCTCCGCGTCGCCACGAGCGACCGACCCGAGGGGCCGTATCGCGACACGGGCGAGCCTCTGCTCGACCCGTCAACCGCCCCCTTCGCGATCGACGCGCACCCTTTCCAAGACGCCAAGGGGGACTGGCACCTCTACTACGCCCGCGACCTCCTCGACGGCGAACGGCCCGGCACCTCGCTCGTCGTCGCGCCGCTGGACGATCCGCTCCGCATACCCACGGACTACCATCTCGTCGCCCGCGCGGCCCACGATTGGCAGCTCTACGAGCGGAACCGCGCCATGCCGCAGTATGGCGAAACCCTCTTCCAGTGGCACACGCTGGAGGGGCCGTTCGTCGCGCCGCACGAGGGTCGGCTTTTCCTCTTCTACAGCGGCGGCAACTTCGGGAACGACTCGTACGGCGTGGACTACCTCGTCGCGGACGAGGTGTACGGCGCGTACCACGACACGAGCGAAGGGGTCGGCGCACGGGTCCTGCGCACGGTGCCGGGAAGGGTGGTCGGGCCGGGCCACAACTCGGTGGCGAAGGGTCCCGACGGAGCCGACTTCGTCGTGTACCACGCCTGGGACCTCGGGATGTCGGGACGCCACCTCTGCCTCGACCGCCTTGACTGGACGCCCGACGGCCCGCGCTGCGCGCCGACCTGGACCGAGCAAGCCCTCTCGCGCTGAGACCGTCCCGGTCTCATGCCTCACGATCCCCGCGTGTCGGCCAAATCGGGCAGAACCGACAGGACGAGAGACCGGGACGGTCTCGCCACTGGGGATAATGACCCCGTGGACCCCACGCCCGAAACCGTCGCCGATCTGTGGCCCTATTCAGGCAAGATCCGCGTGGGGGTCGCGGCGGCGGTCGGGATAGCGGCGTGGGCGCTCGACAAGGCGCTCGGTCCCCGGGGCACCGCGATCCTCGTCGGCTGGGACGCGGCCGCGGCGGTGTACGTCCTCTGGCTGATGCTCACCACCTTCCGCCTGGACGAGGGGAACACGTCGGGGCTCGCGTCGGCCAAGGGTCCCGACCGCAAGACGATCGACCTCGTGATGCTCGTCGCGAGCGTCGCGAGCCTGGGCGGCGTGGCCCTGCTGCTCCTGCAGGCGGGGGGCGCGAAGGGCGTGGAGAAGGACGTGCTCGTCTCGATCGGCGTCGTGAGCGTGGTCTGCTCTTGGGTGCTGGTCCACACCGTGTACGCCCTTCGCTACGCGCGGCTTTTCTACGACGAGTGCGAGAGCGGGGGCATCGACTTCAACGACGAGGGTCCGCCCTCCTACTCGGACTTCGCGTACCTCGCGTTCACGGTCGGCATGACGTTCCAGGTCTCCGACACGGACATCAAGGACAAGCGCATCCGCCGCACGATCCTCCACCAGGCGCTGCTGTCGTACGTGTTCGGCACCGTCATCGTGGCGACCACGATCAACCTCGTGGCGGGCCTGGGCAGCAAGTAGCGTAGACTCTAAAGGTGAGGCGCACGGCGTATCCGCCCCGGCGGCAGTTCGTGAGCGCCGCCGTGGGCGGGCTTCTTCTGGTCCTGATCGCCCTCGTTCCGCTAAGCGGGCCGGACCTCGGCTTCGTCGTGCTGCGGGCATTGTTCGCCATCGTGGTGCTCGCATCGCTGCTGAACGTCCTCGTCTCGCGCGCGGTCGTCGCGGACGGCGCGCTCGTGCTGCGCTCGCCCCTTCCCCGGCGTAGCCTGCGCGCGCCCCTCGGCGAGGTCGTGCGCTACGCGCCCGACAAGCTCGGGCGCTGGTGGGTCGAGACGGCGGACCGCCGCGTCCCCGTGCCCGTCGCCGACCCGTGGGAGATTCACGCGGCTCTCGCGCTCGCCGCCCCGCGGACCCTCGCGGCGAAAGGCCTGCGACCGCAGCACGCGCCCCCCACTGAGGAATTCCCCGGCCTCTGGGTCTACGACGTCGAGAGCCTGCTCTCGGAGACCGTCGTGCGCGTGGCGATCGTGCTCCTCCTCGCGGCGGGATCGCACGGCCTGTTCGGCCTGTCGGTGTTCCTCGTCGCGCCGTTCTTCTTCGGCCTCTTCGAGATGACCGCGCGGCTCGACGTGACGGACGAGGGCCTCGTGCGGCGCGGTCCCTTCCACCGCCGGACGATCCTTTGGTCCGACGCCGTCGCGATCTTCTGCGAACCGCCCCTCCCCCGCCGCCGCTTCGTGGTCACCGGATCGGAGGCCGCGATCGAGATCCCCGCCCACCTCGCGCGCGACCTCGACCTCATGCGCAAGGTCTTCCGCTCGCTCCCCGAGGGCACCCTCCTCGTGAACTTCGACGAGACGACGTTCCGCGGCTATCGCCGCCGGAAGAAGGGCAAGGAGAAGGCGCCGCAGGAGGATCTAATGCCCGCCTTGACGGCGTGAGG
>CAXTOO010000217.1:1686-7011 GCA_964245875.1 uncultured Fimbriimonas sp. | reverse complement strand
CCGAACTCTCCCGCGAGCTTCGCGCCTTGCCCGTCAAGCGCGACGGGCGAACGCTATGGGTCGCATTCGCGGAGCCCGACTCTTCGGCAGAGCGCCGGATCGCGGAGGCGACCGGCCTGCGCGTGATCCCGGTGCTGTGCCTCCGAGAGGCGCTCGACGGCGCGCTGGATCGCCCCTGACCCCTCAGGCGAATGGTGCCCATCCCCGACCCCGGCCTAAAGCTTGATCCCGGCTACGCCGAGTACGACGAGGCCAAGGCGGCGGACATCCTCTGCCACAACCGAGAGGGCGGCGAGTACGTCGGCCTCGTCTGGCCCGGCGAGACGGTGTTCCCCGATTTCTCGCTTCCCGAGGCGCACGACTGGTGGTCGGTGCAGGTCACGGAGTTTGTCAAGAAGGGGTTCGGCGGGGTGTGGATCGATATGAACGACCCCTTGACCGGCCCTGCCGACCCGAGCGACATGCTCTTTGGGTGGGGCACGGAGAGCCACGCTGCACGCCGCAACGAGTACGCCCTCGGCATGGCCCAGGCGACGCACCAAGGCTTCCTCTGGACGCGTCCCGACGAGCGGCCTTCCGTCCTCTCGCGCAGCGCGAGGACGGGCTCAGCCCAGTAAACTCCCGTGTGGACCGGCGACAACGTCGCGAATCGCTTCTACCTCGCGAACACGATCCCCTCCTGCCTCGGGATGTCCCTGTCCGGACTCCCGTTCTGCGGCCCGGACATCGCAGGCTTTGGCGGCGACGGCGAGGACCTCACCATCGACTGGTTCAAGGCGGACTTCCTCTTCCCCTTCTTCCGCAACCACGCCGACCGCAACGCCGCCCGCAAGGAGCCCTGGGCCTACGGCAAGGGCACGATGATGCTCCTGCGCCGCTACATCCGGCTCCGATACAAGCTGCTGCCGTATCTCTACAATCTTTTCGCCGAAGGCGAGACCACCGGCGACCCCGCCCTCCGGCCGCTCTTCTACCACCTCGACGAACAAGGACTGGACACCATCGACGACCAGTTCATGGCCGGACCATTCATCCTCCAGGCACCGTTCTTGCACGAATCGCCGAAGACCCGCTCCGCCGTTCTGCCCGGAACCAGGCCCTGGTACGACGCGACGAGACCGTCGCGTCGTGCTCCACGTCTTCGTGCCCGAGAGCCATGTCGCGGTCGCCACGGATCGGCGCGCCTCGACTTCGCCGATGTGGCGCTCGAAGACGAGACGATCACCCTGACGGACAAGGCGCCGAGGATCAAAGTCGCAAAGGACGCTTCCTCATCCGCGGTTTGACGACTCTGAGGGACCCATCGAAGCCATCGAGGAGTCGGAAGCCCCATGTGGATCGCCCTGGCGCTGGGGAGCGCCTTCCTCACCGCCGTGCTCGGCACCGTGACCAAGGTCGGACTGGAAAAGGTGAACCCGACCGTGGCCCTTGCCGTCCAGACGAGCATCGCCGCCATCCTCACCTGGGCGGTGCTGGCGTTCGGCGGCAAGCTCGGCGATCTGTCGAGGATCGAGGGCCGGAGCTGGGCGATCCTCAGCGTCGCCGGAGTGCTCACCCTCGCCGGAACGCTCCTGTACTACCGAGCGCTCGCGAACGGCCCGAGCTCCGGCGCGCAGCCTCTCGACCGCCTTTCACTCATCTTTGCGGTGGCAATGGCCGCCCTCTTCCTCAAGGAGAAGGTCACGCCCGTGATGATCGTCGGCACCGTGCTGATGACGGGCGGCGCGATCATGATCGCGGTCGGCGCGCCAAAGGGAGGGAGGTAGGGACACGGCCGTCCTTGTCCCCCTAATCCCCTCACTCCGAGAAGTTGTCCTGGGCCTCGTTCGGCTCCAACGCCTGCACGGGCGGCACGCCGCCCGTCGCCTTGGGCTGGGGGTCCTGCGGAGTGAAGCCCTCGTCCTCGCCCTTCGACTCCTTACCCCCGGTCGCGCCGGGCACGGGGCTGGCGTGGCCATGGGTCCGGCTTCCGGCGTGGAGTTGGTCCTTGTTGCCCGGCAGGTGGCCACCGTCGAGCGCAAGGCTGCCCTCGGGCGTGAGGACCCCCGCCTCGATCGCCTCGATGGGGTGGTCGCCGAGGATCCTCTCCTGCGGTCCGTGGGTGTTCTCGCGGTCGGTGCTCAGCCGGGTGCTGTCCTTTGCCATAGGGATACGACCGTCAAGGCGAGAGTCGGGTTCGCCCACAATCGTGGCCTGAAAGGGTCCGACAAAGCTCCGTTTTAGCGGCCGTGCGCCTCGAACGTCGGATCCCGACGAGGGACGAGGCGGCCAGAATGTTTTGTGAGACGCTCCGGGCCACCGTAGGCGGCTCCAGCGCGTTTCCCGAACCTACCGCATTAGTCGGAGTCAGGCGGATAGATTCCGCACGGGTCGAGCTTCTCCCCTCAGCCGCGCCGGTCGCCGTCGTCGAGCCGCTCGACCTCGCTCGGCGGGTAACCGGCTTCGGTCAGTCTCCGGATCGCGTCCGCGCCACCGTCCTGCGCGGCCGTGGTGAGGTCCATGATCCCTGCCTCGTAGTCGGGGACGATCTTCTCGATGCCAGGGGCGCTGGAGAGGACCTCCTTGATCTGGGCGACGTCGGCCTGGACCCGGAGGTCGGGGATGCGCATCCGGAGGCGCGTGATGGTCATGCACCTTCAGACCACCTTGCGTGAAGGGAAGTTCTCCCTTGCGACTGCGGGACTACGCCCCGCTTTCTTTCGACGCCGCACTCCAAACGACCTACGCGATGAACCCGTCGCGCAGCTCCTGCTCCGTGCTCCACCACGCGCGCGCCTTCTGCGCCGCGTGCGGCCGCGCCTTCGGCTCGTCCACGAGGAACGGCTTGAGTAGCCAGTCCTTGGTCGCCTTCACCTTCGCGATCACCGTGCGCGCCTTGCGCCGCCGCCAAGCTCGGTCTCTCTGGGCCATGAGCCTCTTCTTCCACGGCCACGTCCCAAGCATCCTGCGGCTCTTACGGGTCTTAGAGGTGTGTCGGACGGTGTACCTGTCACTACCGTTCGTCGCCGAGAGGGCCGTGTTTTCTGTGGATTTGGGACGTTTTCGCAGTGCTCCGGTCGACGTCCTGATCGCGCTTTCCGCGTGATTTGAACCTGGGAATGGGGTTTCGGGAACGTTTCCCCTTGTGGATTCGTGAAAACCGAATTCATGTTCGGTTTTGGAGGTTTTCGTCGGGATGGAGCGGAGGAGACATGGTCATTCGTTAAGGCGCTGAGGAGTCGAAAAGTCAACCATGTTCGGACGCGGGCACGAGGGCATCCGCTATAGGTCACCGGGCATGGCCCAGGTTCCAAAACGAAGAAAGCCCAGCATCTTGTGAGATGCTGGGCTTCTTGAGAGCTTCACGAGGCGTTCAGAGATTCGACCTGGAGTTGTCGCGATCTGCAGTGCAGACCGTGAGTGCGACTCCTTAAAGGAGGTGATCCACCCACACCTTCCGGTACGGGTACCTTGTTACGACTTAGTCCCTCTTACCCCCCTCACCTTCGACCGCTCCTTCCCTTGCGGGTTAGGCCACGGGCTTCGGGTGAAGACAATTCAAGTGACTTGACGGGCGGTGTGTACAAGACCCGGGAACGTATTCAACGCAGTATAGCTGACCTGCGTTTACTAGCGATTCCGCCTTCATGTAGTCGAGTTGCAGACTACAATCTGAACTGGGGGCGTATTTTTGGGATTAGCTCCACCTCACGGTATCGCGGCCCTTTGTTTCGCCCATTGTAGCATGTGTGAAGCCCCAGACGTAACTGCCATGCTGACTTGACGTCATCCCCACCTTCCTCCGGCTTACACCGGCGGTCTCCTGTGAGTCCCCATCTTTCATGCTGGTAACACAGGACGAGGGTTGCGCTCGTTGGCGGACTTAACCGTACACCTCACGGCACGAGCTGACGACAGCCATGCAACAAGTGTCTTCTGGTCCCCTTGAGAGGGAGGGCCTCCTTTCAGAGGCTTACCATCGATGTCAAGTCTGGGTAAGGTTCTTCGGTTAGTATCGAATTAATCCACATGCTCCACCGCTTGTGCGGGTCCCCGTCAATTCATTTGAGTTTCAACCTTGCGGCCGTACTCCCCAGGCGGGATACTTAGTGCGTTAGCTGCGGCACAAGAGGGGTCGATACCTCTTACGCCTAGTATCCATCGTTTAGGGCGTGGACTACCAGGGTATCTAATCCTGTTTGCTACCCACGCTTTCGCGCCTCAGCGTCAGATGTGGCCCAGTTTGCTGCCTTCGCCATGGGTGTTCCTCCTGATATCTACGCATTTCACCGCTACACCAGGAATTCCACAAACCTCTGCCACCCTCAAGTCCGCCAGTATGCAGAGCAATTTCCGGGTTGAGCCCGGAGCTTTCACTCTACACTTAACGGACCGCCTACGCGCTCTTTACGCCCAGTAAATCCGGACAACGCTTGGACCCTACGTCTTACCGCGGCTGCTGGCACGTAGTTAGCCGGTCCTTATTCCCCAGGTACCGTCCTAAGTCTTTCCTGGTAAAAGGAGTTTACAGGCCTAGACCCTTCATCCTCCACGCGGCGTCGCTGCATCAGGGTTTCCCCCATTGTGCAAGATTCCCAACTGCTGCCACCCGTAGGTGTGTGGGCCGTGTCTCAGTCCCACTCGGGCGGATCATCCTCTCAGACCCGCTACCTGTCGTCGGCTTGGTAGGCCATTACCCCACCAACTACCTGATAGGCCATGAACCGCTCCTGAAGCGAAAATCCGTTTAATCCAAAACCGATGCCGGTCTCGGGCCACATCCGGTATTTATGGCATTTCTGCGTTTGTCCCGGACTTCAGGGCACGTTGTTCATGTCTTACTCCGCCGTTCGCCACTAGAGATTGCTCCCTCGTTCGACTTGCATGTGTTAGGCACGCCGCCAGCGTTCGTCCTGAGCCATGATCAAACTCTCCGAAGAAATTTTGATCGCGCTCACGAAATCAATCGTTAGCGTGATTGTCTTTGTTTTGGTGCGTTCTGCTCTTGCGAGCTCTCTCCGCCACCCCGTATGACCGGGCAGGCCTCAAGCCGCGTTTTGCTGCGATCCGGCTCTTCGCCGTCCGTAGCGATCCTTCCCGACCTTACAGCGGGTTGGACCGTTCTTACTCTGAACGTGATCCTCTATGAAGCTTTCAAGGTACTCTTCAGTCTTCGGCTCGACTCGCTTTCGCTTGTCTTTGTCGCCTTGACGATTAGTATTATTCCCCGCCCCGCCCCCCGCTGTCAACCCCGCAGAGGAAAAAACTCGAAAAAGCGCGGCGAACCCCCTTTCCGGCCCGTCCTGAATCTTTTGGGGCCCTTTGTTGCAGAGGCAGGTCCCCGCG
>CAXTOO010000217.1:0-1676 GCA_964245875.1 uncultured Fimbriimonas sp. | reverse complement strand
CAGCGCTATCGCCGCCCAGACTTCAATCCGAGCAGATCGTTCCGGTTCGACTCGGCTGCCTCCTCCCAGAGGATCGGTCGCCCGCGCTGCAGCTCCCCGACGGCGGCGGCGAACTCTCCGCCTGTTGTCTCCTCCATCCGGGGAAGCGAGAAGGGATAGCAAGCTCGGTCGCCCGGCCGCGGCCCGAGGAGGTACAGCATGGACATACTGTCCTTGCCCGCTTGCATGTAGGGCTTCGTCGCCTTGCGCAGCCCTTCGGTCAGGCGTCCGATCAATGCCGGGTCCGTCGTCTCGTAGAAGCGATCCGCCAACGCGAACTGGCCCAATTTAGGATCGCCTGTCCACAGTACGGCCCGAGCGAAGCGGCGATCGCTCCCGACTACGGACCGGGCGTACACGTTCGGGACGCGGCACTCGCCCACGAGGCACCCCCTTGTGATCCGCGCGACCGCGGCGACCGCCGCAAGCAGGATCGCCGCAGGGATCGCCACGGCCCAGATCGGAACGTCAACTTTTCGGAATCTGAGCATCGCCGTAGAGTTGGATCAGGCTGGGGGTCTTGGGCGAGTAGCCGGGCACCAGCCCCGTGCAGCGGTTTCGCGCCAGGTTGATCGCCTGGCTCATGTAGTAGCCGTCGGCGATGTAGGACCAGTAGAGCGTGTCGAAGCTGTACCAGATGCTCTTCTGCTGCCCGAAGCTGTTCTCTGCGGTCAACGTGCCGTTCAGGTCCGACATCCCGACCAGCCCGCTCTGCTCGGGCGCGCCGGCCACCCGGAAGGCGTAAAGCCAAGCGTCGTTCCGCGCCGTGTTGCAGGCGTCGAGGTAGACCGAGTTCACGTCGGAGGGTCCGAGGGCGAACGGCACCGTGATGTACTCCAGCGGGCTCACGTCGTCCCTAAGCAGTTGCTTCTTGCCCAAACGCTTCGCCTCAGAGAGGAACGTGACCCCGCCCGCGTCGATTTGGGCAGGGCTCCCGTGGCTATAGTAGTAGAAGTCCCTCATGGTCGTGCCGAACCACTCCCGAATCTTGCGCCTCATCTTCGTCCCCAAGCCTCCCGGAGTCTCTCCGGGAGGCTTGGGGATCACGATGTACTTGTAATTTGGATAGTTCTGTTTGCGACGCTCCATCTGCGTCCGGATGTAAGAGGCATAATCGTCGACGATGGACGCGGAATCGAATTCAGGGATTCGTCCGACGATGAACACGCCCTCGCATTGGTCCGGCCCGCGCGTGATCTTGGAGGGTAACTTGAACGATCCTCCGGGGTTGAACGTCACGGACGGCGCATAGGAACCTTCGGCCACCACGGTTCCGCTAGCATCCTTGCCGTCCCAGGCGAGGTCGACCTGGGACCCCGACCCGCTGTAAGTACGAATCACGCTACCCGCCTCGTCGTTGATCTGCACCGTGTACGATTGCGACTGTCCGGTGCCAAGCCCAACGTACCGAAGCGCGATTCGCGCCAGCGCGGGGCCGCCGTCCGACGCCATGTAGTCGTCCAAGACGATGTTCTTGAAGGAGGAACTGACGCTCACGTCGGAAGGAGGCGTCGCGCGGATCGTGGCGTCCGTCCGCTGCATCAGGACGACGGACTGGGTGCCGTTCGGAAGGCCCGAAGTCGGGACGGAGCCGCTGAGTAGATACGCATCGGAGCCGATTGATCCCCGGTAGCTCG
>CAXTOO010000216.1:0-7047 GCA_964245875.1 uncultured Fimbriimonas sp. | reverse complement strand
GAAAGCCTTGCGATTCATCTGAATGTTTCCCTAATCACCTGCGATCGGCGAACACTGGGGACACGAGTCCCCGGATGCCCGTCAGGGGGGGCAGTTCGAAGTGGAGGCTGCCGGCGTCGAAGCCGAGATTGAAGACCTGGGTGCCGTCCGTCCTCGTGGCCTGGAGGCTGTAGCCCGAACGGTCGTTCGACAAGCCATCGAGGAGCGTCACCTCTCCGGTATACGCCGTCAGGCCGTCGCGCATTAGGCCGCGGTAGCCGTTGACGAGGAGCACCTCGCCGGACTCCAGCCGCCGCGCGTAGGTGGGGCGGAAGAAGAGCGGGTTGGCTCCGAGGGTGACCGTGCCCGAGTTGTCCCGAGAGTACCGCAGCGCGGTGAAGGCGGCCTCGTCGATCATCCAGTCGGGGAAGATCGTGCCGTGGCCCGTGCCACCGTCGGTCGGGTCCTTCGTGGAGTCGCCGAGGAGGCGGGCATCGAGGTTGAACTCGTACACCGCGTCGGCGTCGGTCACCATCACCCGGGCGCACGCCTGAGAGGGGTTCCCGAAGAGGCTGGTGATGGCCGAGACCGCCTGGAGGCCGGTGAAGGGCCGAGCGACCTGCGCCGGGGTGTTCGCGCGGGTGGTCGTGCTGAACGTCCCGACGAGGGCGTTGGCCGCACTCGGCTGGAAGAGCTGAACGTTCGTGAGGTCCGGTCGCTGGAAGCGATCGAACACGCGGGTGCCGCCGATGGGATCGAACACCACGACCGCACCGCCGCCGCCGCCGCTCGGCGCGCCCTTACCTCCTGGAGCGTCTGGGGCATCAAGTCCCGCCGCGGAGAGGGTCGGTCGCGTCCGGCTCACACCGGACACGAAGACGTAGCGAAGGTTGCCCGCCGCGCCGATCAGCACCCGGCTGACGCTGTTGTAGTTGTCGCCGATGGCTGAGGTCCGCTCAAGCGAGGGACTCTGCCAGACGAGGACGCCCACCTGGGCGTTCTGGACGCCGTTGTAGACCACGCCGGACTCGGCGTCCGCGGTCTGCAGGGTAATCGGCGCGCCGACCGCGCCGGTGTTGGGGTTGGCGTTGAAGCGGTCCACGAGCTCGACGAGCCGCCCGTTGCCGGAGTCGGCGACGAGGTAGTGGACCCAGTACTCCAGCGTCTGCTGGTTCGAGACGACGGGGTTCGCACCGAGGGAGACGTAGCCCTCCCAGGTCGCGACGTCGCGCGGGTCCTTGAAGGTCAGCGGCTCGCCCGCACGGTAGTTGGCGGGCTTGTAGGCGGGGTCGACGACGATCCGATCCAGCGAGCGCAGGACGGTGCCGTCGTCGTCGAGGCGCATGATCCGGTTCGCGCCCGCGTCCACCACGAGAGTCTCGTTCGTGCCTACAGGATAGGCTTTCACGGGACGGACGAGGGTGCGGGTGTTGGCGACCGAGCCGCCGTTGCCGATGCCGGAGAATCGACCGCCGAACGCACTGGCCACGGGGTTGCCCGCCGAGTCGATGCGCAGGAGGCGACCCTCGTCGCAGACGGTGAAGTCGGCGCGGCTCAGGCCGTAGACGCCCTTGTCGCTCCAGGCGGCGACCACGCCCTCTCCGCCACCGAGGCCGAGCACGGTGCTCGAACTGCCCAGCACCGTCTGCTTCAGGCGGAGCACGAAGTCCGCGGGACTCTGGACACCCCGGTTCTGGGGCATCCGGAAGTACGGGCTGGCAAAGTCGGGGCCGGGGGTACCCGAGAGCTGGACCTGCTGGACGATCCAGGGACGGTTCGGAAGGGGCACCGCGTAGCTGCCTGTGGTGGGCGCGTCGGCGTCGACCGACCAGATGAGGCCCGCGTTCGTCCACTTGCTCTGGGGCAATCCGTCCAGGATGTCCGGCAGAACCGATTGCGCGGGCAGGAATAGGGAGTTGCCCGCGACGAGCGGCGCCCCTGTGGGCGTGCCGCCGTTCCAGAGGCCGAACCAGAGGAGCGGCGACCAGCGGTCGCCCACCGCGTCCGGCTGGCGGAAGGTGTAGGACGAGAGGGTGCCGGTGCCGACTCCGATCGGCTGGCTCTCGGAGATGCAGTCGGTGATCTCGCCGCGCACAGTGGTCGCGAGGTTCTCGATCCGCACGACGCCGTTGTCGGCGTCCACGGTGAGCTGGTTGCCCGAGAGGCTGGACTGCGTGGGCGTGGCGATCACCGCGCCGGGGTAGCTGCGCGCCCAGTCGGTCTGGATGATGCGGGGCGCGGCCCCGGCGTCGGTACCCAGCCGAAGCTCCGCGGTTTCCGGCTCGGCGCGGAACGCGGCGACCATCGCCATGGGAATGAGGCCGCCCAGCCGCGTTGCGGCGATGGGGGCGAACACGATCCCGTTGCGCACCGCGACGCCGCCCACGAACCGGAACTGCCTGAACGTGTTGAAGGCCGTGCTGTTTCGGAGCGCGGTCGGGAAGAAGTTCTGAACCGCGTCCGCGTCTTCCAGAACCGCGGGGACGAGTGTGCCCGATGGACTGCCGCCGAAGGTCTGGGTGTAGCTGTTGTAGAGAGTGAAGCGGGACACCACGCGGAACTGGCCCCGTAGCCCTGCGTCCTCCCGGATCGCGAAGTAGGAATCGGCGCCAGCAGGGGGAGGGATTGCGGGGGGGGGAGGAGGCGGAGGACCACCCTCGATCATGTGGAGGGTGCCGCGGGTGGTGAGGGCGATCGGTCCCAGGATGCGCCTCGTGACGTCCTGGGTCGGAGTCTTAAGCACCGGCAACAGGATGCGACCGCGCTCGACCTGCCCGTTCGCCGCCGGCCCACCACTCCAGTCGATCGTATAGTCCACGAGGAACGTGAGATTCTGGGCCGAGATCGCGGCATCGTCGAGAGTGCCAACAACGTTGTAGGTCAAGGTCCCGTTCGAGTTTGTGGGACCCGAAGTCACATACGAACTGTAGTCAGATGCAGAGACAGGGACGCCGTCCTTGAGGATCGTGAGGTGCGGCGCGAGGCCGTTCAGCACCGGATCGGTGGTGGACGGCAGGGGGATGTAGATGGGGAGTTGCGAGGTGGCGCCCGCGTGAGTGACGAGGGTGAGAGTACCGGCGGAGGCGGTGACGGTCGCGGGCGTCTCGCCCTTTGCGCCGAGCCAGAGGCTCACAAAGCCGGGCTGGCTGTTGTTGCCGAAGACTCCCGGCCCGTAGAGGACGCGGTCGGCCCCGCCGGGGCTGTCGCTCGCGGGGATGTAGCCGACGGTGGGCGGCGCGGTGAACTGCGGCAGCGGATTACCGGCGCTGTTATCGCCGCCGACGCCCCAAACGTTCGTCAGCCGCGTGCTGTTGGCGAGGTTGACCGTCCAGACTTGACCGACGCCGTTCTCGGTGTTCGCGATGTAGGCGAGGTTGTCGTACACCGTGGGCGCGAGCGGGTAGCCGTTTTCGTTCGGCGGCGCCGTGATGCTCATCGCTTTGGGAGGCGAGATGATTCCTCCGGCGATCTCGCCGATCGGTCCGGCGACCACGCGGAAGTTGCCCGAGGAGAACGTGACCAGCGGAAAGATGTGGAGAATGCCCTTCTCGTCGGTGACGAGGATTTTTTCCGCATAGGAATCGCCGCCTCTCATCGTGTCGGCCGCTTCGGGAACGTTGGCGACGACGGGCGCGCTGAGAACGGTGCCGATGGGTTTACTCACCCAAACAACGTCGAGCGGCTTGCCCACCGAGACATCCCGGAAAGTGTCGACGGTGTTGCCGGACGAGTTCGAGATGCCGTCGTCCGGATCGCCGTCGCCGTCAAGGTCGCGACCGGGAACGGCGTCGAACACGACAACCCGGTTGCCGACGGTGGCGATGAGGTAGCCCTTGTAGGAGACGGGCGTGCCGGTCGGCGCGCCATTGATGATCCCGCCGGGGCCATAGGGGGTGGTGACGCCTTCGGCCGTAAAGCGGGAAAGGACGGGGGAGCCGGGGTCGGCGCTCGCGCTATGCGCGTTGTGCCCCCCGCCGCCGGGCTGGGTGTACTCGCCGCCAAGGGCGACGATGTTGACGGCGAGCCGCGCCGCCGCTTGCTGCTGAGCGTAGAGTTCGGGGTTGCGGTCCTGCGCCGCGTAGCCGATGTTCGAGGCGCCCGGAACGCTCGCCTGGTAGCTGCCCGCCGTGCCCTGGCTCAGCATCTCCGCCACCCCGCGGGCGGTGACCACGACCGCGCCGTCGCCGAGCCGCGCCTCGCCGACGACGGTCCTGTTCCCAGAATCGACCACAACAGGTCGGTAGCGGGCGAACTCCGCAAAAGCGGCGGTGAGATTGGTGTTCGAGTTGGTCACCGCTTGGACGGTGAAGCCGCTGTCATTGCTCAGGAAGCTTAGGTCACCGTCGGTGACGTGCTTCGGCCCGTCGATAAGGCTGCTCGACGCATTGCGAACGGCACCCGCGGCTCCAACATTGGACGCGCTCAAGGCATAGGGGAGGTTGTTCGAGGGATCGACGCCGCCTGGCCCTGCCACGCCATAGGTGTCGATCCACAGCACGCCGCCGCCATCGACAAAGCGGCGGAGCCGCTCACGCTCGGTAGGCGTGAGGGAGAGGAGGTATCTCGGCGCGACGAGGAGGACGTCGTAGTCCGCGATCTGGGTCTCGCTCAGCTGAGCGAGACGAACGGTCCAATAGGCGGCGTTCCGCTTCGAGACGGGGCTGCCTATGTCCGGCACCGGAAAGGTGTTCTGATCGTATGACGGCGGGTTGGCAGGGTCCTTTTGGTAGATCTCCGCGA
Source organism: uncultured Fimbriimonas sp. (assembly GCA_964245875.1). Taxonomy (GTDB): domain Bacteria; phylum Armatimonadota; class Fimbriimonadia; order Fimbriimonadales; family Fimbriimonadaceae; genus Fimbriimonas. Next base: position 2,328 of record CAXTOO010000216.1, on the reverse strand, counting down.
AGCGCGAGCGGATCTCCGCGGTCACCGCGCCGGGGGAGAAGGGGTTGCGGAAGGTCCAGCCGATGGGCTTGATCCGCTTCGCGCCGTCGAGGTTGTAGAACGCGTAGGGCGCGGCAGTCTGGCCGTAGACCTGCGTACCCTGACGATCCGAGTCGAGGAGCAGGACGGCGGCGTTGATCGTCTTCGTCTTCGTGACGTAGCTCTGCGTCTGGGCGACGGCCCGCGCGCCGAGCGCGGCGAGGCCGAGGAGCGCGGTGAAATGGAGAAGGCGGCGCAGGGCGTTCATTGAATCTCTCCGAAGTAGGCCAGCTTCGGGCTGACCGGCAGGCGCGGCATGGGCGGCAGGGGCCGTTCGTTCGCGTCCACGCGGATGAGGTTGGGGTTGCCGGAATCGTTCACCCGACCCGTCGCGAGGACGGGATCGTACTGGATGACGAGGTTGGGCACGAAGTTGTGATTTGAAGCGTAGGTGGTCTTGTCCGCGGCCGTACTACCCGGCACGTGAGCGCCGGGGATGCCGATGCCGGTGGCGGAAAGGCGGCGCGGGATCCAGCCCCACTTGCGGATCCACTCCGACTGCACGGCGATGGGCGGCGGCAGGTTCTCGGCGACCGAGCCGACGATGCTCAGGCGAACGTCCAGCGGCTCGCCGTAGAACGGCGCGCCGGGGCCGGTGCCGTAGGCCTCCAGGCGGATGCGGTCGGCCCGCGCCTTGCCGTTGGTCGCCAGGGAGATCGCGTAGGCATCATGCGTGTCGTTCGGGTTGGGGTTGAACCAGGGGCCGGGAATCACGAAGAACGAGCCCTGCTCGGCAAAGATCGACGCCTCGATGCGCACCTCGGAGGGCGTCACCGCGACGCGGCCGATACGCAGGGCTTCCGAAGGAACGCCGCCGATGGCCGTCGGCTGGACGAGCAGATTGTTGCCGCTGGAGAACAACGTGTAGTTGAATCCTGTCTGGCTGAGCTTGCCGCCGTTCGCGGCGTAGACCGCGTTCGCAGGGTTCGGAACGATCGGGAAACTGCGGGTTTCGAACTTCGCGTACCTTTGCCACGGCTCCGCGCCGAGACCGTAGTAGACGGTGCTGGGCACAACGTTCGGATCGATGTTCAGGTAGGTCGCCGCCGTGTTCGTGATGAAGTTGTCCCACAGCCCGTTGGCGTTGGGGTTCGCAGGGTCGTATTGGGTGGAAAACGGATATTTGCTGAAGCCCGGATTGGCGGGATCGGCTCCGCTGTTGACGTCGATCGCCATGAAGCTTGACGAGCCGGTGCCGTCGTCCATCGTCTCGGCGAGCACAAGGCTCGTCGGAACCGGCGCGGCGCCCTGCCAATCCCGGTAGGTGACGGCGTAGGGCTTCCACTGGCTCGGCACGAGCGACGAGGTGGCCGTCGTGTTCGGGTCGAGCGCGAGGTCGAAATTCAGCTCCAGACGATCCTCGCCCGAGCCGACGCCCTCGTTGGTCGAAAGGCGCACGTCGCTGATGTTCGTCGCCCCTGCGGAGTCGTTGCCCGAGTGTGGGTCCTGCCCCGACGTGGGGCCGAAGAACATGGTCGTGTTCACCGCGACGTTGTCCTTCGCCATGAGCATGAGCGACGCGGTGGGCAGGCTCGAGATCGCGTCGCCGCGGGTGCCGCCCGTCGTCAGGTCGTTGTTCACGATCCCCTTCGTGATCGAGCCCTCGATGTAGATCGTCGCGCCGGACACCAGGGTGAGCTGGGCGGAGGTCGGGATCGTGCCGCGGACGCGGACGTTGCCCTCGAAGTAAAGCACCCCGTTGAAGGGCACGCCCTTCGTGAAGTCGGGGCCGGTCGCGCCGGCGCCGTTGATGTCGCCCACACCGGGGGTGAGCGTGTCCACGATGAAGACCTGGTTGCCGACCTTGCCCAGCCGATAGCGGATCGTGGTCCTGCCGGAGTCCGTTCCGTCGGGATTCTTCCAGGTCTTCTCCGTCGCCGCCGCGCCGTCGCGCTGGATGGTGAAGCCGTCCGGAAGGAGTTGGACCGCCGCGCCCACGGGGATGTAGAAGGGGCCGCGCCAGCCGGAGTCGGCCGCGCCGGAGTTGGGGTTGAGCCAATCGTCGAACAGCGAGCGCTGCGAGCCGACGATCCGGCGACCCTTGTCGTCCGCCGGTTCCTGCCGGTCGGCGGCGTTGTCGACGTACACGCCGCTGCCGTGGCCGAAGGCGCCGGCGTTCTGCTGGCTCGTGCCGCTGCTGGCGAGGCCCGTCTCCCGGGTGAGCGCCACGTAGCGGTTGAGCCGAGTTTGCGGGTCGACGGTCTGGGTGGAGGGCGGGACGAGCGTGCCGACGCCGCTGGCGAAGCCGCC
>CAXTOO010000215.1:0-7060 GCA_964245875.1 uncultured Fimbriimonas sp. | reverse complement strand
AGAGGGAGTCCGGAGGCTCTCCCCCCAACCCCCCTCTCATTTTCCTCGCGGTCGGGCTGGTCGAGGTTCGGGGCATCTGCGCCGCGGGAAGACGAGAGGGGGGCTTTTCGGAGGGCCTCCGCGAGCATCTCGCCCAGGGTGCGGGGGTTCATGCCCGCCTTCTTGGCGGCGGCCATGGCGAGGTTGCAGGCGTAGTCGCCGTGCTCGGGCGACTTGGTGTCGGAGATTTCGACGGGGACGTCGGCGACGGCGGCGGGAAGGCGACCCTCACGCACCAGCGCGGCGATGGCGGCCTCGACAGTGGATTGAAGGGTCTCGCGCAGCAAGGGTAGAGGGTACCAGGGAGGCTTACGGTGGCCAACGGTCGCGAACAGTGGCCTACGATGGGTCCAACTCCAGGCAATTGTGGGCAACCGTTTGCGACCGTAGGCCCGACAATGAACCTTCCGCGTACGCAGGGCCGTCCGTCAATCGTTAGCCCCACTTCGAAAGTTCGCCCAAAATCGGGACCTTTGGTCTACAATAGGCGAGCGTCGAGGGAGAGGCTTGGGCCTCGTCGTCTTTGGCGGGTTTGGGATACGGGAAAAGAACTATGGCGTTGCCGCGCGTATCGATGGTGCAGTTCCTGCTGCAGAAGGGGTTCCTGAAGGCTGAGCAGCTCGAGGAGGCCCAGAAGGTCGCCAAGCAGACGAACCAGCAGGACATCAGCAAGGTGCTGCTGTCGATGAAGCTCGTGGGCGAGCGCGAGATCCTCCAGGCGAAGGCCCAGGAGGCGGGGATGGCCTTCGCGGACTTGGACCGGGTGCAGATCGACTCCTCCGCGATCAACGTGGTGCCCGACCGCATCGTGAAGCAGCACAACGCGATCCCGGTGAAGAAGGACGGCCAGACGCTGTGGGTCGCCATGAGCAAGCCCGGCGACATCATGGCGCTGGACGACTTCAAGATGGCCTCCGGCTGCCGCGTCATCCCCGTGATGGCGGTGCCCGCGGCGATCGACGACGCGATCAAGAAGTACTACGGCGGCGGCGTGGCCGCGCCGAGCACGACGCCCGAGCCGCAGAGTGCGGCCCCGGCGATGCCGGCGGGCGCGATGCGCGAGGACGCCCGCAAGGCGATGGCCGAGGCGGCGCTGGCGAAGGGCAAGGACGACGACATTGGCGGCGCGGACGACGACAAGCTCGCGGACCAGGCCCCGATCATCCGCCTCGCGAACGCGCTCATCCAGCAGGCGATCCAGGACCGCGCGTCGGACATCCACGTCGAGCCGCAGCAGCGCTCCGTGCGCGTCCGCTACCGCGTGGACGGCGTGCTCGCGGAGGCGATGACGGTGCCGCGCAACCTCATGGCGGCGCTCATCTCGCGCCTGAAGATCATGGGCGACATGAACATCGCCGAGCGCCGCATTCCGCAGGACGGCCGCATCGAGGTGCGGCACAACGGGAAGGAGTTCGACCTGCGCGTCTCGTCGGTGCCCACGCCCTTCGGCGAGAAGATCGTCATGCGAATCCTGGACAAGACGACCACCATGGTCGGCCTGGACAAGATCGGGTTCACGGACGAGAACCAGCTGAAGGTCGAGGAGATGACCTCGCAGCCGAACGGGATGTTCCTCTGCACCGGCCCCACGGGATCGGGCAAGACCACGACGCTCTACTCGGTGCTCCACAAGCTGAACACCGTCGGCGTGAACATCACGACCGCCGAGGACCCCGTCGAGTACCAGCTCAACGGCATCGCGCAGGTGCAGATGAACCGCAAGGCGGGCCTGACCTTCGCGACCGCGCTCCGCGCCTTCCTCCGGCAGGACCCCGACATCATCATGGTGGGCGAGATCCGCGACCTTGAGACGGCGGAGATCTCCGTCGAGGCGGCGCTCACCGGCCACCTCGTCCTCTCGACGCTCCACACGAACGACGCGCCTTCGGCGACGCTCCGTATGGTCGACATGGGCCTGGAGCCGTACCTCATCGCGGCGACGCTGATGGGCGTCCTCGCCCAGCGGCTCGCGCGGAAGATCGACCCGGACAGCCGTGAGCCGTACGAGGTGCCCGCGATCGACCTCAAGCGGTTCGGGTTCCCGGTGACCGACCCTGAGGAGCTGATCACCCTTTACCGAGGCATCCCTGGGGAGAACAACCGGAACACGGGCTACCGGGGCCGCACGGGCATCCACGAGCTGATGACTATGAACTCGGAGATCGCGGAGCTCGTCGTCCGACGCGCGCCGCTGAACGACATCAAGCTGGCGGCGAAGGCGAACGGCATGAGGGAGCTTCGCGAGGACGGCCTCGGCAAGGTGCTCGCGGGGATCACGGACCCCAGCGAGGTCATGCGCGTCGTCTTCACGGCGGGCTACTAAACGGCGTAGGATAGAGAAAGGCACGATGCAGAACAACAACTTCAACCGCCCCGCTCCCGGCCAGGGCGCTCCCGGTCAGCCTGGACAAGGACAGCCCGGACAGCGCCCGCCCGTCGGCGGCACTCCCGGCGTCGGCGGCATGCCCGGCGGGATGCGTCCCGGTGGCGCGCCGCCTCCTGTCGGCGGAACGCCTCCCGCCAACGGCGGCGTGGTCGAGAGCACGGTCATGGCGGAGGGCCAGCTTCCCGACGGCGTGGTGCTCAGCGAGGATCCGGAGGTCGCGAAGCGGTTCCCGAAGAAGTCGCTCAGCGACCTGCACGTCGACGAGCTTCTGCACATGGTCGTGGACGCGAACGCGTCGGACCTTCACCTCTGCCAGAACTCGCCGCCCGTCATCCGGCACGACGGCAAGCTCAAGCGGCTGAACTTCGAGATGTTCACCCCGGTCGACCTCCAGCGGATGATGTACGAGATCATCTCGGACGAGAACATCAACAAGTTCGAGACGACGTACGAGCTGGACTTCTCCTACGCCCTGCCGCGCCGCGCGCGGTTCCGGGTGAACCTCTACCGGGAGAAGGCGTCCTGCGCCGCCGCGTTCCGGCTCATCCCGCAGAAGGTGCCGACGGTGCGCGACCTCGGCCTGCCGCTCATCATGGAGCAGGTGTGCCTCAAGCCGCGCGGCCTCATCCTTGTGACCGGCCCCACGGGTTCGGGCAAATCGACCTCGCTCGCGGCGATGATCGACTACATCAACACGAACCACGCGCACCACATCATCACGATCGAGGACCCGATCGAGTACCTGCACAACCATAAGCAGTCGATCATCAACCAGCGCGAGCTGGGGGCCGACACGAAGAGCTTCCTCAACGCCCTGCGCGCCAGCCTCCGAGAGGACCCGGACATCCTGCTCGTGGGTGAGATGCGCGATGTGGAGACGATCTCGCTCGCGGTCACCGCGGCCGAGACCGGCCACCTCGTCTTCGCGACCCTGCACACGAACAACGCGGCGGAGAGCGTGGACCGCATGGTCGACGTCTTCCCGCCGGAGCAGCAGGAACAGATCCGCGTCCAGCTCTCGAACAACCTCATCGCGATCATCGCGCAGCAGCTCCTTCCCAAGGTGGGCGGCAAGGGCCGCGTGCCCTGCAACGAGGTGATGCTGGCGTCGAGCGCGATCCGGAACCTCATCCGCGAGGCGAAGACCCACCAGATCGCCTCGATGATCCAAACGAGCGGCAACCAGGGGATGTTCACGATGGACCAGAACCTACGCGACCGCTACATGGCCGGACTCATCACGCTGGAGGACGCGTTCTCGCGCTGCCAGAACGTGGAAGAGCTCAAGAAGATGATCAACGCGCCCGCCGGGGCCCCTGGCGGAGCGCCCGCGCCCACCCGAGGAAGATAAAGGATGCCTGTCTACAGCTACACGTTCCGGGACGCCAGCGGCGGCGTCCAGAAGGGAACCGCCGACGCCGACAGCGAGGAGACTCTAAGGGCCAAGTTCAAGGAACAGGGCTTCGAGATCACCGAGCTCACGATGATCAAGGCCAAGTCGGCCAAGGCGAAGAGCTACGGACGCGTCAAGCTGACGGCCCTCTCGGTGTTCTGCCGGCAGTTCTCGACCATGATCGACGCGGGCGTGTCGCTCGTGCGGGCGATGGACGTCCTCTCGAACCAGACGCAGGACCCCAAGCTCAAGAAGATCCTGCTTGACCTGGGTGAGAAGGTGGAGGGCGGTGAGAGTCTCTCGCGTGCCATGCAGCGCCACCCCAAGGCGTTCTCGAACCTGTTCATCGGTCTTATCAAGGCGGGTGAGGTCGGTGGAATCCTCGAGGAGTCGCTTCAGCGGCTCTCGACCTTCCTTGAGAAGGACGTCGAGCTTCGCCGCAAGGTGAAGTCGGCGATGACCTACCCGATCCTCATCGCGATCATGGCGACGGGCATCGTGACGTTCCTCGTCACGTGGTTCGTGCCGCAGTGGGTCGCGATCCTCACGGACCTCGGCCTCAAGGGCGACCAGCTCCCCGTTCCGACGAAGATCCTCATCGGCATCTCGAACGCCGTGGGCCACTACGGCCACTTCGTGATCCTCGGCATCGTCATCTACATCTTCGCGATGCGCGCCTTCAAGAGCACGCGCTTCGGCCTGCGGGTGATGGACCGGATCAAGCTCAAGGTGCCGGTGTTCGGCAAGCTGCACCACAAGGTGTGCCTCGCGCGGTTCAGCCGCACGATGAGCACCCTGCTCACCTCGGGCGTCCCGATCCTCCAGGCGATGGAGACGGTGGCGGGCACGATCGGCAACTCGGTCATGTCGGACGCGCTTCTCGAGGCCCGCGCCCGCATCCGGGAAGGCGACCGGATCGGCGACCCACTGGAGGCTTCGAAGCTCTTCCCACCGATGGTCGTTCACATGATCGCGATCGGGGAGGAGTCGGGATCGCTGGACTTCATGCTCCAGAAGATCGCGGACTTCTACGACGACGAGGTGGACGCGGCGATCGCCTCGCTCACCGCGGCCATCGAGCCGATCATGATCGTGTCGCTCGGCTTCGTGGTCGGCTTCATCGTCATCTCGATGTTCATGCCGCTCGTCGACGTCATCTCCAAGCTTTCGGCCGGCGACGCGGACGACAAGTAAAAGAGGGAAGAGGGGAAGGGGAGAAGGGAAGAGGAGTCCGTCCTCTTCCCTTTTTCTCCTTTCCCTTATCCTTGCCCCTATGCTCTATTCCCCCGCCCCGCTCCTTCCGCCTTGGACCGCCTTCGTGGGCTTCGTCCTCGGGGCAATCGCGGGGAGCTTCCTGAACATGCTGATCTGGCGGCTGCCGCGCGGCAAGTCGCTCGTCGATCCGGCGCACTCGATCTGTCCCAACTGCAACCATCGGCTCACGGCGCTGGACCTGATGCCGATCGTGAGCTGGCTCCGGACGGGGGGGAAGTGCCGCCACTGCGGCCAGCCGATCGCCTCGCGCTACCTTTGGGTCGAGGTGCTCGTCGGCTCGCTGTTCGCGGTCGTCTGGCTCCAGACGATGTGCGTGGGGCTCGATCCGAAGGTCGCGTCGTTCGCCGCCTACGCGGTGGCGACGGCGATCCTCGTGGCGATCGTGTTCATCGACTGGGAGCTGTACATCATCCCCGACGAGCTTAATGCGGGTTTGCTCTTCGTGGGTCTCGCGTACGGGGCGTACCTGGGCCATTTTCGGGAGGCCGCGATGGGCGCGCTGCTCGGCTGGGGGCTTCTTTGGGGCTTCGTGCTCCTGGGGCGCCTCGCATTCGGCAAGGACGCGATGGGGGACGGCGACATCAAGATGATGCGCGGCGTCGGCGCGATCCTCGGGCCGACGCTGCTGCTGGCGAACGTAGGACTGGGAGTGGTGCTGGGGTTGGTAGGAGGGATCGTGGGGCTGATGATCGAGGCGAGACGGGCGAAGTTTCCACCTCCAACCCCCTCCTCATCGCCCGACGCGGGTTCCTCGTTCGCGGAAGCGAATCCCCGAGGCGACGAGGAGGGGGCTTTTGAGGCTACGCCCATTCCCCTGGTCCTCCTCAGCGGGTTGCTCTACCTCCTCTGCCTCGACGTGGTCGCGCTGTTCGCCCCTCCTCTTCAGAAGTGGATTGCGGGCCGATACCCAGAGGAGCTGCTCGCTGAGGGCGACGACTGGACGCCGTCGGCGACGGCGATCCCGTTCGGTCCCTACCTTGCGGCGGGCGCGCTGGTCTGCATCCTCGCGGGCGGGCCGATCGAACGGGGAATGCGCGGCTACTGGGACAACGCGACGGGCAAGACGGGCGTGGCTCAGGAGCAGTCGGGTAGAACCCCCAGGTACCTCGGAGAAGGGTCGCGAGACCCCATGAATTGGAACAAACGGTCTCGCGGAGCAGTCTGATTGCACGGGACGGGCAGGTTAGTAGAGTGTCTATGAGACGACGGAATGGATTTACCCTCATCGAGCTTCTGGTGGTCATCGCGATCATCGGGATCCTCGCCGCGATCATCTTCCCGGTGTACGCCCAGGCGAAGAAGAGCGCCTACAAGTCGTCCGACCTGTCGAACATGAACTCCCTGCGCACGGCGCTGCAGCTCTACAAGGCCGACATCGGCGCCTACCCGCCCTCGCTCCTCGGCTACGTGACGATGTACCAGAACGTGTCCGGGGGCAATATCCTTCCCCCGAACTCCATCAAGGACGCCCTGTATCCCAAGCGGGTCGAGAGTCTCGCGATCCTGAGGCCCGCCCTTGACCGGGTTCCGGACAACCAGGGTGGTACGCCCTATACCGGCTACAGCTACACGGGCAACGCGCTCGTCACCAACGCCGTCTGGCCCGCGGTCGACTCTGCCCACTCCTACGCGGGTAGTGGCAACTCGGCGACCCAGAGGTTCGGCGCGAGCGACCTCGTCCACCACACGACCCTCTATCCGGACGGCAGCTGTCACGTGGTGCCGAGCGTCTACTACCGGATCAGCGGCTACGACGTGGCCCCCGGCTCCAACGCGGCGAACGCGCCCATGGAGTCCCACTACCAGCTCTTCTGGTCGGCGTACGCCGTCTCCTCAGGGCTCGGCGGTGGCAGCACCGCCGACGCGGCCTGCGACGCCACGTCGACCGACGGCTTGGGGAGCGGCGTCGACACGCCGCGCCAGATGGGCTACTCCGAGCCACCGGAGACGACGGTCGTGACCTGGAA
>CAXTOO010000214.1:0-7143 GCA_964245875.1 uncultured Fimbriimonas sp. | reverse complement strand
CGTTGAACCGGCAGTAGAGGCCGTCGTGGAGGCCGTCGTGCCCGTCGTGGAGGTCTGGGACCCCGTCGTGCCGTCGGGAAGGTCGAGGCTGGAAACCTTGTAGACCGCCTCAACCGAGTAGACGTACGGAGTGCCGGCCACCGGCAACGTCTCCGCGAGCCTCGCCAGATTGCTAGGCTGCGTGTTGTCGCACGACGTCCCGCCGATCTGGCCGGTCGCGTTCACGCCGCCCCGGAAATACTGCAACGTGAAGTCGGAGTTCTCGATGCGGCTGCTGTCGACGACCGAGTTGCGGAGGCCGACGACCAGAACCGGGCTTGCCGTCGACTGGTCGCTGCGGTAGATCTGCCAACGCGCGACGCCGTTCCCCGAGGATCCCGTGCCCTTGAAGAAGCCATTGGGCGACCACTGCACCAAGACCGCAGGCAAACCGTTGTCAAGCGTCGCCTGCGCGGAGACGCGCGCCGTCGCCGAAGTGCTGTTGCTGTTGCCGCCCGATCCGAGCAGCACTGCCACGAGACCGATGACTAGCAGCGCCGAGATCAGCGTCGCGTTGTTCGAGCGTCCGCGAGGCTTCGAGGAGACCTTCAGCCCTCCCTTGTCCGTGAACACGGACCCGATGACCGGGAGCGCAGGCGGCGAGAAGACGGCGCGAACGCGGTCTCCCGGAGCAACCCCCCGTTCGATCCGCTCGTAGCTGAACTCCGCCTGGTCGGGCTCGACCGTGCCGATGCGGCCCGTACCGACCTGAATGCCGCCGCGGGTGATGATCACCTCGTCGCCGGACTTGAAGCCGCTGCGCGTACCCTGGTTGATGAGCGCGCTCCGTGTCCCCGTGTTGAGCACCGTGGCCGTCGGGATCTGCTGGCCCTGGACCTTGCGCACCGCCACCGCCGCCGCCTGCTGGATCGCGTCCGACACGAGCACGTCGTTCGTGACGTTCCCGCTACGGATCGTCGACTCGCCCTTCTCGAGCGCGCCGTTGACCGGCAAGCCGCTGGCGACGTCGTAGGCCACCAGCCGGATCGCGACGAGCGCCTGCTTGCCGCCGCCGACGGCCTTGACCTGGTAGTCGAGGAGCTCGCCCTGCACGATCGTGGTCGCCCGCACGTCCTGCCCGATCCGGCTCAGGTTGACGAGCCCCTCGGGCGGCGAGGACAGGCCGAGCGTCTCGATCGAGCGCTTCACGCTCTCCTGAGGCACGACGTCATACCGGTTGGTCTTCGCCAGCTCGCTGGCCACGGCGTCCGCCGCGACCGTTCCGTACTTGAAGGCGTTTGCCCCCTTCAAATCCTTGAACTCGGTCACGGCCCAGCTTGGCAGCTGCGTAATCTGGGCCTCGGCCCGGCTGGCCACGGTCAACGTGACCGTGGGCAGCACTAGGGCCATCGCGGCCAGGTGGCACAGGGCCTTCCCAGCAAACGTATCGACGAACCGCCTCACTTTGACGCGTCCTCCTTCCTCATGTCTTCTCGCATCAGACCTATAAGCCCACCGGGGACGCGTTCGCCCTCCCTCGACATCCGGGGGTCTCCCCCTTCTTACCCGGTGCGCAGACGGTCGCACACGGTTCGGATGTGTCGTTCGGATCGAATCCCCTGGTTTTCCTCGTGGCTCCACCGGTCGAAAGTCCCACCGTCGGAACCCTTTCGCGGCAAATCGGTCGGAGTATAGCACGGTTATCCCGGAAGCGCAACGCGCCCCGGAAAGCATCGTGCCGCTTCCGCGACGACGTGGGTAAGGACGGACTCCGCAGACCGATCGGTTCGGATCACCTTGTCCGCTAAAGCGTCTTTCACCGCCTCGTCGAGCTGCCATCGACCATAGGCCCGCACATCCGCCTCCGGGCCGTATCTCAGCCGCAGGCGACGCTCTCGCTCCGCTTCTCCGCAGGACGCCGTCCAGACCTCCCGATAGCGTCCTTGCAGGCAGGCCTCGAAGAGCAAGGGCACCTCGACCACGTCGGCCTTGATCCTCGCAAGGCGCTCCCCGATGCGGGGATGGATCAGGCGGTTCGTCCAGCGTCGCAGGGACGGGTCGCGAAGAATCGCCTCGCGAAGCTCCTCCCGCGCGACCGGCCCCTCTCTACCCAACCGCTTTCTCAACGCCCCTTGGACGGCATCCTCGCCAAAGATCTCCCGCGCCACGGCGTCGCTGCTCGCGGTCAGAAGGCCGAGATCTGCGAGCATCCCCAGCACGGTCGACTTGCCTCCCGCGATCGCACCGGTCAGCCCAATAGGGCGCGAGTCGTCCATGGTCGAATGTGGCTTTCCCAAAAGGCCATTTCTTTCAGCGCTTTGGCGGATGTAGGGCTGGATGGTCGGGTAGGAAGTAGACCTTCTGCACACGATCCCCTGGCGCAAGGGTACGGACGATGCCCAATGGAGTGATCCGTGCCTCGTCGGGATTGGCTTGAACGACACGGGCTTTGAAAGTGGATATCGGTTCGCGCGACACCACAACGGTATCGCCGACATGGTAGCCGGCATGCGTTCCCATGTTGATCACGATCTCCCGCGTCGAGGTGTTCATAATCGTTGCACGCGGCGTTTGTTGACGTACCATGGCTTCAACATCCATCTTCGCCGCCTCGTGGATCGCGTCGACGACCAGATCTTCGTTGGAAACGCTTGGATCACGAATAAGTGAATTCCCCACCTCGTAAGCGCCGCTGATCGCAATCGAACTGACCACGTCGTAAGCGACGATGCGGAGGGCGAGACGCGCCTGCTTGCCCGCGCCTACCTTGAGGATACGGAGGTTGTCGAGCCGGCCGAAAACGACCACGTTGGCTCGGCCGTGCGGATCATCGATCGAAGAAAAAACACCGGCCACATCGTCTGGAACCTGGATGGGCTTCTTAACGTCGGGTCGGTCTGCCAACAGTCCGAACGTATCTGGCACGATGACCTCTAGGCCTTTGGTCTTGAACAGTTCGCTGGTGACGAAGCAGGCGGCGAAGAGTCCGTAACGAGGATGGACCGCATTGAACGCGGGAACCGCCCAGACAGGCTTCGACGTGATCTGAAGTGCAAGGCCAGTCAAGAGCGACAGCACGACTCCAGTTATCCCTGCGTCGAAACATACGGAGACAGGGGCGTCCTTCAACGCTCCTGTCTCCACGAACCCCGAAAGAACGCTACTCTTCCGTCTTCTCGGCTTCGCTGCCGCCAGTCTCGGCCTCGTCCCGCGAATTGCCGAGCAGGCCCTTGAGCATCCCCAGGCGCTCGCCGATCGTCGCGCCGATGCCGCTGGACACGCCGCGCGGCTTGGCGTCCTCGAATTCCTCGTACCCGCCGCCGCGGCCCTTTCCGCCGGGACCGCCGGGTCCGCGGCGGGGTCCGCCGGTAGCGCCCGGCGCACCCATGCCCTGCCGCCGGAACTCCTGCTCGTACGCGCTGCCGCCCGGAGCCTCCGTCGCACCCGGCTTGAGCTCCATGCCGCCGCCGATCGAGCGCATCGAGAGCACCATGCGCCGCTCGTCAGGCCGCAGGTCGATGATCTGCGCGTCGACCTCCTCGCCCTCGGCGATCACGTCCTGCGGTCGCCGGATGCGCTTGGGACTCATCTCGCTCACCGGCATGAACGCCTCGGCGCCCTCCGGCAGCTTGATGAACGCGCCGCTCTGCACGATCCGGCCGATCGTGATCTTGAGCGTCTGGTTGATCTTGTAGTTGTCCTTGATGAGGTTCCAAGGATCGGGGAGCACCTGTCGGTGGCCCAGGGAGATCTTTCCTGCGGACGGGTCGAGACGGAGCACCATGACCTCGATCTTCTGCCCCTCCTTGAACATCTCCTTGGGGTGGTTGATGCGCGCCCAGCTCATCTCGGAGATGTGCAGGAGGCCATCCACGCCGCCGAGGTCCACGAACGCGCCGTAGTCCGTGAGCCGACGGACCGTGCCCTCGATCTTGTCGCCCGGCTTGACGTCGGTAAAGATGTTCTCCTTTGCGGAGGCGCGTCGCTCTTCCTCGGCCTGTCGGTTCGAGAGGACGACCTTCTTGCGCTCGCGGTCGATCTCGATGACCTTCAGCTGGAGCGGCTGGCCGACGTACTTCTCGATGTTGCGGAGCTTGCCCGAGCCGACGTGGGTCGCGGGCACGAAGCCACGCACGCCGATATCGACCACCAGTCCGCCTTTGACGCGGTCCACGACCTGCGCGTCGATCATCTCCTGGCTGTGGAACGCTTCCTCGATGCGGTCCCAAACGACCTCGAAGTCCGCGCGCTTCTTCGAAACGATCGGGTTGCCCTCCGCGCCCTCCGGGCGGATGACGATGACGCTGATCTTGTCGCCGACGTTGAAGTGACCCTTGGCGGTCTCAAGGTTCTCCTCAGAAAGCTCGCCCAGGGGAACGATGCCCTCGGCCTTGGTGCCGAGATCGACGAAGACCTTGTCCTTCTCGACCTGGATGATCGTCGCCTCGACGCGGTCGCCCTTCTGAAGCCGCTTGAACGAGGAGTCGATGGCCTGCTCGGGGTCCTCGCCGCGGTCCATCGCGGACATATAGGACTCGAACAGGTCCGCGTCGCTCGCCGCAGGAACGGACGGTGCCGGAGCGCTCGCCTGCTCGGCAACCGCCTCGACGCCCATCTGCGGGTCGACCGGAGTGCTTGGCTCGGGCGACGGGCTGGGGGCGGGCGTCGGATCGGTCGGCTCCATGGGAGCGTTCGGCTCGCTAGGATCGCTACCCGGCAGGGGCTCGCCCGGCGTGCCGGAGACGGGCTCGTCGAAGGTCGGGGCCTCGGCGTCAAGCGACAGCGGGGCGGAGGCAACGCCGAGGTCGGCGTTGAGGGCGTCGGGAGCCGCGGAAACCGGCTGGGTCGCGTCGGACGCCACGTCGGTGGACGGCACCGAGGTGGCCGTCTCGTCGGCCACGGGCGTCGGGTGGTTGTCGATGGTCATGAGCGCTAAGGGTTCAATCCGCGCCGATCCAGAGGGGTCGGCATGACGGAAACGGCTTATTATGTCGCATTCGTTGCGTTCCAGGCGCGGGTCTCCTGGTAAAGGGCTCGGTAGCGCGCGTAAGCGCGCTCGTACTTGGACTCTCCAGGCTCCACACGCCCTTTTCGCCGCACCGCCGCCTCCGACGCGGCGGCCACGTCGGGCCAGACGCCCGCGCCGACCCCGGCGAGCAGCGCCGCGCCGAACGCCGGCCCTTCGTCCACTTCCAAGGTGGTGCAGGGCGTCCCGAAGGCGTCGGCCAGCATCTGCACCCACAGCCCGCTCTTCGCGCCGCCGCCGTTCACCCGCAGCTCGTCCGCGCGCGCTCCCAAGGCCCTGAGCGCCTCGAAGCCCTCCAGCAGACCGAACGTCGCCCCCTCGAACACCGCCCGGGCCATGTGTGCTCGACCGTGGGCGAGCGATAGGCCCGCCCACGCGCCCCTTGCCAGGGGATCGTTGTGCGGCGTCCGCTCGCCGCTGAGATACGGCAGGAAGGTCAACCCCTCGCACCCTGCAGGCGCCGTTGCCGCCTCCGCCGTGATCGCGTCGTATGGAGTCCCCGGCTGCACCGTGTCCCGATACCAGCGAAGCGCACCCGCGCACGAGAGCATCACGCCCATCGTGTGCCACCCGCCGTTCGCGTGGCAGAACGTGTGGGTCGCGCCGCTCGGATCGAAGTTCGGGCCGTCGATCGCCGTGAACACCACTCCGCTCGTGCCGAGCGACACGCTCACCACCCCCGGAATCACCGCCCCGGTGCCGACCGCCGCCGCCGCCTGGTCCCCTCCGCCGCCCACGACCGGGATGCCCGCCGCAAGGCCCGCGACCGCCTGGGTGTGGGTCGTCGCCTCGAAACTCTCCGCGCACGACGGGAAAAGCATGGGGTCGATCTCCAGCGCCGCCATCATGGCCGTCGCCCAGCGGCGGTTCGGAACGTCGAAGAGCCCGGTGCCGCTCGCGTCGCTCACCTCCGTGGCGCGGTGGCCGGTCACCTTCAGCCGGATGAAGTCCTTCGGAAGGAGCACGTACCGCGTCCGCTGGTAGTTCGAAAGCTCGTGGTTGCGCAGCCACAGCAGCTTCGGTGCCTGGAAGCCGGTGAGCGGCGGATTGCAGGTCGTCGCCCGCACCGTCTCCGCACCGACGGTCGCGTCAATCTCCGCGCACTCCTCGACCGTGCGCTGGTCGTTCCAGAGGATTGCGGGCCGGACGACCGCATCGTGTTCGTCGAGGAACACCGCGCCGTGCATCTGGCCCGTCAGCCCAATCGCGTCAGGCTCGGCCTCTCCGATCCTCTCCAGACAAGCGACCACGCCGGCCCACCAGTCCTCGGGGTTCTGCTCGCTCCAGCCGGGCCTCGGAGTCGAGAGGGGGTACTCCGCGCTCGCGCTCCGCAGGATGCGGCCATGCCCGTCGATCAGGAGGACCTTGCACCCGGAGGTTCCGACGTCGATGCCGAGCAGCTTTGCCATGCTCTAATCGTGGCACGGGCGTCTCGCCCGTGGGTATGCCGAACCGTCCCGGTCCTGGACCGACAAACGTCGCTCGCCGCTACAATCATCCATGCCCAAAGCGGTCGTCGACGTCGGCTCCAACTCCGTGCTCCTGCTTGTGGCGGAGGGCAACCAGACACTCTATGAGACAAGCGCCGTCACCTCGCTCGGCGAGGGTACCAAGCGAACCAGGCTTCTGGGCGAGGAAGGGATGGCCCGCACCCTTGAGGCCCTGCGCCGCGCCTTCGAAGACGCCCGCGCCCATGGCGCGACCGAGGTCCGCGCCGCCGCCACCATGGCCGCGCGGATCGCCTCGAACACCCCGGAGTTCCAGGCGCGCGCCGCGGCACAAGGCACTCCGGTCGAAGTCCTGAGCGGCGATGACGAGGCCGAACTCGGCTTTCGAGCCGTCGCCGACGACCCGACCTTCTCCGGCACCGACCGCCTGACCATCATCGACGTCGGCGGCCAGAGCACCGAGATGGTCACCGCCGTCCGCCAAGGCGAGGGCTGGGAGAAGCTCTTCCACAAGAGCATCGCCATCGGCACGCTCGCCCTGAAGGACGGCCCCCTCGCCGCCGAGTCGCCCGACGGTCCCGCCGTCTTCGAGGCCAGCATGACCATCGACGGGCTCCTCGGCGCGGTCGGCCACGTAGGCGGCACCCCGATCGCCCTCGGCGCGACCGCCACCAATCTCGTGACGATCCG
>CAXTOO010000213.1:0-7220 GCA_964245875.1 uncultured Fimbriimonas sp. | reverse complement strand
CGGGTCGCGCTCGGGTCCCCAGGTCCCAGCCACACGAAGACAAGATACAAGCCGCCGGATGGTTCGTGCCCGCGCCGAGAAGCGGTCCGCCAACCCGGCAGATGAGCCTTGACGAGGTACTAGGACTTTAGACCTAGTAGACTGGAAGGGTCGACACGATGGAGTATCGCGATCGCCTCATCCGGGCCGTGCAGACGGCCGCGCACAAGCTTTCCGGCTTCGAGCCGTTCGATGGCATCATGCGCGAGGTCCTCACGATCTGCATGGAGGCGGTCGAAGCGTCGGGCGGCACGCTCTACGTCCACGATCCTGCCGCGCGGCGGCTGCGCTTCCGGCAGATCCTTCCGACGCACCTTGAGGATCGTCTGCCCATGCACGACATCGCTGAAGACTACGGCATGGCGGGCGAGGCGTTCGGGACGCGGCGGATCGTGTGCCGCGAGATCCCGGTGCGGGCCGAGAGCGACTGGAACGAGTTCGAGCGCGCGCTCGGCGTTCCGGTGCGCAGCATGGTCGCGGTGCCGCTGACGATCGAGGGCGAGACTCCCCTCGGCGTGGTGCAGCTCATCAACAAGGTGGATGGCGGCTTCAGCGAGAACGACATGGCGGTCCTCGACACCGTCGCCTCGGTCGCGACGATGGCCTACCGCAACGCCCGCCTCTCAGACGAGATGGCCCAGGCCTCCACGCTCCTCGGCATGGGCAAGGTCAGCCACGACATCGGCAACCTCGCCGCCTCGATGTACGCGCAGCTGGGCCTGGGCCAGATGATCGCGCAGGGACTGGAGGAGAACGTCGTCGCACCGAAGGCACGGATCTACCTGGAGACCCTCGGCCCTACGCTCGCGGACCTCAAGGACGCGGTCGACCGGATCGTCGGCTACTCGCAGCTGATCGCAGATATGTCCGCCGGACGGCCCCTCCGGCCGCACATGGTCCTCGCGCCACTCGCGGAAACGATCCACACCTCGGCCGCCTACCTGGAGGCCGACGGGCGGGCGAACCACGTTGCGATCCGCTACGAGATGGAAGACGACGCGCCCCCCACCCACCACGACCCGCTCTTCCTCTTCCGCATCGTCCAGAACCTCGTGGGCAACGCGATCAAGGCGGTGAAGGAGACGATGGACGACGAGCCCGAGGAGGAGGCCTTCGTCGGCGAGGTCGTC
Source organism: uncultured Fimbriimonas sp. (assembly GCA_964245875.1). GTDB lineage: Bacteria > Armatimonadota > Fimbriimonadia > Fimbriimonadales > Fimbriimonadaceae > Fimbriimonas. The sequence continues at coordinate 6,051 of CAXTOO010000213.1, read as the reverse complement.
GTCCGCTACTGCTTCGGACCACCCGGACACGTGATCGAGGTCTGCGACAGCGGACCCGGGATGACCGAAGAGACCGCGCGCCGAATCCTCGGCGGCAATGCCCGCTCGATGTGGGACAAGGACAGCGGCAGCGGCTGGGGAACCAAGATCGTGCTCGAGCTCACCGCCACCCACGCGGGCCACGTCGAGATCGACAGCGCGCCCGGCCAAGGCGCGACCTTCCGCGTCGTGCTTCCCCATCGGCCATGATGGAACCCGAACCCGCGCACGAGCGTTGCAAACGGCGACGATCACCATGAGCAAGCCCGTCCTCAAGAAGAAGAAACGACGCTCCTCCCCCGCCAAGAGGATCGGCGTCGGCGTGGTCTGGTGCGGACTCATGCTCGGGGCGTGCGGCGCCGGCGTGCTCGCCGACATGATGAGGCGCAGCCCTCTGTTCACCACGATGGTCAATCCGCTGAACTACCTGAAGGTGAACCCGAAGCAGGCGTTCCACGACGACGATGGGCTCGTCCTCATGATCCTCGGCACGGACGACGATCGCGTCAACGTCGGATTCGACGGCAAGCACATGATCGACAAGGTCGTGCGCCGGGGGGCGCGGGCGGACATGATCCTCGTCGCAAAGCTCGACTTCGACAAGAACACGATCAGCGGCCTCTCGATCCCCCGCGACACGGGGGTCCGGATGCCGAACCTCGACCGCCGCATCCTGAAGATCAACGGCTACTACAGCGTCGCGCCAAAGGGCCAGGGCAACGAGTACATGAGGCAGGCCGTGGAGAAGGTTCTCCCGGGCGTCCACATCGACAGGACCATGGCGCTGAACTACGACGCGTTCCAGGAGCTCGTGAACATCGTGGGCGGCGTGCCCGTCGTCGTGCCCAAGGGCGATGGGGGCAAGGGCCTCCAGTACGACGACTTCGCCGGCGACCTCCACATCCACCTCAAGCCGGGTCTGCAGACGCTCGACGGCAAGGACGCGATGGGCTTCGTGCGGTTCCGCCACGACCGTGAGAGCGACTATGCCCGTCAGCAACGCCAGAAGGAGTTCCTGGCTTCGTTCAAGGCCCAAGTCCTGCACAGCCTCTTCAAGCTCCCGGAGATCGCCGAAGAGTCGAAGGCGGTGATGGGCAACGCGCTTTCGGACCAGGAGATCTTCGCCTTGGTGGCGTTCGCCCGGAAGGTGCCTTCGGCCAACATCAAGCTGGGGATGCTTCCCACGGTCGAGGGGCGTACGCGGGGCGGCGCGCTGCGCGTGGTAGAGCGCAAGCGCGACGAGGCGATCCGGGAGTACAACCTCCTACCCTCTTCGGGCACGGTGGCCTCGCGATGAGCGACACGACCGGGCCGTACGATCCGAACGCCGTCGAGGGCGACCGGTCGGCCGGCGGGCAGTACGTAACCGCCAAAGACATCCGCATCTGGGGCATCGCCCTCGTGGTGCTGGGCGTCGCCTCCTACCCGATCTACAAGTACCTCGAGGGGCAGAGCGAGCGAGCCCGGTGCAGCGCGAACCTGCGCGCGGTGTACCAGGCGCTCAGCCTCTACGCGGACCAGCACGACAACCGCCTGCCGCCGCTCGCCCGCATGGAGCCGGACGGCGTGACGCCGAGCCTGTCGGAAAAGGGCCAGCCCTACACCTGGGTGTCGGACGTTGCACCCTTCATGAACCCGCGCCAAAGCTTCGTCTGCCCCACGGCGACAAAGGAGGAGACCGTGGACAACGAGAGCGGCGAGGCGGGCAAGACGGGCGTTCCCAGCACGTACGGGATGTACGCGGCCTACGCCGGGGTGCTGATCTCGAACATCGAGAACCCCGACGACGCGATCATCGTGGGCGAGACGAGCAACCGCGGGGCGGCCGCCAGCCTCGATCCCAAGCCCTTTGGGACGACCACCCCCGACGGCTTCGCCATCGGCTGGATCGACACGAACACCAACCCGACGAAGGCGACGAAATCGGTCACCCGCCTCGCGTTTCCGGGCTCGGACAAGGGCACGGCGGAGACCGGGCGGCACGGCAAGTTCGTGTGGGGACTTTCGGCGAGCGGCGAGCTGCGTCAGATCACGCCGGAGGACGTGGCGTACACGTCAGGTCTCGGCGGCGTGAACCCGCACTGGAAACTTCCGCCCGGCTACCGTCCGCCGGGAGAATAATTCTGTGATTGGCTAGGTGGCTTTTCGTTGTTGGTCATCAACAACGAACCAACGAACAATGCTTTCGGTATGCTCACGCGCGATGAAGCGCGCGCTCCTCCCCCTTGCCCTCCTCGCCGCAGCGACCCCCGTCCTCGCGCAGAGCGGCTACAAGCCCTTGGGATTTCAGGTTCACATTGGCTACGGAGCCTCCCCGAGCTTCGACGTGAACGGAAAGGACCGCAGCATGAGCGGCCCGGAGATCGGCGTCGCGATTCCCATCGGGACGTTCGACGGCAACGGAATCCTGCTGGAGCCGAGCTACTTTGCTGGCGCGCACTTCGGAAAGCGTGGTCCGGGCGATGCGGACGTGTACCGGCTCACCCTCTTCGCGCACCGTACCTTTGCGCGCGGCATCGGGGCTCGGGTGGGCGTGGGCTACTCGAACTCCGCGAAGGCAAGCCGCGGCGACTACGATGGCAACAGCGACGTGATATTCGACTTCGGCGTGGAGATCCCGTTCCAGTTCAAGCTGGTCCAGGTCGTCGCGCCCTACGTGGACGTCCACGGCGTGGTTTCCGGCGGAGCGAAGCAGCTCAGCGGCTTCTTCGTCGGGCTGGGAGTGCGCGTCTAGCCACCTCAGGGTTCGTCGAACATCCCTTTCTTTCGAGGGCCATTTTGAATGAATCGAGGCGTCGCCAACGCGCTACGATGCTTGCAAACCCACTCTCATATGATATCAATTTTGGCTTTTTCAGGTTCAAGGGACGCCAACGTTTAGACCGAGAATTTTTGTCCAGATCGGAAAAGCTCGGGCCGAGGCGGGTTCATGGGGAAGTTCGGCGCCACATCCTCTCTGCTTCCGACAGGGAGAAGGGTCAACCGCCTACGTCAGCAAACCGCTTCGGGGCGCATTGGCGGCTCAAGACCATCGTGCTCGCGAGTCCGGACACCCCTCCCCGCCTTCTCCCAGAGGGGAGGGACCCGATTACGTCTGCCCCAGCGCGTGGCCGAGCTGGTAGATCGCGACGGCGGCAATGTAGGCGAGGAGGGTCATGTACGTGAACATGAACCAGGGCCACTTCCAAGAGTTCGTCTCGCGACGGACGGTCGCGAGGGTCGCCATGCACTGTGCGCAGAGCGCGAAGAAGACCATCAGCCCGACCGCGGTCCAGGCGTTGAAGAGCGGTCGGCCGTCGGGCCACTTCGCGTCTGTGATCGCCTCCTGAAGTCCCTTGTCCTCGCCCTCGACGTCGCCCAGGGAGAAGATGATGCCGAGGGAGGGCAGCACGGTCTCGCGCGCAGGAAAGGCGGAGAGGATCGCGGTCGTGATGCGCCAGTCGAAGCCTGCCGGACGGAAGACCGGCTCGATCGTGTGGCCGAAACGCCCGAGGACGGAGCCTTCGAGCTGCGCCTCCTTGATCCGCTTCGGCGCCTCTTCGCCCGCCTGGGCAGTAATCGTCGCCACCTGCGTCGTCGAGAGGCGCGGGAAGGAGCTGAGCGCCCAGATGAGCACCGACATGAAGACGATGATCGTGCCCGCGGTCTTCACGAAGACCCGCGCGCGGAAGGTCATCGCGAGGAGGACGTCCTTCCACTTCGGCCACTGGTAGGGCGGAAGCTCCAGCAGGAACGGCAGGCGCGCGCCCTTGAGGACTTTTCGGTTGAGAATCCAGACGATGGGGATCGCGACGAAAAGCCCCAGCAGGTGCATTGCGAACAGGGCGAAGCCCGCGCCGGCGACCCCGAAGCGCGGCTTGATGAACGCACCGATGAGCAGCACGTAGACCGGTAGCCGCGCTGAGCAAGACATGAGCGGCGAGACGAGGATCGTCGCGAGACGGCTCTTCGGGTCGGGCATGACGCGCGCCGCCATGATGCCGGGAATCGCGCAGGCGAACGACGAGAGGAGCGGGATGAACGCCCGGCCGTTCAGGCCGCACCAGCCCAGCAGCCGGTCCATCAGGAACGCCGCGCGCGCGAGGTAGCCCGTGCCCTCCAGCACGGCGATGAAGAAGAACAGGATGAGGATCTGCGGGAGGAACACGAGCATCGCCCCGACGCCCTTGATCAGGCCGTCGACGACGAGCGACTGAAGGATCGGCGAGCCGGCGAGATGCGGCGAGACCCAGCCCTGGACCGCGCCAAAGGCGCCGTCGATCCCGTCCATGAGCGGTTGCGCGAACGAGTAGATCGACTGGAAGACGCCGTACATGACGGCGATGAACACGATGAGGCCGAAGACTCGGTGGGTGAGGATCGCGTCGATACGGTCGGTTCGCGAACGCTTCTGGGCCTCGGTGGAGCGACGGATGGCGGCGCGCTGGACGACGGTGGACCAGGAGTAGCGCGCCTCGGCATCCCGAACCGGCCTCCCCTCCGGGACCCTAGCGGCGGCGTCGAAGTCGTCCCGAAGCTCGGGATGCTCCTGGATGAGGCTGCGGAACGACTCACTCGGGGCGTCGAGTTCGGCTCGGACCTCCGCGATGGTCATGTCCGACCCGAGACGCCCCAGCCGCTCGCGCAGGGCCGCCGCACCGAAGTCGCGGGCGTCCGGCGGACCCAGGCGAACATCGGGAATCCGCGGATGGGCGAGGTTGCGGTCGATCGCCGCCTTCAGCTCGGCGAGGCCGCGCTCCTTGTGGCCCACCACGGGGACGACGTCCACGCCGAGGAGGTTGGTGAGGCGGGGAAGGTCGATCTCCTCGGCGCGCCCGGCGAGGCGGTCGACCATCGTCAGGGCGACGAGGGTCGGAGTCTTCGCCTCGGCGAGTTGGGAAAAGAGATAGAGATTGCGCTCGAGGTTCGAAGCGTCGATGACGACGATGAGGAGGTCGGGCCGGGGCTGACCGTTCTGCCCGAGCGCCGAATCGGCGGCGACGCGCTCGTCCTCGCTCTGAGCGCGGAGCGAATACATCCCCGGCACATCGAGGCAGTCGACGGTGCCAGAGGGAAGGCGCAGAAGGCCGCTGACCCGCTCGACGGTCACGCCCGCGTAGTTCCCGACCTTCTGGTGGCTGCCCGTGAGGGCGTTGAAGAGGGTCGTCTTTCCCGCGTTCGGGTTGCCGATGACGGCCACGAGGGGCCGGACGGCGACGGCGGTCTCAGTCGCGGAGGGCGATCTCAAAGCACTCGGCCTCGCGGCGACGGAGGCAAAGGCGGTAGCCGCGAACGTCGATCTCGATGGGATCGTTGAGCGGCGCGACCTTCACGACGCGAAAGGGCGTCCCGATCGTCATGCCCATCTCCATCAGCCGATCCGCCGCGTGGTCGCACTTGACGCCCACGATCGTCGCCTCCATCCCACGACGCAGTTCCATGAACTCGACCCGCTTGCCAAGGACCATCCTTTTTAATCTACCCGGAAAAGTCGTGATTCCGCCGACCTTTCTTCTGCTTTCCACTAGGGATAACGCCGCAGATCGGCCCGGCGTTCAGTATGCTCGGAGGGTGACCAACGACGAGGTTGCCCAGGCCTTGCGCGATCTTCGCGACTTTCTCATCATCGCAGGCTATGAGGAGGGCCACGCGACGCGCTACACCCACATCGCCCGTGCGGTCGAGAAGTGGCCTGAGCCCGTCGCCAAGCTTCGGCAGGAGGGTCGCCTGAAGGAGATTCCCGGCGTCGGCCCGACGATCCAGGTCTATCTCAAAGAGCTTCTGGACGAAGGCAAGACGAGCAAGCAGCGCGACTGGGAGGCGTCGGCGCCTTGGAGCGTGCTGGAGATGCTCCGGGTACCGGGACTCGGGGCGCGCACTGCCCGTTTGATCTTCGGCCTGACCGGCGTCACGACGCTCGCGCAGCTACAGGAGGCGGAGCGGAACGGACGTCTGGACGACGTTCCCGGCGTCGGCCCCGCGCTGCGCGAGGCGATCCGGGAGGCTTGAGCGTGACGCGGGCCTGGAAGCCCG
>CAXTOO010000212.1:0-7241 GCA_964245875.1 uncultured Fimbriimonas sp. | reverse complement strand
AACTGACCTGGAGCAGCGTGACGGTGCCCGGAGCGCCGGGTCCGGTGAACGGAAAGGTCACGATCTCGCGGGTGCCGTAGGTCTTTTCGCACGGCCCTTGCGCCATACGGCGTATCCTAGAAGCGATGAGGCTCCGCACGACGCTCCCGGCCGTTCTTCTGGCCGTTTCCGCCCTTGCCCTCGCCGCCCAGGCGTTGGATCTGAAGTGGTCGCCCAAGGTCGGCGACAAGGCCAACTACAAGGTTGAGGGCACGTTCGATCTGGCCGGCATGGGCGAGATCAAACTCTCCGGCACCCGCACGGAGACGGTCACCTCCGTGGACGGCGACAAGATCGTCCTGACGTCCAACTCCAAGCTCGCGGCGAACGCGATGGGCAACGAGGTTCCGATCCCCGACTCGACGGAGGTCACGACGGTCAAGCCCGACGGCACGGTCTCTGAGATCAAGTTGAACGGCGCGGACGGCGGCGGCAGCGCGATGCGTCTCGCCCGCGCGACGATGCTCGTGTACCCTTCCAAGCCGATCGCCGTGGGCGACGCTTGGACGGCAGAGGGCAAGAAGGACGAGAAGGCGGACCTTCCGGGCTACAAGCTCGACTTCAAGCTCGTGGGCGAGGAGAAGGTCGGAACTTGGGACACGTGGAAGATCACGGCGAAGGGCGGCGAGGTCGAGGGCGCGACCCCCACGAAGGTCGAGGCGACCTACTGGATCGACAAGAAGGACGGCTCCATGGTGCGGAGCCTCGCCCAGCTGACGGACGCGGTGTTCCAGGGTCCCGGCGGCGGCATCGAGATCCCGCCGCTCAGCGGCAAGATGGACGTCACGCGCCAGCCCTGACCCTTCGGAAAGCGGCGTGGAACCGGCGGATGTGCGCTCCGCGATTCCCCGTGGGTGTATCCTACGGCGATGAGGCTCCGCGCTGTCCTTCCTCTCGGCCTTCTGGCCTTCGCCGCTCTTGCCGTCGCTCAAGGCATCACGATCAAGCGGACGCCCAAGGTGGGCGACAAGTCGAACTACTCGATCGTCGCCACCTTCACCCTGGCCGGGATGGACGTCGTGCTAAAGGGCACCACGGCCGAGGAGATCACGAAGATCGAGGACGACGTTGTGACGAAGAAGTCCGTCACGAAGATGACGATCTCGGCGGGCGGCCAGGAGCAGACGCCGCCCGAGACGACGGACTCCTCCAGCGAGAAGCTGGACGGCACGCCGGTGGAGAGCGGCATCGGCGACGCGACGCCGAAGGCCTCCTCCTACCGACTCGCGAACATCAACCAGATCTTCCTGCCCGCGAAGGCGCTCGCCGTCGGCGACACCTGGATCGCGGAAGGCAAGAAGGACGAGAAGCGCGAGACGCCGGGCTACAAGATCGACTTCAAGCTCGAAGGCGAGGAGAAGGTCGGCGCGATCGACTCCTGGAAGGTCACGGCGGTCGGCTCGGAGACTGAGGGCGACGCTCCGACGCGGATCAAGTCGACCTACTGGATCGAGAAGGCGACCGGACGCATGGTCAAGACGGTGTCCGAGCTCACCGACGTCGTGTTCGAGGGCGGGGCGCCTCCCTTGACCGGCAAGCTCGAGGTCACGCTCCAGCCGTGACGGCGCTGGCGCTCGCGCTCGTTTTCGCCCCGACGGTGACGCTCGTGCGGCTGCCGAAGGTCGGCGACAAGGCGACGTACGAGATGCGGGCGATCATCGACCTTGGCGGGAGGGACGACGTGAAGTTCACGGGCACCTCAACCGAGCGGATCAAGTCGATCGAAGGTGGGCTGGTGACGACCTCGGTCGAGAGCCGGACGACGGTCGACGTGATGGGGGTCGCGCGGGAGAGCCGACCGATCGTTTCGGATCGCTTGGAGCGTCTTGGCGGCGGTCTGATGGCGGCGGAGAGGGTCGACGAGACGGTCCTGTTCGCCTCGGCCCGCGTCGATCGACTCCGGGCGGTTTTCCTGCCGACGGCGGCGGTGGCGGTCGGGGGTTCCTGGTGGCGAAACGAGGAGAAGGACGCTAAGCTTGACGCGCCGCCGTTCTCGTCCTACTTGCGGCTCGTCGGCGAGGAGAAGATCGGCAAGCGCGACGCCTGGCAGGTGTCGCTGGACGCCAATGAGGTGGACGACGCCCGTTCGATCCACGTGAAGGGCATGGTCTGGCTCGACAAGAGCGACGGCTCGCTCGTGCGCGGGCAGTGGACGATCGACGGGTTCACGTACGGCGCGACTGACCCGCCGGGAAAGGCGAGGCTGGAGATCGTGCGCAAGGATTAGGGCGACTCCGCTACGGTCCAAAGGTCATGATCTTCGTGCAGGGAGGAGACGATAGCAGTTCCGGCAGCGGGCCTCGTACGACTCCGTCGCGCCGATGAGGACGATGGGGTCGTTCTCGCGGGCGGGCCGCCCGTCGACCGCGCGATAGGTGTGGCTGGCGGGCGCGCCGCACTTCATGCAGATGGCGCGGAGCTTGACCACGTCGTCGGCGACCGCGAGGAGTGCGGCCACGGGGCCGAAGGGGCGTCGGCGGAAGTCCTGGTCGAGGCCGGCCAGGACGACCTCAACCCCGCGATCCGCGAGTTCGACGGCGACATCGACGATAGAGTCGTCGAAGAACTGTGCCTCTTCGATGAGAACCATCTCGGCTTTCGCGTCGAGCTTGGTGCGCAGGTCGGCGACGTTGTCGACGGCGACCGCTTCGTGGCGGACGCCCATGTGGGTGACGACCATCGTCTGGTCGTAGCGGTCGTCGATCTTGGGCTTGAAGACCTGGACGCTCCGCTTGGCGTAGAGCGCGCGGCGAGCGAGGCGGATGAGCTCCTCGCTCTTGCCCGCGAACATCGAGCCGCAGACGACGGTGATCTTTCCAAGCGCTTTCGACATCGAGCCCGTCTATGATGCGCTAATCCGCGTCGGCTTGGTCCGCCTCGAACATCTCCTCCATCTCGTCGGAGGCGTCTTCGTCCAGGGCCTTGCCGACCTCGCGCATCGCCTCCCGGACGGCGGTCGGACTGGCCGAGTCGTCGAGGCCTTCGAGGCGGTCGGCCACCTCGTCGATCCGGTCGTCCTCAACGCGGAAGCGACCGGGGCGGCTGACGAGCTTGGCGGTGTCGAGGCTGGCGCAGTGGGGACAGCGCGAGTCGTCCGGCTCGGCGGTCATGCCGATGAGCGCGGAGAAGCGGCGGCCACAGGCGGCGCAGCGGTATTCGAAAACCGGCACCCCATCAAGATACCGGTCGGGCGATCACGCCTTCACGCGATGGAGTTCGTAGTTGTTCCTCGGCTTGATGTTCGACCCGGGGACGAAGTCGAAGCGGAAGTCTTTGGGCGTCGCGACGGAAAGATCCCCGGAGATACTTTCGTCCTCGACTGGCCTCGTGGGTGCGTCGACCTTCGCCTGGCGGGTTCGCGGATCACGTTGCGCGGGACGCCGGCACCAGGGCATGCCACGACCGCGGGCGACTCGACATTTAGCTGACCGCTTCGCGGCGCGGGCACGAGCCATCCTGCGACTGGTGGGACGACGAGCCAAGGCTGGCGCGCCGCTAGGCGATCTCCAAGGCCTGCGAGGCGCGGTCGTGGACGACGCGCCTTCCGGCGTGGAAGTCCGGCGGAATCCCGTCTTCGAGGACGGCGTCCGGCTCGAACTGGGCGTAATGCATGGGCAGGTCGATCACTCTCTGCTGATGGTAACGGCGCGCAAAGGTCTCGTCACCTTGGGGTCGCCAGCTCGGCTCGTCGTCGGGGTTGAGGTAGAAGACCGGCTCGAAACCTTCCCAGCCCGTCGCCTCGTAGCGTTCGATCCATATGGCGACGAGGACCCCACCCTTGTGCTCCTCGACGAGGCGGTAGAAGGGAGACAGGAGCCATAGGGCACACCATGCGAGCTGTTCGGGGTCGTCGTAGTGGGTGTGCCAGCGTCCCGCGGCGATCATGGCGTCGTCGCCCTGGTCGTAGATCGTGACGGCGAAGCCTTCCGGGCTCGTCGGCGTGAATTCGATGGAGGTCTCCCGGTCGTCGATCCTCAGCGCGGCGTCGGGAAAATGGGCGAAGAGTCGGCGGGCGGCCTCAAGGCTCTCCTTTCCAACGGATTCCATGGCCTATTGTGGTCCGTCCAGGGCGAGTTCGGCGAGAAGGGGAAGGTGGTCGCTGGTGTCGGCGGAGAGGAGCTTCGTTCGGAGAGGAAGGAGGCCGCGCGTCCAGACGTAGTCGACGCGCTTGGTGGGGGTACGGGCGGTCAGGGTGTAGCCAAAACCGGTGGAGGTGGCGCGGTAGGCGTCGGTCAGAACGGTCGCGAGCCGTCGGTAGCGCGGATCGAACGGCTGGGTGTTGAAGTCGCCGCAGACGACGACGGGTCCCGGTTTGGAACCGACGCGGCGCACGACCTCGGCAAGCTCCTCGTCGCGGAGCCTCCGCTTGCGCTCGACCGCCTGGAGGAAGGTTTTTTTGGGCCACCACGGCGGCTCGTAGCCGTCGGGCACCATGTGGACGTTGACGAATCGAATCGCCATCCCGGAGACGACGATGGCGACCTCCTGCACGTTCCAATGGCCACCAAAGTGGGAAAGGAAGTGCGTGGTCTCCCCGTAGACGAAGGGCCGCTTGGAGAGGAGGAGCATTCCCGATTCCCGGTAGGCGTGGTAAGCGGGAAGAGCCTTCGCGAGCATCTCACCGAATTGAAGACGTCCGTGGTAATGGGCTTCCTGGAGGCACACGACATCCGGGTCGGCGGCGCGGATCGTGCTCGCCACGGCCGCCACGGTCGGCTCGGGCCACCTGCCCGCCTCGAACTGGCCGACGTTGTAGCTCAGGACCCGAAGATCGGCGGGCGAGGAGGATGGGCGTCCGAGGCAAAGTCCCAACGGACCGAAGACCTGGGCGGCGGCCACGGTCGCGCTGATGCCTGCCGCCATCCACGCCCGATTGCGAAGAGCCCATAGGACGGCGGCGACGGTCGGGACGACGAAGAGCTGGGGGACGCTCATCGAGAGGAGCCAACCGACGGGTCCGGCATCGCCCCGGAGCATGACGAGGGCGTCGATCCAAAGCGTGAGCGCCGACGCAAGGAGGGAGACGCGAAGCGGACGGCGCATCCTAGGGTGCAACCCTCGCGTTGGACTCTGAGGTTCCTGGAAGGCCGGGAACTGCAGTTTTCCGTTCACGGTCCCGGAAATCGGCGGGGGGTCGTACGAGCTTCGGGCAGCTTGACGCAGGAGGGCGTCAGCCAGGCGACCTTGGGGCAGCCGTGGACGGCGGGGCGCCGGACGAGGACGAGCGACGCAAGCAGGATCATGGCCCTAGCATACGCCTCCATCGACCGCTCGGGAGTAAGTAGAATCTTCCGATGCCCATCCCCACTCCGCTCCGGGGCTTGCTGGGTTTCGGCAAACGGGCGCTCGCCTTTCGTAGCCTCGGGACCGCGGCGGCGATCCAGCGGAACCTCCCGACGATCGTGTGGCCGTTGACGTCGGGGCCGGACGGAAAGGTCGTCTCGGAGCCGCTCGGGCTGACGTTCGACGCCGTGCGGCACGAGTCGCTCCTGCGCCACATGAGGCCGCTGGCGGCGGTGGTCGCGAGCGGCATGGGAAGCTTCGAGATGGAGGGCGGCGTGCCCGTGTTCGTCTCCGGTCCGATCCGGATGCGGCTTGATCGACCGGAGATCGTCGGGATCGTGGCGGAGGTGTTCGGCGAGGGCATCTACGACGTGAGTCCGGGACGGGACGCGCTCGTGCTCGACGTGGGGATGAACGTCGGGCTGGCCTCGCTCTACTTCGCGCAGGTCAAGGGCTGGGAGGTCGTCGCGTACGAGCCGTTTCCCGAGACCTTCGAGGCCGGTCGGCGGAACGTCGATACGAGCGGCCTCCAGGGACGGATCGAGACGCACAACGCCGGGCTGTCCGATCTGGACGCGACGCAGACGCTGCCCTACGATTCGCAGTGGCCGGGGCGCAACGGCCTGTTCTACGCGGCGACCTACGACGAGAGCCACCAGACGCAGGAGATCCGCCTTGTGGACGCCGCGCCAGTCGTCCGTGCGCTGCGGGAGCGGGCGGGGAGCCGTGCGCTTGTGGTGAAGATGGACTGCGAGGGCGCGGAGTACGCGATCTTCGACCGGCTGTCCGCCGAGGGGCTGCTCGGGGCCATCGACGCGATCGTGATGGAGTACCACCCCTTCGTTCCCGGTCGGGACGGGCGCGACCTGGAGCGGATGCTGCTCGACGCGGGGTTCACGGTCCACCTGCCGCGGGCGCGGGCGGGTTTGGACGGCCTGCTGTGGGCGGTTCGGGCCGGCTAGCGGCGTCGAGTGCACCTTTTGGCGTCTTCTGCAAGGAAAACGCGTTATTAGCGTACGATTTTTCTTTTCCATCGCGAGGATGGTTGACGAAAGCGGCATCTGGCGTGAGTAGTTCCCCCCGGTGCCCGCTGGATATCCCGCGTGGGTCTTTGCCTCTCGTCGTTTGAAGACGTCCATGTTCCTCTTCGTCTTCGAAGGAAGAGTTCGTCAACCATCCGCGAGTTCGATCCCCAGGCCTTCGATGAAACGCTGATGAAGCGGTATGGATTCATGATGGAGTCCGCCCGGTCTTGTGAACACCATGTCCAATCTCCATCTTCGCCTTTCTTCCTCCGTCGTGGTCGGCTTTGCCGGACTCGCGAGCTCCGCGTCGGCCGGGGCTTCGACTTCGAGAACCTGACGGCCACGTGCACCGGTTCGGGGTCGCGACCGGGCGTTTACTCTTCGGTGTCGCAGACGGTGGCGGGCCTGACGATGACGGTCACGCGGACGCAGGGCACGACGTTCGACGTCTCGCCCGAGCGGCCGTTCGTGCTCGACTTCAGCGCGCCGCTCTCGACGCTCTCCCTGTTCCTGGGCCAGTTCAACGCCTCGTCCTCGCGCACGGCGGTGCTGCGGGCCTACTCCGGCACGGGGACGTTGCTCATGGAGTCAAGTTCGACCTATCCGACGAATTCGGGCGCCTTCGGCGGCCTGTTCACGGGGGCGTACCTCACGGTGAGCGGCGCCTCGATCGGCTCGGTGACGGCGTCGGTCGACGGCTCGTTCAACAATTGCTCCATCGACAACGGAGCAGCGACGGTCGCGCCCGTTCCCGAGCCGGCGATGTTCGCTGCTCTTGGAGGGGGTGCAGCGGTTTTGATGAGACGATCCAGGGCCGGCACCATTCGACGGTCTCCTGTTAAGAGCGTCTAACAAAACTCTCTTCTGCGCCTCGAGAGCCTCCTCGCCCACCCC
>CAXTOO010000211.1:0-7257 GCA_964245875.1 uncultured Fimbriimonas sp. | reverse complement strand
ACGGTCGACTGGTCGCCACGACGATCACCGTCGAGGACGTCACCGAGGCCACGCGCGCCGAACAGGCGATCCAGGGCGCGCTCTCGGCGGCGGAGGTGGGCACCTACCGGATCGACCTCGCGGCGCAAACCGTCTGGGGGGACGCGAACTTCGCGAGGATCTACGGCCTTTCTGCGGAGGAGGCGTGGGGCGGACCGCTCCATAGGCTCTACGACCGGATCCACCCCGACGACCGGGAACGCGTGGCGACCGAGGTGCAGGCCGTCACCGTGGTCGGCGGTCTTCACGAGATGGAGTACCGAATCGTGCTTCCCGGCGGGATCCGGTGGCTCCTCTCGCGCGGCCGGGCCGAGCGGGACGAGGGCGGCGCGCCCGTTCAGCGCATCGGCTCGGTCGTCGACGTGACGCAGCGCCGGCTCGCCGAGGAGGACCTGCGACGCACCCGGGAGTGGCTGGGGCTGGCCATGCGGGCGGGGCGCATGGGCTGGTGGCGGCGCGACTTCGTGACGGGCACGGTCGTTTGGTCGCCGGAGCTCGAGGGCATCTTCGGACTCGAGGTCGGCTCGTTCGACGGCGCACACCAAAGCTTTCTGGACTTCGTCCATCCCGACGATCGGGAGGGCTTCGCCGTGGCGGTCGAGGAGGCACGGGCGGCGGGGGTGGACTACGCCGCCGAGTTCCGCTTCCGAAGGGCCGACGGCTCCGAAGGATGGATGGAGGGTCGAGGGAAGGCGACGTACGATGCGTCGGGCTCGGCCGCTGCCTCGTACGGCATCGGCGTGGACGTCACTGGGCGCAAGGCCACCGAGGAGGCGCTGCGGCTCGGCGGCCAGGCGTTCGAGAGCCTCGTGCGGAGCTCGCCGCTCGGGGTCTACGCGGTGGACGCGGACTTTCGCCTCGCCCTCGTGAGCCAGGGCGCGCAGAAGGTGTTCGAGAACGTGCGGCCTCTCATCGGACGCGACTTCGCCGAGGCGCTGCGCATCGTCTGGGCCGAGCCCTTTGCGAGCGAGGCGATCGCGCTCTTTCGTCGGGTGCTGGAAACGGGCGAGCCGTTCCACGCGCCGAGCACCGTCGAGCGCCGCGGAGATCTCGGCGAGGTCGAGGCGTACGACTGGAAGGTCGAGCGGATCGCCATGCCCGACGGGCGCCTCGGCGTGGTCTGCCACTTCTATGACCTCTCGGAGCGCCAGCGCCAGCAGCAGGAACTGGAGCGCCGCGTGGAGCAGCGGACGGAGGAGCTCACGCGCGCCAACCGCGACCTGAACGCCTTCTCCTACAGCGTCGCCCACGACCTTCGCGCGCCGCTGCGCGCCATCGTGTCGACCAGCCGGATCGTCTTGGAGGACGCGGGCCCTCGGCTCACCGGGGAGGAGCGCGCGGCGCTGGAGCGGCAGGCCGAGAACGCGCTGCGCCTCGCGCGGATCGTGGACGACCTGCTGGGCTTCGCGCGGCTCGCGAACGCCGAGCTGACGAAGCGCGAGTTCGACCTGACCGAGACTGCCCGGAACGTCGCCGACGAGGTGGCCCGACGACACGGCGGCGGCCAAGTGCAGATCCAGGAGGGAATGCGCGCCGAGGGCGACTCCAGACTCGTTGGCTACGTGCTGGTGAATCTCCTCGACAACGCCCTGAAGTTCTCGCCCGAGGGCGGACCCGTGGAGGTCGGCCAGCAAGGCGGCGCGTTCTTCGTGCGAGACCGGGGCGTCGGCTTCGACATGGCCCACGCGCACAAGCTCTTCGTCGCCTTCGAGCGGCTCGTGGACCAAGAGACGTTCGAGGGCACGGGCGTGGGGCTCGCGAACGTGAAGCGCATCGTCGAGCGGCACGGCGGGCGCGCGTGGGCGGAGTCGGAACCCGGGAAGGGCGCGACGTTCTGGTTCACTCTGGGTTAGACGTGCCCCACCTTCGCACCCGCCTCGCCCTGCTCCTGCTCGTCTTCGCGGATCTCGTGGGGTTCGGGATGCTCATCCCCAGCGTCCAGTTCCGCGCCGAGGCGCTCGGCGCGAAGGGCTGGCTCATCGGCGCGATCCTCTCCTCGATGTTCGTCGTCCAGGCCTTCGCGTCGCCGCTCTGGGGCGGGCTGAGCGACCGCGTGGGCCGCAAGCCCGTCGTGATCGCCTGCACCGCGCTTTCCGCCGTCTCGATGCTGGTGTACGCGGGATCGGGTTCCGTGTGGACGATCCTCGCCGCCCGTGTGCTGGCGGGCTTCGGCGCGGCGAACGTCTCGACCGCGCAGGCGGCGCTGGCCGACGTCTCGTCGCCGGAGCGGCGCACGGCGCTCATGGGCCAGGTGGGCGCGGCGGTCTCCACCGGCCTCATCCTCGGCCCCGCCCTCGGGGGCTTCCTCGCCGCGCGGGGCGGCGCGTCGCTCGTCGGGCTGGTGGCCTGCGCCTGCTCCACGCTCGGCCTCGTCGCCTTCGCCCTCTTCTTCCCCAAGGCCGCGCCCCGGGTCGAGGAGAAAGGCGAGAGGCGGAAGGAAGGCGTGGCGATCCTGCTGCAAAACCGCACCCTGCTCGCCCTCTTCGGCGTCGCGGTGGTCGGCTGGTTCGCCTTGGCCTGCCTGGAGGGCACGTTCGGGAGGCTGATCGAGCGCACCGTGGGCGGCGGGGCGTCGCTTTTCGGGGCGATCTTCGCGTACGAGTCGCTGCTGGCGGTCGGCGTCCAGGGATTCGTCGTGGCCCCCGCGCAACGGCGGCTGGGCGAGCGACGCCTGCTCCTCGTCGCGTTCGGCCTTCAAGGCGCGGGGCTGGCCGCGATGCCGTTCGTCCACTCCATTCCTCCGCTGTTCCTCGCCTCCACCGTGTACGCTTTGGGCAACAGTCTCGTGAACCCGGCGGTGAACGGCTGGTGCTCGCGCGTCACGCCCGAGCGTCAGCAGGGCGCGATGTTCGGGCTCCTCCAGTCCGCCCGATCGCTGGGCTTCATGGTCGGCCCGAGCCTCGGCGGCGCCTTGTTCGACGTCCGACCGTCCGCGCCGTATCTGGTCGCCGGCGGGGTGTCCGCCTTCGCCGCGCTGTTCGTCGCCACCCGGCGCTTTGCGTGAGGGTGAGTCCCAATCGCCGCCCTAGTTCCCGACGATGTCGATGGACGGCGTTCGGCCCATGCGGTTGATCGGAAGCCACGTGAGCTCGCTGCGGCCGATGATCGAGGCGCGGGGCACGAGACCCCAGCCGCGGCCGTCGAACGAGTTGTTCCGGTTGTCGCCCATCATCAGGTAGAAGCCGGCGGGCACCGGCTCGGGCTTCGCCGCGATCATCTTGGCCTGGTCTTCGAGGGCCACCGCGAACTCGTTGCTCACCTGGTACGAGTCGTCGCTGGACCCGATGATCTTGCCCTCCGCGTCGACGAAACGGCCGGAGTTTGCCGAGTCCGAGGTGTAGTTCAGGGGGATGATGCGCCCCTTGTACCGCGCGAGCTTGAAGCTGGCCTTCTTCGCCTCTTCGGGCGGCTCGGACACGAACGTCTGGCCCATGTCCGGCGAGGTCGAGTAGTGCTTCGTCGGATCCTTCACCTGAGAGCCGTTGATGAACAACAGCCCGTCGCGAAGCTCCACCACGTCGCTGGGCACGCCGATGCAACGCTTGATGAAGTCGACCTTGACTTGCCCTTCGTCGTCGATCTGTCCTGGCTCGGCGATCGCCGTCGCGGGCGGGCGGAACACCACGACATCGCCCTTCTTCGGGTCGCTGTAGCGGTAAATCGCCTTGTTCGCCACCACGAAGTCGTTCACGTACAGCGTGGGCCACATCGAGCCGCTGGGAATCCGGAACGCCTGGACTCCGAACGGGCGGATGATCATGAACACGAAGACGCCCGCGTACACGATCGCGTCGCAGAGCTCGTTGGCGAGGCGTGTCAGCCGGTAGGCGCCGGTGCGCCGGTGCGGCGGGGTCTTCGCGAGGGTCGGCGCGAGCGCCACGCGGATCGCGGTGAGCACCGCGACGAAGAGGACGACCTGGCTCAGCGGGGTGCGAGCCAGACCGTCGATGATCTCCGGCAAGCCTTTCGGCTGGGCCTGGGCGAGCGGGAGGAGGAGGGGCAAGGGTGTTTACGCCTTCGGCTTGACGTCCGTCTTGGCGCGGCGCTCCTTGATGCGCGCGTCCTTGCCGACCTTGTCGCGGAGGTAGTACAGCTTCGCGCGGCGGACCTTGCCGTGGCGCGTGACCTCGAAGCGGGCGACGTTGGGCGAGTGCAGGGGGAACGTGCGCTCGACGCCCACGCCGTTGGAGACCTTGCGAAGGGTGACCGTCTCGGCGATGCCGCCGTTCTTCAGGGCGATGCACAGACCCTCGAAAAGCTGGACGCGCTCCTTGCCCGCCTCGCGGACCTTGACGAACGCCTTGACGGTGTCGCCGGGGCGGATGGGGGGCAGATCGGACTTGCGGAGATCGCTCGTCACGCTCTCGAGTAGGGCAGCCTTGTTCATGGGTCTTCCGTGGGATGCTAACGCTTCAGCCGGGCGCGTGGTTCCAGCAGGTTCCCAGAGGCGGGGCGGAAGGCCTCGCTTGGGCGCGAAGGAAAATAATACCCTAGGACCGCCGAGTAGCACTCGGCGCCACCCCAAGCCGAGTGCTACTCGGCGGTCCCATGCTCCCCCAGGATCTCCACGTCGCCCTTCTCCAGCCGCGCCCTCGCCAGGAGGTCGGGCCGGACCTCTCGCGTCAGCCGCAGCGCCGCGCGGCGACGCCACCGCGCGATCGCCCGGTGGTCGCCGCTCCGAAGCTCCGCCGGAACCTCCCGCCCCCGCCAGACGACCGGCCGCGTGTAGTTCGGCGCGCTCAGCAGCCCGTCCGAGAAAGAGTCCGCGTCGAGGCTCCCCTCGTTCCCCAGCACGCCCGGCACCAGCCGCACCACCGCGTCCGCCATCGCCAGGGCGGGCAGCTCGCCGTTCGTGAGCACGTAGTCGCCGATGGAGAAGACGTGCGTGCAGAGCGCCTCTTCGATGCGATGGTCGATTCCCTCGTAGTGGCCGCAGAGGAACACGACCCGCCCGTACCCCGCCAGCTCCCGCGCCGCCGCCTGGTCGAACGGCCGCCCCGTCGGCGCGGTGAGGACGACGGCAGTGGATGGTGGATGGTGGATGGTGGATGGTGGATCGGACGATCCGTTTCCATCATTCACCACCCACTCTTCACCATCCACTCTCCCCAGCCACTCCACCGCCCGCGCCACCGGCTCCGCCCGGATCAGCATCCCCGGCTCGCCGCCGAAGGGCCGCTCGTCCACCTTCGAGTGCCGGTCGTGGCAGAAGTCCCGCGGGTTCGCCGTCCGGAACTCGACCAATCCCGCTGTCGCCGCCCGCCCGGGGATGCTGTGGCGTAAGACGCCCCGAACCATCTCCGGGAACAGGGTGACGAAGTCGACGCGGAACACGTGATGAGCGTACTCCGGCTCCCCTCCTCTTGCCGCCGCGGCAGAAGGCTATCGAACATCGAGAAGCGATACCGTGAGCGGGAGGTAGGAGGGGTTGGGGGTGGTGGTTCCGAAAGGTAGAATCCCTCTCGACCATGGCCAACACGCCGAGCGAGCTGAAGTACGCCAAGACCCACGAGTGGCTCCGCCTGGAGGGCGACGTCGCCACGGTCGGCATCACCGACCACGCGCAGAGCGAGCTGGGCGACGTGGTCTACGTCGACCTCGCCTCCGTAGGCCGCGTCCTCAAGGCGGGCGACTCGTTCGGCTCCGTCGAGTCGGTCAAGACGGTCAGCGACGTCTACGCGCCCGTCGGTGGGGAGGTGGTCGAGACGAACCCCGCCCTGGGTTCCCAGAGCGAACTGGTGAACGAGGACCCCTACGGCAAGGGGTACATGGTCAAGATCCGCATCGAAGACCCGCGCGAGGTCGAAGCGCTCCTCTCGGCGTCGGACTACGAAGCCGCGACGGCCTGACGGCAAGGAAGCTAGGGATTTAGGAGATGAGGAAGTTAGGCGGGCTGTCCGCCTCCGGATTCCTCGCCTAACACCTAATCTCCTTACTTCCTTATTTCCTAACTCCTTATATGCCCGCCCCCTACATCCCCCACACCGACGCCGACCGCCAGGAGATGCTCGCCACCATCGGCGCCCAGAGCATCGACGAGCTGTTCCGCGAGATCCCCGACAACCTGCGCGTCGCGCCGGGCACGATGGACCTCCCTCCCGCCCTCGACGAGCCGCGCCTGATGGCCCACCTCCACGAGCTCGCCGCGAAGAACGTCGACCTCGCGAGCACCACCTGCTTCCTCGGCGCGGGCGTCTACGACCGCTACATCCCCGCGACCGTCGGCGCTGTGATCTCGCGCGGCGAGTTCCTCACCGCCTACACGCCGTACCAGCCCGAGGCGTCGCAGGGCTACCTCCAGACCATCTACGAGTTCCAGACGATGGTCGCCGAGCTCTACGGCTCCGACCTCGCCAACGCCTCCATGTACGACGGCGCGACGAGCATGGCCGAGGCCGCCGTCATGGCCGTCGGCGCGAACGGCCGCAACGTCGTCGCCGTCTCCGAGGCCGTCCACCCCCACTACCGCCAGGTCCTCGACACCTACTGCTGGGCGCTCGGCGTCGAGGTCAAGACCCTCCCCGCCTCCCACGACCTCACGACCCTTCTCGAAGCCGAGGGCGCCGCCTGCCTCGTCGTCCAGTCCCCCAACTTCTTCGGCTCGATCGAGGACCTCGCCGCCGCCCGCAAGGCGGCGGACGACGCGGGATCGCTGCTGATCGTCGTCGCCGACCCCGTCGCCTGCGCCCTCCTGAAGTCGCCGGGCGACTACGGCGCGGACGTCGTCGTCGGCGAGGGCCAGCCCCTCGGCATCGCGATGGGCCTCGGTGGCCCTCTCCTCGGCCTCTTCGCCTGCAAGAAGGAGCACGTCCGCCGCATCCCCGGCCGCATCGTGGGCCGCACCAAGGAGGCGCACGGCGACCGCGAGGGCTACGTCATGACCCTGCGCACCCGCGAGCAGGACATCCGCCGCGAGAAGGCGACGAGCAACATCTGCACCAACGAGGCCCTCATGGCCCTCGCCGCCACGGTCTACATGATCGCCCTCGGCAAGAACGGCATGACCTCCGTCGCGCAGACCTCGCTGAACAATGCCCGCTACCTCCAGTCCGTTCTCCCGCAGGGCGTGAAGGTCTGGAACGAGGGCAAGACCTTCTGCGAGTTCGTCATCGAACTCCCCAAGGACGCCACCGAGGTCCGAGACGCCATGCTCCAGAATGGCATCCTCGCCGGGCTGCCGCTCGGCGGCTACTACAAGGGGATGGAGAACCGCCTCCT
>CAXTOO010000210.1:0-7313 GCA_964245875.1 uncultured Fimbriimonas sp. | reverse complement strand
GGCGGCGCTCGACGCGGCCGGTTTCAGCCCGTCGGTCAGCCCGCCTGCCCCGATGCCCAAGCCAGGTTCGGTTCCGATGCCTTCCGCGGCCGAGATGGTGGAGCTCCGACGGCGCGCGACGGATGGCCCGGACGCGCTTTCGGCGGTGGCGCGGCTGGTGGGGATCGGCCTTCCCGCCTTGGATGCGCTCGCGGTCGAGCCAGGCGACGCCTTCGTGGCGGTGGCGTCGCGCATCGGTCTGCCGGCGGCGCCGGTGGTGGCGAGGCTGGCGGCCTCTTCCGATTCCCGTGCAGCTCGGATGGCGCTGGCGACGGCGGGCTTCGTGCCGCTCCCGGCGGAGGCGGTCGTCGCGGCGCTCGGTCGTCCCGAACTCGCGCGGGACGCGGCCCGCGCGGCGGGACGCGGACGAATGCTTCCGGCGGTGCCGACCCTCGTGGGACTGGCCGCGTCGCCGGATCTGGCGGTCGCCCGTGCGGCGATGGAGGCGCTGGCCGAGATCGGTGATCCGTCGTCGGCCAGCACCGCTTCTGCGGTCGTCGACTCTTCGGACCTGGCGATCCGACGCTCGGCGCTCCGGCTGATCGCGACGCAACCGGCGGTGGCGTTCGCGACGGGTACGCGCCTCATCGCCAGCGGCGAAGGATTTCGGAAGCGGATCGGTCTCGCGATCCTCGGCGCGGTCGGCACACCGGGGGCGTTGGCGGCGGTCGGACCGTCGCTGCAGGGTAGCCGCGACGCGAAGATCGGCGCGCTGCTGGCGCTCGACGGGCGGGTGCCGACGGAGCTGATCGCGGCGGTCGAGGCTCTCCGGCGGGACCCCGATCCGCTCGTGCGCGCGGTGGCGGAGCGGACGGACGTTGGGTCCTAGCTAAGCGACCAGCATGCCGCTGAAACGGTCGAACTTGTTGCGGTACATGTCCCGGTCGGCGGATTCGAGAAGCGCTTCGTAGCGCATCCCGTCGGGGCCGAGCTGAGCGATGCCGACGGTGAAGGACGATTTCCGTCCCATGACGAGCGTGGCGTCGTTGTAGGTCCGGAGGGCGTGCTGGAGAGCCCGTCTCGTCTCGTCCGCGCTGCGGCCCGGGTCGACGACGACGAACTCGTCGCCGCCGGTGCGTCCGAGGATCGCCCCGTTCACCGAGCCGGTCAGGGTCCTGACGAGGGTGCAAAGGACGCCGTCCCCGAAGGCGTGGCCCTTGGTGTCGTTCAGGTCCTTGAAGCTGTCGCAGTCGACCATCGCGAGGGTGAGCGGCTGACGGCTGGCGATGGCCTGCTCGATGGCGCCACGGGCAGCGACCTCGAAGCCGGCGCGATTCAGGGCGTTCGTGAGCGGATCGCGCCGGGCGGACTCGTGGGTCGTGCGGTAGCGGCGATTGTGGAAGGTCATGATGACGATGAGCGAGGCCATGAGGCCACTCCTCACGAACACGTCGCAGAGCATGCCCCAGGGCGCGGGAGGGCTGAAGAGCGTCGCGACCGGGACGACGACGAGCGAGAGGACGGCCGCGACGGCGAGCCCCGCCGTTTCGAACGCGATCCAGATCGGCGCGAGATAGAGAAGCTGGAGCACCGGCGGGTGGCCCGCGAGCCCGTCGATCACGATGACGGCGGCGAGGCCGAGGACGCCCTTGAGGAGACCGTCGTAGGGCTGGGCCAGGCGGCGGCGCGGAGCCAGCTGGGCGAGGGTGCGCAGAACTTCATCAAGGGCGTCGCCCGCGCGGTAGAGGCCGCTCGTGGCTTGCTCAATGACCCCGGAGAATGAGGGCATACGGGGGGAATCGGCACGAGCGGCACTTTCCTGTAGGTCGGACGGGACTACTTTTTCGTCGAAGCGACGAAGGCGGCGACCTCGGCGACGGTCGCCGGCACCTTGTAGGTGCCGTCCTTCACCTTGGCGGCGGCGTCTTGAAGCTTCTTCATGCCGTCAGGGCCGAGCTTGTCCTTCGTGTACTTGAAGTCGGTGAGGCCCACGCCGTCCGACTTCAGGTCGAACACCTTGGTGCCCGCGGTGAACCTGCCGTCCTGGACGTCCTTGATGGTGGCGAAGACGGCGGCATCGACGTGCTTGACCATGCTGGTGAGGACCTTGCCCTGAGCCATGTCGTCCTGGTCGCTGTCCACGCCGATGGCGAGCTTGCCTTCAGCCTCGCGAGCGGCGTCGATGACGCCGAGGCCGCAGCGTCCGGCGGCGTGGTAGACCACGTCGGCGCCGGCGGAGAAAAGGCTGCCCGCCATCGCCTTGCCAATGGCGGTGTCGTCCCAGCTCTCGGTGTACTTGGCGGGAAGGACGACGATGGCGGGGTTCGCGGTCATGGCGCCCGCCTCGAACCCAGCCTCGAACTTCTCGATGAGGGGGATCTTCTTGCCGCCCACAAAGCCGACCTTTCCGGTCTTGCTCGCGAGTGCGGCGGCGTAGCCCGCGAGGAAGGAGCCCTGCTCCTCGGTGAAGATGATAGAGCGAACGTTCGGCGCGTCAACCACGCCGTCCACGAGGCCGAACTTCACGTCGGGGTACTTGGGCGCGACGGTCTTGAGTGCCACGTCCTGGCCGATGCCGATCGCGAACACGACGTCGCAGCCGCTCTCGGAGAGCTGGCTCAGGTTGCCCTCGAAGTCTTTGGCGCTTTTCGACTCCACGGTCTTCACGTTGTCCTCTGCGACGCCCAACTCCTTCTCGGCCTTCTGGATCCCCGCCCAGGCCGAGTCGTTGAACGACTTGTCTCCCCGTCCGCCACTGTCGAACACGACGCCAATCTTGAGGAGGCTTGACTTGGCGGACCCGCCGCCCGCAGACGTTGTGGTCGAGCTTGAATCAGTTTTGGCGGAATCGTTCCCGCACCCGGCGATCAGCAAGGCGGCGAGGAGGGCGAGGGAAGGCTTGGTGGTCGTCAAAGGCATGGTTCCCCTAGGAGGTAAACTGACGCATTATGGCGCACGGTCCACGCCCGCGCCAGAACACCCCACCATGACCTGCCAACTGACCAAACTCGAGACCGCGCTGGACGTGCTGAAGAAGGCTTATCCGCAGCTGGTGCCCGCCGACGCGGCCCTCCTAGCGAGCGCGCTGACGCTCACCGGTCGCCATGCCATCGCGCTCTACGAGGGCGAGCAGTACGTTTGGCCGGACGACAACGAGAAGCTCCTGAAGGCGATGGTCCCGCAGGTGAAGCAGACCCAGGAGGCGATCGAGGCGAACGCGCCGAAGCGGGTCGCGAAGAACGCGGTCGAGGAGGAGCCGGTTCTGATGAGCGTCGGCCTGATGCCGAACCTCACGGCGGGCGAGAATCTGCTTCAGGGCCGCGACGAGCTGAAGACGCTTCTCTCCGACATCCTGCAGGAGGGTGTCGAGTTCGCGTACGCGCCGACCGATATCGGCTGGCAGTGGGCCCTCGACCGTGCGAACTGGACGACGCTGGCCGGGCAGGAGGTCAGCAAGCGCGTGAAGTCGAAGACCGCCTTCACGGAGGGCGCGGTCGGGGTCGAGATGAACGCAGGCGCGAAGAAGCGGCCCGCGGCGAAGAAGGCCGTGATCGCCGACGAAGACGAGATCGTGGAGGAGTAGAGCCGACATGGCCCTTCGGATCGGGATCGCGGGACTCACGCACGGCCATGTCGGCGGCTTGGCGGATGCCTTTCGAAAGCACGATGGCTTCGTTCCGGTGGCGGTCGCGGACAGGACGAGGCTCTTGGACGCGTTCGACTTCGGCAAGCGCTACGCCGACTGGCGGGCGATGCTGGAGGAGGAGAGCCTCGACGCGCTGATCGTCACGAGCGACAATGTCGAGTCGGTGGAGATCGCCGAGGCGGCGCTCGGAAAAGGGCTCAACGTTCTGGTCGAGAAGCCGATGGCTTCCGATTACGAAGGGGCGAAGCGGCTCCTCGACGCGCAGGCGGCGAGCGGGAAGGCACTCTTCATCAACTGGCCGCTTGCCTGGAACCCCTGGCTCTACGACTTCAAGGCACGGCTTGACGCGGGCGAGATCGGGCACCCCTTCCACCTCCGCTACCGGAACGGCCATCACGGCCCGAAGGAGATCGGTTGCGGACCTGAATTCGTGGATTGGCTCTACGATGAGAAGCTGAACGGCGGCGGGGCCATCGCCGACTTTGGATCGTACGGGTGTGCCGTCGCGCGGTTCCTCTTCGGCATGCCCGAGACGGTGTACGCGGTTCGAGGCAACCTGACGAAGCCCTACGACGTGGTCGACGACCACGCGGTGATCGTGCTGAAGTATTCGAAGGCGGATGCGGTGCTGGAAGGCACCTGGGCGACCTACGGCTTCGACAGCGGGCCGAACGCGGTGGTCCACGGCGACAAGGGAACGCTGGCGGCTTTCGGCAAGGAGGTCGAGCACTCGGTCGCGGGTGGCGGGCGAAGCCGAACGGAAGCCACCGCCCTTCCCGCCGCGAACGTGGCCGATGCCTTTCTTCAAGCCATCCAAACGGGCGAGCGTCCCACGGGCATCACCGATCCCATGATCGCCGCCGACGCCTGCCGGATCCTTGACGCCGCAATCCGGTCAACGTCCACAGGCTGCGCAGAAAAGCCGTAAGCCGCCCGAGGTGGGAGTATCCTAGTCTCGTGCGCGCCCTCGGCTTTGCCGTCCTGATCGCTTTCTCCTCTTTAGGATTCGCCCAAGTTCCGCTTCGGGAGGGAAGCTACGCCCCGAAGGGTGAGAAGGCGGTGGCTTGGCGCATCGACGAGAACCACAGCCTCGTGTGGGACGGGAAGCGCTATGTGCCCGTGGGCGTACGGGTGGACGGCACCGCCGCGGCGGTCGACGCGGCGAACGAGGCCGGGATCAAGGATCTCCTCATCGACCTGCCCGTCGCAGGCGATTGGGGGGCGACGATCTCGGAGGCCGAGAAGAACGGCCAGCGGTACCTCGTGCGCATCTCTTCCCACGCGCCGGGCACGCCCGGGATGGCGGTGGATCCTGCGGCCTATCGCATCGGCGGGCTGGTCGGCTCTCGACATTTCGAGGTTCCGCTTTACGGGGCGACCGAAGCTCTCGTCATCGTCGCGCTCCAACGCGATGGCTCGTTGCTGGATCGGATGCTCCTGCCCGTGAAGGATGGCCGGATTTCTATCGACACCAAGGTCAACGCGGGTCTCGATAACGTCGTGCTCATCTACCCGCGCACGGACTCGCTCGAGACGCCGGATCTATGGACCGGCTTCGACGGTCATCGCGACGCGCTGTTGGCGCGGCTCGGGCAAACCCCATTCGGCAAGGGCTTGCGCGGCATCGTGGACCCGATGGGTCGATCCGCGTCGCTGCCGGGACAAGAGCTTCACGGAGTGCCGACCACGGTCGCCTTCCAGGCGGAGCTTGCGACCGTCCTCGAAGCCAACTACCGGACGATCGACAACGTGATGAAGGGCTGGTCGATGGGCGCCTCAACGCTGAGCACCTCCCTTCGGGGCAACGACGGCAAGACGGTCGTTCAGACCACCTTCATGGACTTGGCGAAGCTCGTTCCGCTCTGGTCCGGAGGGCGGGGCGTCTTCATGCTTTGGGATCCGACGACGAACCGCGTCTATCCCTGCTCCCGCGACTCGCAGGTCTGGAAGGACATCTCCCAAGCGATCTCGTCGGCCGCGTCGCGAAGGATCGGACGACTCTGCGCCGCCATCCGCAGCGTGGTGAACGTGCCGGTCGTCCAGGAATGGAACGGCTGGTCGGGCCTTACGGAGGCAAAAGAGCCCGCGTTCGACGGGATCGCCGCGCGCGCGAGCGGCGCATCGCCTTCCGAGTTGGTCGACTCGGCGGCGCGGACGGTCAGCACCGCGGTGCGATGGTCGACTCGAGGATGGCTCGTCGCGACGGACGTGGCGGTCGCGAAGAAGGATCTCAGGCCCTCGCTCGACGACCTCGCGGCCCTCGGCCTTCGCGCCGCGTTCGTCGACGCCGACCCGAAGGACGTGAGCGACGCGGCCAAGGACCGCGGGAGCAATCCTCCGGCAGACCTCGCGATCAACCCCGTCTTCTTCCCCGAGAATGCGGCAAACCCCGCCGCCGCCCAGCGACTGCCGAACGGACGGTGGTGGCTGCCGACGCCCGAGGACGGGAACCGCCTCGATTACGGCGACTCGTTCTACGGCTATCGGATGAGGACGCCACAAGGTGACCGGGTCGTGATCTGGGCGAAGAGTCCCGGACGCTACCTGCTGCGGATGGTCCACCCGGAAACGGCGCGGATCACCTCGATGGATGGGTCCGATTCGGACCCGCGCAAGGCGAAGAACGGCCTGCTGCTCACAATCGGACAGTTTCCGGTGCTCATCGACGAGCTTCAGGAGCTGCCCGTGCCCGACATCGCGTTCAAAGAGACGCTCGACACGTTCCTGCGGCTCACCCAGCTCGCAGAGAGCACCCGTCATGTCGGCACCGACGAGACGTACGCCTTCACCGAGGCGGCCGCCGTCTTCGACCAGAATCCGGGAGGGAGCTACACGGTTATGCGGCAGCAGCTCCGGAGCTTCGCCGGAAAGCTGAGTCCACTCGCTTGGATCGAAGCAGAGTCGACGCGGGACACGACCTTCAGCGATGTCGCGCCGCTGCCCGGCGCCAGCGGCGCGCGGGCGCTCGTGCTCCGGGTGGCGATTCCGTCGGAAGACGGCTACGTGGCGAACTACGCGGCGGCGGTTCGGGAGAGGCAGCCGGTCGAGCTTTGGATCGCCGCACGTCTCACACCCGAGCGACGACGCGAACTGGAGGTGGCGATCGGGGGCGTGACGCTCTTCGCCAACGATCCGCCGGTTTCGAGCTACGGCGCAGGCTTCGCCTGGTACCACCTGGGAACCACCCGCTTCTCCAGCGACAAGACGAACGTTTCCCTTCGAATGAGGGCGGGCGTGGGGGCGGAGGCGGCAATCGACGTGATCGTCTTCGCACCCCCAGGCTGGCGACCCAACGGTCTGAGCTATCCCTACAACCTGGTCCCGTCGCCGCTTATCCCGTCGCCCAAAAGGCCGGGTTAGGCTGTGTCCGATGAATCGGAATCGTCCCTGTGCGACCCCGACGGGGTCGGGTTCGGGACGCCGCCGCCGGGGTCTCCGACCCCCGGCGGCCTTCTGGGACCCCTCCGGGGCCGTGCCGGCAGGCGCCGCTTCGACCTTGCCGGGATTCACCGGACACCGCCTAGTCTCGCGTCCCTTCTACGCGGATGCTTCCTAGAGGCAGTTTCGAAGCGTTCGGAATGCGTACGATGCTCGCAAACTTACCCTTGAATGCTATCAAGTTCGCTTTTACACCCTCTGTGCTGCGGGCGGAGAAACGTCAACCACCGGTGATCGGCTGGGACTCGTC
>CAXTOO010000209.1:6297-7361 GCA_964245875.1 uncultured Fimbriimonas sp. | reverse complement strand
GCACGGCGCGGGGCTTGTCGCCGTCGCGCAGGATGTCCTTGCGGACGTAGCGCCCGAGCTTGCGGCTCAGGTCGCCAGTGCCCCGGTCGCTCCAGGCCCAGGTCATCTTGGGGTCCGCCGACGTGGCCGAAGAGCTGCGGCACCGCTACGGGGTCCGGCTGACCCACCACTCGACCGCCCTGGAGGGAAACACCCTCTCGCAAAGCGAGACGCAGATCGTCATCGAGAAGGGCATCACGATCGGCGGCAAGTCGGTCGAAGAGCATTTGGAGGTGATCGGCCACAAGGAGGCGCTCGACTTCGTCCGCCTGCTCGCCGACGGACGCGAGCTGATCGGCGAGTGCGAGATCCACTCCTTCGTCATGAAGGGACGAGGCGTCGGCGAGGTCGGCGCGCACCGGACCCTGGACGCCATGGCGGCGGGTACGGATTTCCGCTATCTTCCCTGGCTTTCGCTCGCGGAACGGATGCGGGATTTCTCCGAATGGCTCGTTTCGGATGAGAGCCTCCACCCCATCGCACTCGCCTCGCAGGCGCACCTCCGCTCTGTCACGATCCATCCCTTCCGCGACGGGAACGGCCGAGTGGGCGTCTCCTGATGAACCTTCTACTTCTGCGCGGGGGCTATCCCATCGCGGTCGTCCCCGTCGAGCGTCGCGCCGAGTACATCGAGTGCGTTGGAAGGGGCGCAGCAACGCGACGGAGAAGGCGCGCTCCTCGTCCTGGTCACGGAAGCGGTCGAGGCTTCTTTGCACGACGTTCTGTCAGTCTGCCTCACCGCGGGCAGCTCGACAGGGATCGATGCCGAAACACGCGATGCCGTGCGGGACTTGCTGGCTGCCGCGTCCGGTTAGCAGATAGAGGGAGTTCTGTAGCCGCAGGGCTCGCCCTGTGACGGACCGCCACCATCCGCCCATCCGGATATGTTGCTCGACAAGCCCTTTAGACCTCCGGTTTTTCCCGGATCGTCCGAAGACGAAGGTGGGAGCCTATGACCACCTTCGCACCGCCGTCCCGTGACCACGTCCTCAGCCTCGTCCTCGGCGCCGCCGACGAGCTGAACC
>CAXTOO010000209.1:0-6287 GCA_964245875.1 uncultured Fimbriimonas sp. | reverse complement strand
CACGCCTTCGTGAACGGCCAATGAGCAGAATCCGAACCACCGTCCTGAGCCTCGTCACCCAAGCCGCCGAGGAGCTGAACCCCTCCCTCGACGAGGCCATCGCCCTAGACCTCGGCGAGGACGCCCCGCTCTACGGACGCGAGGGCGCGCTCGACTCGCTCGACCTCGTCACCCTCATCCTGAACGTCGAGGAGAAGGCGGCCGACGCCTTCGGAAAGCCGATCACACTCACCAGCGACCGTGCCCTCTCCAGCTTCCGCAGCCCCTTCCGCACCGTCGGCTCCCTCGCGGACTACGTCGTCGCCGTCGCGGCCTGAAGCGCATGGACGCCCCCGTCACTCTCGTCACCGGCGCCCGCAAGGGCATCGGCCGCGCCCTCGCAGAGCGCTACCTCGCGCAGGGCCACGTCGTGGTCGGACTCAGCCGCGAGGCAAGCGACCTGGACCATCCCCGCTACGCACACCACTGCGCGGACGTGGCCGACGAAAGGGGCGTGGCCGAGGCGTTCGGGCGGATACGCAGGGAGCAGGGACGGCTCGACAACCTCCTGAACAACGCGGGCATCGCCTCCATGAACCACGCGCTCCTCACCCCGCTCGCCACCGTGCGCGGCATCTTCGAGACGAACGTGATGGGCACGTTCCTCCTGTGCCGCGAGGGCGCGCGCCTGATGGCGAAGCGCAAGGTCGGTCGGATCGTGAACTTCGCCACCGTCGCGACCCCCCTGCGGCTAGAGGGCGAGGCGGCGTACGCGGCGTCGAAGGCGGCGGTGGTGAGTCTCACCGAGGTCCTCGCGCGCGAGTTCGCGCCTTTGGGAATCACCGTCAACGCCGTCGGCCCCACGCCCGTGCCAACCGACCTCGTCAAGAGCGTCCCGAAGGCGAAGATGGACGCGCTGCTCGGGCGGCAGGCGATCAAGCGGTTTGGCACGGCGGAAGACGTGGGAAACGCCTGCGACTTCTTCCTGCGACGCGAGAGCGACTTCGTCACCGCGCAGACGATCTACCTGGGAGGCGTGTGATCTTCCCTCGATCTGACATGGAAGGCGAATCCCTCGTAGTAGGCAATACTTCCTACACCTATCGTGAACTCGTCGAAATGGTACCGGACGTCCCTTCGGGTTCCGTGGTCGGACTCTTGGGCGGTTTCGACGCGCCGAGCGTCGCCGCCCTGCTCTCCCTTTGGCGAGAGAGCTGCATCGTTGTGCCCATGCTCCGCCGCGATGAGGAGCGGCTTCGGATCGCGCAGGCCGAGTACGTTCTCGAAGACGGATGTCTCCAAAGGACGGGAATCAAGGCCGCGCACCCTCTGTACGGTGAGATCGAGGGTGCCGGACTCGTCCTTTTCACCTCGGGATCAAGCGGCACACCCAAGGCGGTCGTCCACAACATGGAGCGATGGTTCGCCAAGCTGGCGCGGCCCGGAAAGCGCCAGCGTACGCTGGCGTTCCTGTCGTTCGACCACGTCGGCGGGCTGAATACCCTGCTCTACGCCCTCGCGAACGGGAGTACCATCGTCGTCCCTGAAGACCGCTCCCCCGCCGCCGTGTGGCGCGCGATCAACGAACACCGCGTCGAACTCCTGCCCACTACGCCGACCTTCCTTCGACTCGCGCTCCTCGACGGTCCGATCCCCTCGTTGCCCTCGCTACGTCTGGTCTCTTACGGCTCCGAACCCATGCCTCTAGGGACGCTCGAAGCGATAAAAGCCGCCCTGCCTAACGTCGAATTCCGCCAGCAGTTCGGGATGTCCGAGGTGGGCGTTCTGCGCTCGCAAGGCGCAGACTCGACGTGGGTGCGCCTTGAGGGCGCTCGCGTCGTCGATGGCCTCCTGGAGGTGCGCTCATCCACAACGATGCTGGGCTACCTCAACGCCCCCTCGCCATTCACCGCCGACGGCTGGCTGAGGACCGGCGACGAGGCGGAGCAGCACGGCGACCTTTTCCGCGTTCTGGGACGGCGCTCTGAGACGATCAACGTCGGTGGCGAGAAGGTCCACCCGGCGGACGTCGAGTCGCGCCTGGAGGCGCTGGACGGCGTGGCCCACGCCGTGGTGCGCGGCGAGCCGAATCCTCTCGTGGGCCACGCCGTGGTCGCGCGGGTCGTGCTCTCCACCGACGAATCGATCGAAGAGTTCCGCTCCCGAATGCAGAGCGAACTGAAAAGCCGACTGCCCCGCTACGCCATCCCCCAGCGCGTCGAACGGCTGACGACCGCGATGGGCGATCGGGGCAAGAAGCTCCGCGCCGCGTGAATCCTATGGAAACCCGAGAGAACGAAACCTACCACCGCGCCGTCGAGCGCACGTTCGCCTTCCTGAAGGCGACGAGCACGCTCCAGGACCTTTGGACGAAGGCGATCCCCCTCGCCGAAGATGCGGGCTACCTCCTGCCGGTGTGCGAGCTTCACGCCGACGACGAGGGCCTGATCGAGACCCTCGGTCGATGGCGCGAGGAGAACGCGCACGTCTACCCCACGCAGTTTCCCGTGACCTTCGAGGGAACGCGCCGCTGGCTCCGCGAGCGGCTGCTCGACGTGCCCGACCGGATGCTGTTCCTCATCGTTGAGAGGGGCGGCGCGCCCGTCGGCCACGTCGGCTTTGCGGGCGCGCTGAACGACGAGGGCACGATGGAGCTGGACAACCTGCTCCGCGGCTCGATGCGCGGCCACCGCGACATTGCGCGCCTCGCCGTCGAGGCGCTCCTAGAGTGGGCGCAGGATACCGTTGGGCCGGAGGGCTTCACTCTCCGCGTTCTCGCCTCGCTGAAGCACGTGATCCGGCTGGACGAGCGGCTCGGCTTCGTCGAGACCGAGCGCACTCCCCTGCGCCGCGAGCAGAGCGGCGACGTGGTCGCCTACGTCCCGACCGACGGCGAGCCGGACGAGCACTTCGTGCGCATGACCTACCAGCCCGCCACAACTCGGGCGGGAGAGACGATGATCCTCACCGCCGGGCCGTCGATCTCCGCGCGCGAGACGAGCTACGTCGCCGACGCCGCCCGCAACGGCTGGAACCGCGAGTGGTCGAAGTACATCGGCCGCTTCGAGGACGAGTTCGCCGCCTATGTCGGGCGCAAGCACGCCATCGCGACCTCGAGCTGCACCGGCTCCTTGCACCTCTCGCTGCTGGCTCTTGGCATCGGCCCCGGCGACGAGGTGATCGTGCCCGACATCACCTGGGTCGCCACCGCGAACGCCGTGATGTACGTGGGCGCGACGCCCGTGTTCTGCGACGTCGATCCGCACACCTGGTGCATGGACGCCGCCTCGCTGGAGCGATGCGTCACCCTGCGTACCAAGGCGATCATCCCCGTCCATCTGTACGGCCACCCGGCGGCGATGCACGAGATCATGCCCGTCGCGCGCGCCTACGGTCTGCGCGTGGTGGAGGACGCCGCGCCCTCGATCGGCGCGGAATGTAATGGCCAGCGGACCGGCACCTTCGGCGACCTCGCCAGCTTCAGCTTCCAAGGCGCGAAGCTCCTCGTCACCGGCGAGGGCGGGATGCTCGTGACCGACGACGACGAGCTCTACGCCCGCGCGAAGACCGTCGCCGACCAGGGCCGTGACCCGTCGCGCACGTTCTGGATCGGCGAGCTGGGCTGGAAGTACAAGATGTCCAACGTGCAGGCCGCCCTGGGCCTGGGCCAGATCGAGCGCGCGGACGAGCTGATCGAGATGAAGCGCCGAATCTTCCGCTGGTACGAGGAGGATCTCGCGGGCGTGCCCGGCGTGACCCTCGCCCGCGAGGCCGAGTACGCGCGGAGCATCTACTGGATGTCGTCCATCACCGTCGAGTCGATGGGCCGCGACGACCTGATCGCGGAGCTGAAGGCCCGGAACGTCGACACCCGCCCGGTCTTCCCGGCCATCTCGCAGTACCCCTACTGGCCACGCCCGCAGATGCCCCAGCCCACCGCGAAGTGGGTGGGCGAGCACGGCATCAACCTGCCGAGCGGCGTCCTCCTGCGGCGCGACGAGGTGCGCTACGTGTCGGAGCAGATTCGGGAGGTCGTGGCCCGCCGTGCCCTCGTCCCTGCATAGCGCCGCCGAATCGCGCGAAGGGTCTCGCGCGCCACGGTCGGAAGCCCTCGCCGGCCGCGCCCGCGAACACGCCCTCCGCATGGTCCACCGCGCCAAGGCGTCGCACATCGGCGCGGCCCTGTCGATGGTCGACATCCTCGCCGTCCTCTACGCCGACGTCCTCCAGGTGCGCCCCGACGAGCCGGACTGGCCCGCGCGGGACCGGCTGATCGTGAGCAAGGGCCACGGGGCGGTCGGCCTCTACGCCGTGCTGGGCGAGATGGGCTTCTTCCCGAAGGAGGAGTTCGAGACGTTTGGCGCGGACGGCGCGCGGCTGATGGGCCACGTGAGCCACAAGGTGCCGGGCGTCGAGCTCTCGACCGGCTCGCTGGGCCACGGCCTGCCCGTCGCGTGCGGCATGGCCGTCGGACTCCCCGCGTCGCGGGTCGTGTGCGTGCTCGGCGACGGCGAGCTGAACGAAGGGTCCAACTGGGAGGCGGCGATGTTCGCCGCCCACCACCGCCTCGGCAATCTCACCGCGGTCGTGGACCACAACAAGATCCAGAGCCTCGGGCGCTGCGAGGAGGTGCTGTCGCTCGGCTCCGTCGCCGCCAAGTTCGCCGCCTTCGGCTGGCGCACCATCGAGGTCGACGGCCACGACCACGCCGCGCTAAGACGGACCTTTGGCACGCCCACCCTTCCCTCCCCCAAGAGGGAGGACGTCCACCGACCGCTGTGCGTCGTCGCCCACACCGTCAAGGGCAAGGGCGTCGACTTCATGGAGGACGACCTCGCCTGGCACTACCGGTCCCCGAACGACGCCCAGCTACTGGACGCGCTCCGGCAAGTGGACGAGGCTCTCAGACCCCTCACCCCCTGCCCCCTCTCCCCCGGAGGGGAGAGGGGATGAGAGGAGCCTTCGTCGAAGCCCTGGTCGCCGCCGCCGAGGCCGACCCCCGGATCTGGCTCCTCACCGGCGACCTCGGGTACTCCGTGCTGGAGCCGTTCGCCGAGCGGTTCCCCGACCGCTTCCTCAACGTCGGCGTCGCGGAGCAGAACATGGTCGGCGTCGCCGCGGGCCTCGCCCTCGCGGGAGGGGTCGTCTTCACCTACTCCATCGCCAACTTCCCGACCCTGCGCTGCCTGGAGCAGATCCGCAACGACGTCGCCTACCACGACCTGCCGGTGATCGCGGTGGCCGTCGGCGGTGGCCTCGCGTACGGTTCGCTGGGCTACAGCCACCACGCGGTCGAGGATCTCGCGATCCTGCGCTCGCTCCCGAACATGGCGGTCGTCGCGCCGGGCGACCCGCACGAGACGCGGGCGGCTGTGAAGGCCCTCGTCGCGCGCGGCGGGCCGGGCTACCTGCGTCTGGGCAAGGCGAACGAGCCGTGCGTCCACGCCGCCGAGCCGCGGGTGGCGCCCGGACGGGCGCTCGCGGTGCGCGACGGCGCGGACGTGAGCCTCGTGAGCACAGGCGGCGCCCTGGCCCTCGCGATGGAGGCCGCGGGCGCCCTTGCCGAGGTCGGGATCGAGGCCGAGGTGCTGAGCCTCCCGTTCGTGTCGCCCCTCTCGCCCGAGCAGGCGGCGGCGCTGGGCCGTCGGACGGGGCGCGTGGTCACCGTCGAGGAGCACGGGCCGGGCGGCCTGGGCGGCGCGCTGGCCGAGGGGCTCTGCGCGTCGGGCTCGAAGGCGCGGCTCGTGCCGGTGACCCTTCAGGGCGACCCCTGCGCGACCGCCGGAAGCCAGGAGTACCTGCGCGCGCGCCAGGGCCTGACCGTCGAGCGGATCGTCGGCGCGGCGCGACAGGCGATGGCGGCCTGAAAAATTTTCATTTCGCAGGTTGGGTCTTTAGGCCCAACCTGCGTTTGGATGGTTGACGCGATTTTTTCGGGGCCTTTCCGGAAAAGCACGGAGACGCAAAGAAGGCATGGAGACACGGTGACCGCATCTGTAACGGATCGGGCGATCGAAAAAGTCAACCATCCGGGGTGAAGCCTCGCAGGGCGATGTTCCAAGTCGGCGGGCCGCTTCGCGGCGCGGGCACGAACCATCCCGCGGCTACGGCGGGGCGACGTTCCAAGTCGGCGGGCCGCTTCGCGGCGCGGGCGCGAACCATCCCGCGGCTGCGGGCGGGGCGGCGGTCCAAGTCGGCGGGCCGCTTCGCGGCGCGGGCGCGAACCATCCCGCGGCTGCGGGCGGGGCGGCGGTCCAAGTCGGCGGGCCGCTTCGCGGCGCGGGCGCGAACCATCCCGCGGCTGCGGG
>CAXTOO010000208.1:1977-7366 GCA_964245875.1 uncultured Fimbriimonas sp. | reverse complement strand
GGACAAACGTTTCGAACAAACGTTTGTTCATGCTACAATCCACATATGGAGGACCGGACGGTGAAGGCACACCCCCGAAGGGCGACGCTGCGCGACATCGCGCAGGACGTCGGCGTGTCGACCGGCACCGTCTCCGTCGTCCTCAACGGCGCCCGCTCCGGCACCTCCGTCGCCGACCGCACCCGCGAGGCGATCCACGCCTCCGCCAAGCGCCTCCGCTACCGCCCCAACTGGGTCGCCAAGTCGCTCCAGGGCGGTCGCACCCGCACCATCGGCATCATCCCGACCCAGGCCGTCGAGGACTTCCTCCGCGGACCCTACATCCAGCGCGTCCTCAACGCCGTCGCCAACGTCCTCGCCGCCGAGCACCACGACCTCCTGCTCCTCACCCGCTGCGACCAGTCCGACGTCCAGGGCATCCTCCAGGCCGTCGTCAACGGACGCATCGATGGCGCGATCGTCGTCGCCCCCCGCGCCGACTCCCGCCTCGTCGAGACCCTCGACGAGGCGGGCTTCCCCTTCGTCGTGATCGACGGCGTCCCCGTGGGCCACGCCACCAGCTTCGACGTCGACGACGCCGCGGGCACCCGCCTCGGACTCGCCCACCTCCGAGAGCTGGGCCACGAGCGCATCGCCTACGTCGCCGGCCCCCAGTCCCTCGCCTCCGGCGTCATCCGTCTCGAAGCCTTCCGCGAGGCCTGGTCCTTGCCAGAGTCCCTCTCCCCTCCGGGGGAGAGAGGGGTCCACCGAGGGATGCACTCCGGTGCGATCCAGGTGGATGGGAGTGAGGGCCGGGCCCTCGCCGAACCGATCGTCATCCCCGGCGACTACATGATGGCCT
The DNA here is from genome assembly GCA_964245875.1 of uncultured Fimbriimonas sp. Classification (GTDB taxonomy): domain Bacteria; phylum Armatimonadota; class Fimbriimonadia; order Fimbriimonadales; family Fimbriimonadaceae; genus Fimbriimonas. The sequence continues at coordinate 6,525 of CAXTOO010000208.1, read as the reverse complement.
CCGGACGCGCCGCCCTCGAGACGATCCTCACCCTCGACCCCCGCCCCACCGCCGTGCTCTGCGCGAACGACGAGATGGCCGCGGGCGTGATGCGCGCCGCCCGCGAGCGCGGCGTCGCCGTCCCCGACGAACTGAGCGTCGTCGGCTTCGACGACTCCCCGAACGCCGTCGACCTCCAACCCAGCCTAACGACCTACGCCCAACCGACCGAAAAGGTGGCAGAGGCCGCCGCAAAGGCGATCCTGGCCACCCTCGACGACTTCCAACCCGTCCGCGGCGACCGCTTCGCCGGACACTTCGTCATCCGAGAATCCACGACCCGTCCAAAGAAGGACCTGTAGCAATGAAGAAAGCATTCACCCTCATCGAGCTCCTCGTCGTGATCGCCATCATCGCGATCCTCGCCGCCATCCTCTTCCCCGTCTTCGCCCAGGCCAAGGAGGCCGCGAAGAAGACCCAGTGCCTCTCGAACATGAAGAACGTGGGCACCGCCGTGATCATGTATCTCGGCGACAGCGATGATATGTATCCGAACACCCAACGCAAGCCCACGCTGGACGAGGATGCTACGGGTGCCACCCCCGTACCCTGGCACAACGTTGTAAACCCCTATGTCAAGAACGGGAACAAGACGGTGACCTCAGGCACCGGCAAGAACGAGATTGTCGGCGGCGTCTGGAACTGTCCCACCTCGCCTGACCAGAAGCAACCGCGACAGTACGGCTTGAACGTTCACATTGGCGGGGATACATCCCAGTTCGCCGGCAACGATTTTGGCACGACCTACGGATCGATCTCGCAGACGGCGATCAACGCGCCCGCCTCGAAGGTTCTTCTGGGGGAAAAGGGCTACATGGGCGGGGCGACCGGCACCGGCACCGACACGAAGGACTGGTCCGAGGCCAAGCTCATGACACTCCAATGGGCGTGGAACACGAACAACTTCGACCTGAGCCAAGCAAAGCGAGCCGACCAGGACAACGACAAGCAGGGTAATCCTTGGCCTTGGGCGGGCGCGATGCCGCGGTTCCGCCATGGCGGCTCTTCGAATCACGATGGCGTTTCGACGATGGCCTTTGCCGACGGCCACGCCAAGGCCATGAAGCTCGGAATGCTCGGGGGTGCGGGCGGCTGGTGCAAGTACCTCTACCAGAGTGGTTCCGTGACGGCCGCCTATGGCACCTGGTACCCCCAGGCAAACAACGGCATCGCCACCGTGGGAGATGCCGGTTGTTCGCAGTGGGATAACTAAGGGGCCTCACCCCAGCGACAGTGAGGGGCGTCACAATGCCCCTCGAAGAGGAAAACCCATGAATCGAACTCTACGCTTCTTCCTTGCTGCGGCAAGCTTACTGACGATCGGCTGCGGTTCGCCTTCCGAAAGCAGCACGGCATCGTCCCCCACAACGCCTCCTCCGGGAGCGGTGTCAAGCACCCCCGTACCCCCTGGCGATTCGGGATCGATGTCCCACATGCCACCGGACGTCAAGGCCAAGATCCCGACCGGAGCCGCAACGGGCACCCCTTAACCTTCCATGACCGCCTTCCTCGCGCTCGCCCTCCTCGCCATCCCGACCGTTGAGATCCGATCCGGGCCTCAAGGGTACGAACTCCTCCAGAGCGGCAAACCCTATTTCATCAAGGGGGTCGGTGGGAAAGGCAGTCTCGACGCCCTCAAGGCGCTGGGCGGCAATTCTGTACGGACCTGGGGCGCTCCGGAGGTGCCATGGACGCTCGACGAGGCACAGAAGCGCGGACTCACCGTAACGGCGGGCGTCTGGCTAGGGCACAAGTCCTACTTCGACTACAACGACCCGGCGCAGGTGAAAAAGCAGTATGACGCGGTGCGCGGGGACATCCTCAAGAACCGTGCCCACCCCGCCCTCCTCATGTGGGGCCTCGGCAACGAGATGGAGGAGGGCGGCAACGACACACCCGCGATGTGGAAGGCGATCGACGACCTCCACCTCATGGCCGCCGAAACCGACCCGAACCACCCCGCCATGACCGTCGTGGCCGACGTGAGCCGCGAGAAGATCGAGAACATCAAGCGCTATGCTCCCCACCTGAAGGTTCTGGGGATCAACTCGTACGGCGGCGCCGTCAGCCTGCCGCAAAGGCTCAAGGACTACGGCTGGACGCGTCCCTACGTGCTGACCGAGTTCGGCCCGACCGGACCCTGGGAGGCCGCAAAGACGCCGTGGGGCGCCGCCCCCGAGCCGAACAGCAGCGCCAAGGCCGCCACCTATCGCGCGAGCTACCTCGCTGCCGTCGAGACGAACCGAAGCCGGTGCCTCGGCTCCTACGCCTTCCTCTGGGGCGACAAGCAGGAGGAGACCCCCACATGGTTCGGAATGCTGCTCCCCACGGGCGAGCGGACGCAGGCGGCGGACGAACTCGCCCGCCTTTGGAGCGGCCGCTACCCCGCCAATCGAGCGCCCGTCGTCGAGGGCTTCTCCTTCGACCTCGCGGGGCAGACGGTCAAGCCAGGTGCGACGGCGACGGTCGCGACCGTCGTCAAAGACCCGGACGGCGATCCGCTCGCCTACCAGTGGGAGGTTCGTCGCGAGGTCGCGAAGCGCGGCTACGCGGGCGAAGGCGAGATCAAGCCGGGCGTCGTCGACGGTCCGGTCGCGGCGATGCACGACGCGAGCGTCCGTTTCAAGGTGCCCACCTTACCCGGCGCATATCGGCTCTATCTCACCGTCCGGGACGGCAAGGGAGCCGCCGCAACCGCCAACGCGCCGTTCGCTGTCGGCCCCTGAGACATCGTTTCACAACCTCTCTTCGCGCCTTCGACACGGCCCTTTCCGGCCAAGGGCGAAGTCGAGTGGCTGGAGTTCACGCCAACCCGCTAGCTGCGGGATGCCCTTGTGCCCGCGCAGTCAGATGGGATGGTTGACGAAATCGCCTGGCGAGGCGGAAGGAGCGTGGATCCCTCGATGCGTCCTCATGCCCTCCGTGTGGAGGCCTCGTCAACCACCTTTCCGCAGGTTGGGCCTAAAGACCCAACCTGCGAAAGGAAAATATTTTAGAGCTCCTCCGGCAACAGACCAGGGGGGAAGTCCTGGAACACGACCGGACGCAGGAACCGCTCGATCGCCGCCGTCCCCACGCTCGTCGTGCGCGAGTCCGTCGTCGCCGGGTACGGCCCGCCGTGCTGCATCGCCGCGTTCACCTCGACCCCCGTCGGGAAGCCGTTCGCCACGATCCGCCCCGCCATCCGCACCAAGAAGGGCAGCAGTTCCCGCACCGCGTCGCCATCCTCGAAATGTACCGTCGCCGTGAGCTGCCCCACCAAGGCCCGCGCCACCGCCCGCATCTCGTCGAGGTCCGCGCAGCGCACCGCGATCGCCGCCGGGCCGAACGCCTCCTCGTGAAGCTCCGGATGCGCCAGGAAACGCGCCGCCGACACCGCGAACAGGGCCGGGAAAGCCCCTGCCCCGGCGAAGCACGTCTCCGTCGCCCCGTGGCCCGCCAGCCGTCCGACCGCCTCCAGGTACCGCGCGTGGATTCCCGCGTCCAGCATCGTCCCCTCCGGCACCCCCTCTAGACGCGAGGACACGTCCTCCAGGAACGCCTCGAACTCCCCGCCGTTCAGCCCCACCACCACCCCGGGGTTCGTGCAGAACTGCCCCACCCCCGCCGTGAGCGAGGCGGCGTACCCCTCGGCGATCTTCGCCCCCCGCGCCGCGAGCGCGCCCGGCATCAGGAACACCGGGTTCACGCTCCCCATCTCCGCGTACACCGGGATCGGACGCGGACGCCCCGCCGCGAGGTCGAACAAGGCCCGCCCTCCCTGCTGAGAGCCCGTGAAGCCCACCGCCGCGATCTCCGGACGCAGCACCAGTTCCCGCCCGACATCCGGCCCGCCGTGCACCATCCCGAACACCTCCGCGGCCATCCCCGTCGCCTGGGCCGCCCGCACCACCGCCCCCGCCGTCATCTCCGAAGTTCCCGGATGTGACGGGTGCGCCTTGACCACCACCGCGCAGCCCGCCGCCAGCGCGCTCGCCGTGTCGCCCCCCGCCACCGAGAAGGCCAAGGGGAAGTTCGACGCCCCGAACACCGCCACCGGCCCGAGCGGCACGAGCGTCCGCCGCAGGTCCGGCTTCGGCAGGGGCGTCCGCGCGGGATCGCCCGCCTCGACCCGAACCCCCAGCGGCTCGCCCCGAAGCACGCCCGCGAACATCCGCAGCTGCCCGCACGTCCGCGCTCGCTCCCCTACCAGCCGCGCGAGCGGCCAGGAACGCCGCCCGCGCCTCGCGCGACGGCGCCTCGTACCCCGCCGCCGCCCCGGCCGCGCGCGCCACCTCGTCGGCGGTCGCCGGAGCGAAGGCGGCACCATCCCCCCGATGCGGCGCAACCCGCTCGGACCCAAGGTTTGAGAGTTGCCCCTCGATGATGTTCGCGCCGTGAAGGGTGTCGTTGGCCATGTCTCGGTTTATGACACACCCGTAGCAACTCCTACGCGAACCGATCCGGACCCAAGAGCCCCAGTTCCACCGACGGGCGCTCGCCCGCCGCGATCTCCGCGACCAGCCGCCC
>CAXTOO010000208.1:0-1967 GCA_964245875.1 uncultured Fimbriimonas sp. | reverse complement strand
TCGGCCCGAGGCTCATCCCCATCATCGCGTGGCCCGTCGCCACCACGACGTTCGCCGCCCGCGCCGTGCGCCCGACGTACGGCATCCCGTCCGGCGAGCAGGGCCGCAGCCCGCACCACACCGGCCCGTCGAGCGCCTCCGGCCCGAACGCCGGAAGGTACGCCCGCACCGCCTCGCGCATCGCCTCGACGCGCGGCGAGGTCGGTCGCACCACCGGCCCGGAAAGCTCCAGCGTCCCCACGAACCGAACCCCGTCCGCCATCGGCGTCACCGCCACCCGCGCCTCGGTGAGGATCGAAGGGACGCTCGGCCGCTGCGGCGGCCGGGTCGCCGTGATCCCGTAGCCCCGCCCCGCCATGAGCGGCAGCCGCAGCCCGATCGTCCGCGCCAAGCGCCCCGACCACGAACCCGCCGCCAGAACCACCGTGTCCGCCTCCACCTTCCGCAGGTCCTCGACCGGCTGTCTCTCGAAAACCCCGCCGCGCTCCAAGACCCGCTTCCGCAGCGCCGCCATGAACAGACCGGGCGTGAGGTGCGCGTCGTCCTCGAACAGCACCCCGCCCACGACGTCCGTCTCCACGTCCGGGTCGGCCCGCGCGACCTCGTCGCGGCTCAGCACCGTCGCCCGCAGCCCCAGGCGGTTCGCCTCGTCGGCCAAGTGCGCCTCCCCGTCATGCGCCCGCTGGGTCCGGCTGAGCATCATCAGCCCCCGCCGCCCGAACGGCACCTCCAGCTCCTCCGCCATCCGCGCGTAGAGCTCGCGGCTCGCGAGGTTCAGGTCCCGCAGCACGGGCGCGCACCGCGCCGCGTGCGCCTTCGTCCCCGCGAGGGCGAACCGCGCCGACCACGCCAGTGTCTCGAAGTCCAGCCGCGCGATGCCGAACGGGCTGCGCCGGCTCCGCATCATCCGCAGACCCATCGCCACCATCCCCGGCGCGGCGAGCGGAACGAAGTGGCTCGGCACCACCAGCCCGCCGTTCCCCCACGAGCAGCCCTCCTCGCCGTCTGAAGGGTCGTAGACGGTCACCCGAAAGCCCCGCTCCAGCAGGGCGTCCGCCGCGCAAAGCCCGACGATCCCCCCGCCCACCACCGCGACGTGCCTCATCCCCCTTGGACCGCCACTCTCCGGAGTGGCCCCCTCAAGCGGGCCTCCTCTCCAACCCCTCGCGCACCACCCCCAGCACCCGCTCCCGCTGCGCCCCCGAAAGGGGCAGCCGCGGCAGCCGCACCCACTCCTTCCCCAGCCCGACCTCCTGCATCGCCAGCTTGATGTTCTGCACGAACTTCAGGCCCACGTCCAGGTGCAGCAGCGGCGTGTACCACCGATACAGCGTCCGCGCCTGGACCCACTCGCCCGCCATCATCAGCTCCCAGAGCCGCTGGTTCTCCTTCGGGAACGCCAGCCCGACCCCCGCGACCCAGCCCACCGCCCCCAGCATCGCGCACTCCAAGGCCAGGTCGTCCACTCCCGCGAACAGCGCGTACCGGTCGCCCACCGCGTTGAGGATGTCCGTGATCCGCCGCGGGTCGCCCGACGACTCCTTGATCGCCACGAGGTTCGCCTGCTCCGAGAGCGCCTTGAACATCTCCGCGTCCACGTCCGCGTGGTAGCTCAGGGGGTTGTTGTAGACCATGATCGGCAAGGCCGTCGCCCGCGCCACGCCGAGGTAGTGCGCCTGCGTCTCCTCCCGGTCGGGCCGGAACGCCATCGCCGGCATGACCATCGCCCCCTGCGCGCCCAACTCCTCCGCCTCTCGCGCCCACTCGCCCGCCGCGACGGTGTTCAGCTCGGCCACGCTCGCCAGCACCGGCACCCGCCCGTCCGCCGTCCGCAGCGCCGCCCGCACCACCTCGCGCTTCTCCTCGCGCGTCAGGGCCACGTTCTCCCCCAGCGAGCCCAGCATCACCAGCCCCGTCACCCCGGACTCGATCAGCGTCTCCAGGTGCGCGCACGTCGCGTCGAGGTC
>CAXTOO010000207.1:0-7383 GCA_964245875.1 uncultured Fimbriimonas sp. | reverse complement strand
GGCCGGCTGGCCGACGCGGACCTCGCCACCCTGGAGGCGACCTTCTCCAACCTCGTGGAGGACGCGTACGCCCAGAAGGGATTGCGCACCCGCCGCTACTCGCGCTACCGCCTGGGCGCGGACGGCGCGCCGGAGCACCTCTCGCACGAGGACTTCGTGCAGTCGAGCGCGATCAACAAGGCGGTGGGCGACGTGAAGCGGCGGTTCGAGGAGATCGAGGCGGGCACGAGCGCCGACCCCGGCTTCCGGCGGATCTTCGACGCGTTCCGCGCCCACACGGGCCTCGGGCCGGGGAGCGTCGTGGAGGCGCACCAGATCCGGTGGAACTGCGACACGAGGGTGATGATCCCCGCGCCCGAGGGGACGCACCAGGACGGGTTCGACTACATCGCGATGTTCATGGTGGACACGGCGAACCTGACGGGCGGCGAGGTGCTGGTGTACAGGTCCCTGGACGAGGCCCCGGCGGTGAAGGCGACCCTGAAGACGGGCGAGTACGTGGTGCTGAACGACCGCAAGGTGTACCACGACGCCGCGCCGCTCGTGCCGGAGCCGAACGCGCGGCCGGGCCACTGGGACCTGATCGTGCTGACGGCGAACCGGTTGGGCACCGGCGACCGGTCGGGGACGTTGTAAAGGGTAGACATGGTCTCTCGCAGCCAGAACCCCGTCTTCAACGAGAAGACGTTCGACCGCTTCGCCTATCTCACCGGCACCGCCCCGGCGGCGCGGATGACGGTGCGCGGCACGCTCGACCGCGCGTCGATCCTGTTCTTCGTCGCCTTCGGCGCGGCGGCGCTCTCCTGGAGCCTCGTGTCGAGCGCGCACGGCTTGGCCTTCCCGGCGGCGATCGGCGGCGCGCTCGTCGCGTTCGTGCTGGCGCTCGTCGTGTCGTTCAATCCGACCTCCGCGCCGTACCTGAGCCCCGTCTACGCGGTGTTCGAGGGCGCGTTCCTCGGCGCGATCAGCCAGGTGCTGGAGACCCGGTACCCGAACATCGCCGGCCAGGCCGTCCTGGGCACGGGCGTGATCACCGGCGTGATGCTCCTGCTGTACCGCTTCCGGGTGATCCGAGCGACGCCGACCTTCCGCAAGGTGGTCATCTCGATGACGCTCGCCGTCGCCATCCTGTATGGCGTCGCCTTCGTCGCGATGCTGCTCGGCGCGCGGGTGCCGTTCATCAACGACCCGTCGCCGCTCGGGATCGGCCTGAGCCTGTTCCTCATTGGCCTCGCCGCGTCGAACCTCATCCTCGACTTCGACCTCATCGAGCAGGGCGAGCGCACGGGCGCGCCCAAGGCGATGGAATGGTACGCCGCCTTCGGCCTGCTGGTCACCGTCGCGTGGCTCTACATGGAGGTCCTGCGGCTCCTGAGCAAGATGAATCGGCGGTAGGAAACAGGGGACAGGCTTGTCCCTTACAACTTGTCCCTTAACACCTGCCTCCTACTCCTGGTCCCCCCTCCCGTTCTTCCCCCGGTAGCGCCGCTCCTCGAACTGGAGCAGGTACTCGACCTCGGGGGTCACATCGACCTCGCGGCGGACGATCTCCATCGCGTTGCGCAGGCCGAGCTGGGAGCGGAAGAGGAGCTTGCAGGCCTTGTGCAGGGCCTGGCGACCGGGGGGCGTGATGCCCATGCGGCGCAGACCCACGGCGTTGATGTCGCGGGCGTTGTCCTCGCCGTCCACCATCATGAAGGGTGGCACGTCGCGGGTGATGCGCGCCATGCCGCCGACCATCGCCACCTTGCCGATGCGCGTCCACTGGTGGATGCCCGCCATCCCACCGATGTTCGCGCGGCTCTCGATGGTCACGTGGCCGCTCACGCCGGTGTTGCTGGCGATCACCACGTCGTCCATGAGGGTCACGTTGTGGCCCAGGTGGACGTACGCCATCACGTAGCAGCGGCTCCCCACGACGGTGGACTGTCCCTCCCCGGTGGCGCGATGCACGGTGACGTACTCGCGGAACGTGTTGTCGTCGCCGACCCGCAGGAAGGTCGGCTCGCCCCTGTACTTCGTGTCCTGCGGGTCGCCGCCGAGCACCGCGCCGTGGCTCACGACGTTGCGGTCGCCGAGCGTGGTGCCCGTGCGAACCGTCGCGTGGCTGTCCACCCGGCACTCCGCCCCCATCGCCACCCCCGCCTCGATGACCGCAAAGGGACCGACGACGACCCCCGCGCCGAGCGTGGCGGTGGGATCGACGTAGGCCAGGGGGTGGATGTCGGGCAAGTGGTCTTAGCCCTCTCGGGGCGCGAGCTTGAAGGTCATCTCCATGCTCGCCGCGAGCTCCCCGTCCACGGTGGCGGTGCCGCGGGTCTTGCCGATCCCTCCGCGCAGCCAGAGGATCTCCATGTCGAGGATGAGCTGGTCGCCGGGCTGGACCATCCGCTTGAACTTCACCCCGTCGATCGCGCCGATGAGCGGCACCCGGCCCGCGAGCTTGGGGTTCATCAGGAGGATCGCCGCGCCGACCTGCGCCATCGACTCGAGGATGAGCACCCCGGGCATGATGGGCATCCCGGGGTAGTGGCCCTGGAAGAACGGCTCGTTCATCGTGACGTTCTTCAGGCCCCTGCCGCGCATCCCGTCCTCGCTGACCTCGAGGATGCGGTCCACGAGCAACATGGGATACCGGTGCGGCAGGTGTTCGAGGATCTGTTCGATGCGCACCAAGGAGGCTTAATGCTACCGCAGGGGTGCGCTGACGGTTGCGAACGGTCGCTCCAACCCGGGCGATCGTCCGCAATCGCAAGCCATCGTCGGCGACCGTCAGCTCAACAGAATGACCGCCACCGCCGGGGCGGCGAAGAGCACGGAGTCGATCCGGTCGAGCACCCCGCCGTGGCCGGGGAGGAGGGCCCCGCTGTCCTTCACTCCCGCGCGCCGCTTGAGCCAGCTCTCGAAGAGGTCGCCCGCCTGCCCGAGGACGCCGACTGCGAAGCCCGCAGCAAGGGACTTCCCGTCGGGAAGGTGGAGGAGACGGCCCAAGACGAATGCCGCAAGGATCGCCGTGAGCAGGTTGGCGACGGAGCCCTCGACGGTCTTCTTCGGGCTGATCTTCGGAGCGAGGAGCCTTTTGCCGAACGCCTTGCCCGCGAAGATCGCCGCGATGTCCCCCGCCCACACCGGCACGAGCGCCATCAGCGCGGGGCTGAGGCACCAAAGGCCGACGCCAGGGGCGGTACAGTGGAGCGCCAAGACGGCCACGAGGGGAGCGGATGTCCAAAACATCGGAACGGAGAACCCGTGATTGCCAACCTTTCTTTGCGCCCAAAGGATGGTCGTCACGCCAACGAGGGTCATACCGGCCATCCAAGTCGCCACCGTTTGGAAGTCTCGCTCTTTGCCGGAGAGGAGTGGAGCCGCGACGATGCCGTAGAGCAACGCCGAAAAATAGGCTGTGAGCGATCGATCTTTGACGAGACGCCCGCTCTCCTGACCGCCAATCCCCGCCGCGACCAAGCCCACCGCCGCCAAAGGCCAAGGCGTCCGCAACGCCAGCGTCAGCAGCACCGGCACGGCGAGAAGAAGGGCGGTGACGACGCGCTGGCGCATGGAGGGAAGAGGAAAGGGGACAAAGGAAAGAGGATTCCCTTTGTCCCCTTTCCTTTTACCCCTTCCCGTACTAGACGCCCACGCCGACCCTCTCGCGAAGGGAGAGCGCGACGACGGCCTGCTTGGAAAGCAAGTCGGGGATGCCCGCCTGACCCAGCCGAAGGGCGACCTGGACGCGGTTGTCCACGCTCATCTTGCGCATCGCGAGGGACACCACGTTCTTTACGCTCTGCTCGCGCAGGCCGGTCAGCTCCGCGATGCGGCGATTGCTCAGGCCGCGCGCCACGAGCTGCGAGCACTCGAGCTCGCGCTTGCTCAGGTCGAAGGGCAGCGAGCCGGCGCGGGCGCGGCTCGTGCGGCGGACCAACTCGTCCAGGGCGGCGAAAAGCTCCTCCGTCGGAGCGCGGCGGGAGAGGACGCGGTCCACCGGGAGGTCGAGGTAGGGACCGGGATCGGACGCGAGCAGCACCACCGCCGTCTCGCCCGAGTCCCGCAGGCCCACCAAGTCCCGAAGCTCGCCCGCCCGCATCTCGGTGGTGTCGACCAGGAGCGCGCTCACGGGCGTCGACCGCGCCTGGGCGAGGGCCTCGCCCACCGAGTCGGCGACGAAGCAGGCGGACCATCCGCGTCGGCTCTCGATGAGGCAGGCGATCGCTTCGCCCACCAGAGGTTCACTGAAACTCAACCCAATCCGCATCTTGCTTTCCCGTCTAAATGGACTATAGCCGCGCTTAGTCCCGGGAAGAGGTCGATTCTTGCGGAAGTACGGGTTTGTTGCGAAGAAAAGGGGAACATTCCGGCACAAAGGCCGGAACGCTCGCCCCTAAGGGTTGACGTGGACTTCGACCGTCGACGTCACCGACGGCTTGAGCCCGTACTTGTCGCGCACGGTGAGCGTCACCTTGGTGTTCTTGCCGTCCGCGTTCGCGTGGCGGAACTGGTGCGTGACCGCCTGACCGATGGCGTCGACGTCGTCCGTGCCGTCGGCGTCGTCGAAGTCCCACGCGTACTCCAGTACGCTCGCGCCGCCCTCGCCCCGACCGACGAAGGTGAGTTTGTCGCCCAGCGCGAGATTGTAGGTGCGCCGCCCGTCGATCTCGCCGCGGATCGCGGTCGAGTCGTTCACCACCCGAACGTCGCCCACGAAGAACGTGGTGGTCGCGTCGCCGGAGAAGGCGATGTCCCTCACGATCTTGTTCGTCCGGTCGAAGCCGCTGATCGCCTGGAGGGGGATCGCCACCGTCTTCCAGCCGCGCTCGCCCGCGCTGCTCGTCGAGATCGGGAGGTACGCCTCGCTCTTCTTGCCGTCGGTCGTGGTCACGATCATTCGAACCGTGGTGAGCGGCGTGAGGGCGGCGGCGCCCCCCCCCTGCCCGCCCGGCCCTCCCGGAGCGCCGCCGGGGTAGCCGCCCGAAGGCCCCCCGGGAAAGCCTCCCGGAGACCCGCCGCCGGGCCGCCCGCCCTGACCGCCCGGACGCCCGCCGCCGAAGCCGCCCCGCCCGCCCCCGGAGCCGCCCGCCGAGCCTCCGGGACCGCCCGCTCCGGGCAGGCCGCCCGGCCGCCCCAAACCGCCCGGACCCATCCCGCCGGAGCCCATCCCGGGAGCGCCGCCGGAACCCGGTCGGCCTCCACCGGGCGTGGCGTCGTCCGACGTCTTCAGCACGATCTTGAGCAGGTTGTCCCGGCTGGCGAAGCGGGAGGAGAGATCCTTTGGATCGCCGAAGCTCACGTCCGCGCCCTGGAAGAAGTTCCGGGTCGACACTCGGATCGAGTGGCTGCCCTCGAAGGACGCCTCGTCGGTCTCCGACCCGCTGCCGCTGCCCCAGCCCTTCACCGCGATCTTCTGGTCGGCGACAGCCCGAACCGGGGTGTAGAGGATCTGCGGGGCGCTTGCCTGCGCGCCGAGGGCGATCATTGCCGTCATCACGATACTCATGTCTTTCCCTAAGCCTTACGCGCCCCCGACGGAGACCCGCTCGATGGAGAGCGCGCGGCCACTATCCCTTCCGACGCTCAGCACCACCCCGGAGATTACACCGTTTTGCGAGGAAACCTCGAATCTTTCCGAAAGACCGGTGCGAAAGCGGCGAAGGATGATCTCGCGGTCCATTCCCAGCACGCTGTTCTGGGGTCCGCACATCCCGACGTCGGTGATCGTCGCGGTGCCGCCGGGCAGCACGCGCTCGTCGGCCGTGGTCACGTGCGTGTGGGTTCCCAGGACGGCCGTCGCGCGCCCGTCGGCGTGGTAGCCCATCGCGACCTTCTCGCTCGTCGCCTCGGCGTGGAAGTCCAGCAGCAGGTGCCGCCCCGTGCCCTCCGCGAGGCGGTCGAACGCGGCGAAGGGGTCGTCGTACATCGGCTCCATGCCCACCCGGCCGCAGAGGTTCGCGACGGTGAGCGCGACCCCGTCCTTCTCCAGCGTGAGGCTTCCCCTTCCCGGCGTCGAGGCGGGAAGGTTCAGGGGACGCACGACGGGATGGCCGTCGAGGTACGGCAGGATGTCCCGCTTGTGGAAGGCGTGGTTGCCCAGCGTGAGCGCGTCCGCGCCCTGCGCGAGCAGGAAGTCGGCGAGTTTGGGCGTGATGCCCACCCCGCCCGCCGCGTTCTCGCCGTTCAAGACGGTGAAGAGCGGCTGGTGCCGATCCTGGAGCCGCGGCAGCCACTCGCGCACCGCGTTGCGGCCCGGCTCGCCGACGACGTCGCCGAGGAAGAGGAGGGTGTAAGAGGACATAGGGGACAAGGGACAGGAACGTGCGGCCTGTCCCTTGTCCCCTAGTATCCTCCTATCGTGTTCACCGGCATCGTGGCATCGGTGGACTGATCATGAGAATCCCTCCTGAACTAGAATTCTTGCATGGAGCCTTGCCTGGGGCGTGTGATCGGTGTAGGCGGCAAAGTCGAGCAGGGCTCCACACATCCGATCTATGGCTCGGTCCACATCGACGGGCGGCGAGAGCGAGTCCTGCTGAAGATGGCTCTGTTCAAGCCGAAGGTCCCAGTCGAAGCGGTTCTGAACGAGTGGATGGCGACAAAGCTGGCAGAGGCCGCAAGCCTCCAGGTGGCGCCTGGATGGCTGGCGACCATCTCGGAAGAGGTGGCCGAGCACATCGAGACGACCTTCAACGTCGGCCTCGCCTCCCGCATTGCCTTCGCGACCCGCGACAGCGAGATCGACGCCTTGCTGGTGCCCGATGGACTCGATTCCGTTTCGCCCCAAGACCGGGTGCTGCTGTTCGGTCTGGACATGCTCCTGTTGAACTCCGATCGCGTGCCCGAGAATCCTAATTGTGGCAAGGCCAATGGACGGCTGTTTGCCTATGACTTCGGAAGTGCGCTTCCGTCGCGCGGTACGCATCCGCGAAGCTTCGAGCGGTGCTTCTATCCACCCAACTTGACCGACCGAGCGGCGAACCACCTTTGCCGAAGCTACGTACGCGATGCCGAGGAGATGCGACACACTCTGCATCAGGCTCACCGTTTGCTGACACAGGCCTCTCCCGAACTGTTGGCGTCGCTTGAGATGGCGTTGCCGGAACACGCCGTCCACTGTGCCCTCCTGCGATCCTATCTCGGCTTTTTAAAATCGAATGAGGACGCGACGATCGCACAGATCGTCAATACTATAGAGTGAAGGCACCTCTATGAGCCGATCTAACCTGTGCACGGTCCGGTTCAGCCCCTCTCCAGAAATCGGCGAGTGGCTGAACGTCGCCATCGTGGGCTCGAATCGCGAGGAACGGCGTGCATCGGCGGTCTTCGGTGAGTCAGTTCGTCGGACCGCCGCGGCGTTTGGGCTCTCAGCGGCCCTTCGCGTTCTGAGTCTAT
>CAXTOO010000206.1:0-7542 GCA_964245875.1 uncultured Fimbriimonas sp. | reverse complement strand
CCGGTGTCCACCACGACGATCTCATCCGCGACGCCTTCGAACGACGCGATCGCCCGACCGAGGCTCGCGTCCTCGTCCCGGACGATCATGCAGAGGGATAGCGTCGACACTAGGCCAGTTTACGCCGACGCCGCAGGAGGGCGAGACCGCCGAGGGCGAGGGCGGCCATCGACGTGGGCTCGGGCACGGGGGCGACGGCGAGCGTTCCCATGTTCGTGAACTGGGGCGAGGAGGTCACCACGCCGTTGCTCGCGCGGGTGAAGAGGTACGTGTTGAGCGCTTGGGTCGAGGACGCGCCTGGTCTGAAGGTGTTCAGGTAGATCCCGTTCGTCGCGCTTTCCTGGCTTCCGTAGAGCGAGAGCAAAGGGGCTAGGGTGCCGTTCAGGATCGCGCCATAAACGTCGTTGAAGTTCGTGCCCGATCCAAGATAGCTGTTCGCGACGGTGTCCGTCAAACCGTTGGAGCTGAGGAACAGCCCGTTCGTGCCGACCGTTCCTACGACGCCGGCGTATGCGGAGGTCCCGGCGGCGTAGGCGACGGTCATTCCCCCGGTGATCGAGGCCGGACTCGTGACGGAGCCAAGGTCTCCGCCCAACACGGCCGATCCGGAGATATAGGTACCTGGAGGCATCGGATAGTCGGAGGGGGTGTAGTCTTCGGCGAAGAGCCGGACGTGGTCCACCTTGCCGACCGACGTGTTGGGCGAGAGGGTGACGGCGAGGGTGGCCTCGGCGTGGGCGGTGGCCCAAGTGGCGGCGAGAGCGAGGGGGACGAGGGCGGCCTTGGCGACGGTAGTGTTCATGGGAACGTTTGGATGGGTGGCAAGTCCCGATCCAAAGCGCTCAGTTTGCCGCCGATCTGCCAGGGTGCGATCAAAAGTCCAGCACCTTTGCGTAGGAATGCGCTCTTGAAAGGCGTGAGGCGGATTGGCGACCGTGCGCGGAGCGTTGGCGCATAATGGGTCCAGCATGGCCCGCGAGACCACCCGCATCGTCGCCACCGACTGCGGATCGACCACCACGAAGGCGATCCTCATCGAGCGCAGCCCAGCGAGCGGCGAGTGGCGGCTGGTGGCGCGGGGCGAGGCGCCGACGACGGTCGAGCGGCCCTTCGAGGACGTCACGCTGGGAGTGACAAACGCGATCACCGAGTTGGAGGAGGTCTCGGAGGCGGGCGTCCCGGAGGGGTTCCTTCCCGGCAGGCGGAGCCTGATCAAGGACGGGACGGTCTGGCGACGGCTGAAGGAGGGTGCGGCGGACGAGACCGGCGTGGAGGGAAGGCTCGACGCGGCGGACCTGTACCTCTCGACCTCCAGCGCGGGCGGCGGGCTGCAGATGATGGTCGCGGGCGTGGTGAAGGAGATGAGCGCGGAGTCGGCGGAGCGCGCAGCGCTGGGGGCGGGGGCGATCCTCATGGACACGCTGGCGGTGAACGACGGCCGCAAGGAGCACCAGCGGGTGGAGCGGCTGCGGCAGCTCCGGCCCGACATCATCCTCATGTCGGGGGGCACGGACGGGGGCAACCGGATGCAGATCCTGGAGATGGCGGAGGTCGTGCGGCGGGCCGACCCCAAGCCGCGGTTCGGAGACATGCGGCTTCCGGTGATCTACGCGGGCAACCGCGAAGCGCGGGAGGACGTCGGGCGGGTGCTGGGCGGCGGGATCGAGCTGCAGATCGTGGACAATCTGCGACCGACGCTCGACGCGGAGAACCTGGGGCCGGCGCGCGAGGAGATCCACGAGATGTTCCTCCAGCACGTGATGCAGCAGGCGCCGGGCTACTCGAAGCTGCTGGAGTGGACGAGCGAGGAGGTGATGGCGACCCCGAACGCGGTGGGCAAGCTCCTGAAGGAGTACGCGGAGAACGAGAAGATCAACGTCCTCGGGGTGGACATCGGCGGGGCGACGACGGACGTGTTCTCGGTGTTCCTCGCGGGGAACGGCGAACGGGTCTACAACCGGACCGTCTCCGCGAACCTCGGGATGTCGTACTCGATCTGCAACGTGCTGAAGGAGGCGGGGGTGGAGAACATCGCGCGGTGGCTGCCGTTCGAGATCGACCCGGCGGAGGTTCGGAACCGGCTGCGGAACAAGATGATCCGACCGACGACGATCCCGCAGACGTACGAGGATCTGCTGATCGAGCACGCGGTGTCGCGCGAGGCGCTGCGGCTGGCATTCGAGCACCACAAGTCGCTCGCGCGGGACCTCGTGGGGTCGGCGCAGCAACGGGACGTGGGGCAGATCTTCGACCAGAAGGCGAGCGGCCAGTCGCTGGTGAGCATGATGGCGCTGGACATGGTGATCGGCTCGGGCGGGGTGCTCTCGCACGCGCCGAAGCGGGCGCAGTCGGCCTTGATGATGATGGACGCCTACGCGCCGGAGGGGATCACGATGCTCACCGTCGACTCGATCTTCATGATGCCGCACCTCGGGGTGCTGAGCGAGCACCTGTACGACGCGGCGCGGGAGGTGTTCGAGCGGGACTGCATCGTGCGGATCGGGACGTGCGTCGCGCCGATCGGAACGGGCCGCGAAGGCGAGCCTTGCGTCCGGGTGCACGGGGGCGGGGTGGACGTGTCGGTGCCTTTTGGGGAGATTGCCGTGGTGCCGCTGGCGAATTCGGCGGAGTCGCTGGTTGTGGAGCCGGCGAAGCCCTTCGACGTTGGGGGCGGGAAGGGCAAGGCGGTGACGATCCGCTCTTTCGACGGGGCGCGGGGTGGGCGCGACCACCTGACGAACCTCATCGGCGGGGCGGTGGGGCTGATCGTGGATTGTCGCGGCCGACCGTTGGGCCTGTCCTTCGACACGCCCGGGCGGATCGAGAGGTTGCGGAAGACCTTAGCGGCGCTGGGGCTGCCGCTGCCGAAATAATTTCCTTTCGCAGGTTGGGCCTTTAGGCCCAACCTGCGTTTGGGTGGTTGACGGGCTTTTCAAGGGGTGATTCTCACCCCAGAGAGCACGGAGAGTACGGGGAGGAAGGCGTCGAGAAGCGATTTTGTCAACCGCCTTCACGATGCAGGCGGGACGCCTACGCTACGTTAGTCGGCGGCGCGGAGGGAGTCCCAGACGTTCCACAGGGCGGCGGCGGTGGCGATGCGGCTGAACAGCTCTTCCTCGCCGATGGCGTCGATCGCGTTTGCGATGAGGGTGTTCCCTAAGTCGTCCACGCTCACGACGCGCCAGTAGGGGGCGCGGTCACTTCTAAGTTGGGCGGTCAGGGTCGCCGTCTCGCCGGTGGGAAGGGTGACGGCGCAGTCGGCCTCGGCGTGGGCGAGGGTGAGTCCCCGCCGCAGCTCGCGCACCTCGACGTGGACGTAGCGGGCGTTCATCGCGGCTCTCGGGGAACGACATCGTACACCCCGCCTTCGATCCGGTAGGTCAGGCCGGTGGTGCGCATCAGTTCGGAGAGGGCGGCGTCGAAGGTCCGCCCGGTTAGATCGATGGTGACGCCCTTTGCCACCGTGCGGAGGACCTCGGAGATGAGGGCATCCTTGAACCGCAGAGGCGGGTTCAGGACGGTCTCCTCGTGTGCGGCGAGGCGCCATTCTCCCCCGGTCCTGCGCCAGAAGTCACGGTAGTAGAGCGGCATCGCTTGGGGACGCGCGTAAGAGACGATGAACTCCGCGCGGGCGTCTTCCAGACGATCGACCCTCTCGACGGCAAAGCGCGGATAGGCGCGAACCGTCCCGACAAGCGAACGAATGGCGGGCTCGCTTGTCAGGGTTCTCGTCGCGTTACGATCTTCGTAGCCGACGGCGAGTGCGTTCCGAAGGTCACTGCCGCGCCCTGCGGCGACGGCGTTCGAAATCTTCTGGTAGGAGCTTTCGATCTTCAACAGGTCGGCACTGGGGTGGGAAGGCTCGATAAGCGTGAACTCCTCGTGCCTCACGACGTAAAACCATCCCTCCGTGACCCGGTAGGAAGCATCGACCTGGCGCGTGACGTTCTGGAGCGCGGTCTCCCAGGTCACGTTCCGCAGGCTGAGGGTGACGACGCCCTGTACATCCGGGGCGATGGTGCCGCCAATGAGGCCCTTGCGGAAAAGCCAACGCAGCGCCTCGCGGGCGTCGGCCTGCTCGAACACGACCTCAGGCAGGATCGCTTGCGTCCTGTCGGGAGCCTGGGCGAGAAGCGCGAGGGCGAGGAGCGGTCCCATTCCAAGGATGACGAGTAGACCCAGCGCGCCGTTTCATGCGCCGTCCGGCAAAGCGCCTTCACCGCCATACAGAAAGGGGCGGAGCCATTGTGGCTCCGCCCCTCGTGAGCGTCGGTGACGTCGAGAGGGGTTTAGCCCTTCTTGACGGGGGCCTTCTTCATCATCGTGCCCTTCTTCATCATGGGCTTCTTGCTCATGGTGCCCTGCGCGGGGGCGATAGCAACGACGCTCAGGAGCGCGAGAACGGCAACAAGGATTCGAGTCTTCATGATCTTTTTCCGGAAGGCCCTTTGGCCTTCCTTAAGTAGGGCGATTATATACTTGACTCAGAGACAGTCAGCGCATGAAGTTCTGAGTGTTGCCGCAGTGCTGACTGAGCCGGGCCACGATGCACCTGCAGACGCTCTCCATCTGATCGATCCTGTGGTTTATGTCTTGTCGCGAGAAGTTGCGTCCTACTTCCTCCGCTCTCACCTCGCCATGCGCGATCTGATTGCGATTCAATACGACCTCATTAATTCGGAAAGAGTGGTTCCTGCGCCGTGTGGGCAGCCCTCGAACCCCAAAGACCTCAAAGACAAATTGCAGGTCACGATGGCGAAAATGGTCTCCCAAGTTCGGCAAGAGAGCTGTGTCGACCACTGCGGTTCGGCTCGAACCTATGGCTTCGAATAGGGCATGACGCTTTTCCCATGCTTTCTTCGAACTGCAGTCCTGCAGGGACTGCAGTTCTCCGTGCAGGCACAGCGACAGAAGAGGAAGGCGCACTTCTGAGAGCCGGACATTTGATTGGTTGAAGGCCTGCAGCGTCGCCTCGACGGACGACTTTACAACGTACTCATAAATAGCATATATCTGCACGAAGACGTAGCCTTTCATCTCAGCCGAAGGGGAAGCCACACCTCTCGGCGATCTTGAGAGCGTCTGGCGGACGCCTCTAAACCTTGCTGTGGCTTCTGCTTCAATCCCCTGGAACATAAGGAATTCCCAAGAACCGATCCCGGCAAAACTCTATCCTGCCCTTGATTGCAGGACGGCTGTTCGTCGCCCCAGTCGTAAAAGTCCTAAGCTCTTTCGAGAGAAGCCAGACCTCGACTTCTGACCCGTCCAACGTCGGTCTCTTATCAAGCGCAAAGGACGCACCAACGGCGATGCCCTCAAAGAGGTTCAGCGGAGTAACGTTCCGGGTTTTCTTCCGAGTAATCCCATGAGGTAGCACCCGCGCGAGTTCGGAGAAAGTCCTATCCCATACGAGTTCATTCCCTACGTAGTCGAAGGACTCAGAACTTTCCTTCATGTAGTCGTTCAAAAAGTCTTTAACGCTGTGATCGAACTCCTTGTACCGGTCGCGAAAGGCGAAGAACCTTAGGACGCACTCTTCAGCCGTGGCGTCTTCTGACTGCAGTGGCGTCAACCGAACCGTCGCCCTGAAACCTGGGTGTTTCGTGCGTTCTTCGATCCAGTCCGCAAAGTCGCCACGGTAAATGCAGTCTCGTATTTCCTGTGGCGACAGTATAATGCCGCCCGTATTCAGTCTTTCGAACAGGTCGTAGCGCACGACAAGGTCGCTCTTGTCGCTCAACGTGATGACCTTAATCGGCCTGGTCGTAAAGTGTCGCTGCAGGCCAGCAGGGAGATCTTCGAAGGTAAACCCGTTGAACGCAGGAATTTTAGTCAGCCCCGTCAGCCTTAGAGGCTCCTTGATCGCAAGAGTGGCGCGTGTGTCGGCAGTGCCCGCGAAGTTGACGATGGTATGGATGCGTTGGACCCCGTCGACCACCTCCCATGTGTTGTCCTCGTTCGTCGCCATGAAGACGCTTGGCACCGGAACTCCTAACATCAGCGACTCAATGAGCTTCGATGATCTTTCCGGGTCCCATCTGAACTTCCTCTGATACGCGGGAGCCACCGCGATCTGCTTTCCATCGAGCATGGAAAGCAATTGGCCCGTATGAATGTCGAACGTATCGAAGTCAACGGAGCGTCGCTGCTCGCTCAGCTCTCGGTTCAAATGATCTGCAGTCGTTCCTTCTCGAACGGTCATGTTTTTGGTGTCCTCTTTGTCCACTGCGGGCGTTTATCCGATCCATCGGCAAGGTCGTCTGACGCTTCTTCCCGTCTATCCAGTTCAATTTTCGGAACGCTGAGTACCTTGCGCGCAAACGCTTCGAACGCAAGGTACTCAGGGCTTTTCTCTTCGCTTCCCCCGCCCTTGCCGGGGTCCGTTCGGTCGGTATTGGTCTCCTTCATGCGGACGCTCCAGCTGCAGTCTCCTTGCCGGTCAGTCGCTTGTAGGTGAGGCGCTTCCCACCGACGCCGTTGGACGCCAACTCGAACCGTTCCGCGTCGGACAACTTGCGCTCGTTATAGCGGAAGGACTGCTCATCGAGGTAGCGGTGAAGGTGGAACGGCTCGACAGAGACGTAGGTGCCGCCGATGGTCCGCTTCAAGAGGCTCCAGTAGTTTTCCAGGCCGTTCGTGTGGGTGGTTCCTTCGACGTAGGCAACCGCGTGGTCCACGACCTTGTGCGCGTAGTCGCTCACGAGGCCGCTGTAACCCTTGTGCGCGTCCGTGTAGAGGTTGCCGCCCTTGTGTACGCCCGCCTTCACGATGCCCTGCAGTGTCCTCTTGTCCGCGTGGCTGACGTGCATGGTGCGAACGTCGCCGCCGCGCTCCAGCATCCCGACCACGATGGCTTTTCCGACCGCGCCGCGTCCTTTGATCTTGGCCTCTCGCTTGTGCGCGGGCATGTTCCGCGCCTTGCCGCCGATGTACGTTTCATCGACTTCGACGTGATCCCCAAGCTTCTCCATGCTTCCGTTCTGCAGCGCGTAACGAAGCCGATGGAGCATGAACCACGCGGTCTTTTGCGTCACGCCGATGGAGCGGTGAAGCTCGCACGAACTGATGCCGTTCTTCGCGTTGGCGAGGAGCCACATCGCTACGAGCCACTTGTCGAGGTTGATGGGCGAATCCTCGAAGATGCTGCCCTTCTTGACGCTAAACTGCTTCTTGCATCCCTTGCACTGCCACGTCTTGCGCGTTGAGAGGAAGGAGTGCGAGCGGCTACTGCAGAACGGGCACACGACCCCTTCCGGCCAACGCAGAGCCACGGCGAACTGCCACCCCACTTCGGGGTCCGCGAACTTGCGCGTCGCCTCCAGAAGCGTTTTCGGGAACGTGACTCCGTTGCTCATGCTTCTATTATAGCACGGTTCTCTGAGTCAAGTATATAATCACCTTAAGTAACATACACTCGCGCGTTGTCAAAAGTATGTTTGAAATTAATCAGTTTTCCGGGGAAGCCCCGAGCGCACAACTCCTTAGCGCGGTGCCTGCGGCGAAGACGCCGCAGGCACCGCGCTAAGGAGTTGTGAGAGGGTG
>CAXTOO010000205.1:0-7542 GCA_964245875.1 uncultured Fimbriimonas sp. | reverse complement strand
CGGCGAGGATCGCGATGATCGCGATGACGACGAGGAGCTCGATGAGGGTGAAGGCGCGTTGCATGGAGTGATGTCCCTTAAAGGGACTCCTGCAGAGCTACTACGGCCCTTTCAAGGGGCCCGTCCGCGACTCCTTCCGGGAGTCTCGCGAAAATGTGGAAGGAACCTCGTGTCCCGGTGCCTATGAACGCGTTATCCTCCCTGAGAATCCTCGTCGTCGAAGACGACCCCATCTGCGCGGCGTTCGTGCGCCGCAGCCTCGCGTCGATGGGCATCGAGGCCGACCACGCGGCGAGCGCGGAGGAGGCGCTGGCCAGGCACGCCGCCGAGCCGTACCGCGTCGTGATCTCGGACTGGCTCATGGCGGGCATGGACGGAATCGACCTCTGCCGACGCCTGCGTGAGAGCGAGGGACCGTACGTCTACTTCCTGATGTGCAGCGCGCGCGAGGACAGGGCGAAGCGGCTGGAGGCGTACGACGCGGGGGTGGACGACTTCCTCGGCAAGCCCCTCGACTCCGACGAGCTCCGCGCGCGGCTCACCGTCGCACGGCGTGTGCTCGCCGCCGAGGACCGGATGGCGGAGCGCAACGAGGAGGAGAACCGGATCGCCCAGGAGACGGCCGAGCTGGCGGAGAGCCTGAAGATCGCCTCGCGCCGCTTCGAGGACCTGTTCAACGGCCTGCCGGTGGCCTGCTTCACCTTCGACGAGGGCGGTTGCGTCCACGAGTGGAACCGCGCCGCCGAGGAGGCGTTCGGCATCCCCTCCTTCGACACCCTCGTCCGCCCCGTCTGGGAGGTGCTCGCCGCCGGGGACGGCGCCTGGACGGAGGCCCGCTGCAGGGCGGCCCTCACCGGATCGGGCCAGGAGAACTTCGACTGGACCTACGCGGGGGGCGACGGCTCGCGCGACTTCGCGTGCCAGATCATCGCCCTGCGGGGCCGGGGAGGGAAGACCGTGGGCGCGGTCTGCGCGAACGTCGACGTGACGGCCCACAAGCGGGCCACCCGGCTGCTGAACAGCGAGAAGGCGAGCCTCGTCGACGCCAACGCGCGCCTCCACGACCTGGCCTCCAAGGACGGCCTCACCGGCCTCTGGAACCGTCGCGCGTTCCTCGGCGACCTCGAAGGGGCGCTCGCGGAGTTCGACCGAACCGGCAAGCCGTTCTCGCTCGTGCTGCTCGACATCGACCGGTTCAAGTCGTACAACGACACCTACGGCCACCCGGCGGGCGACGAGGTGCTGCGCCGCTTCGCGCGGCTGCTGCGGACCACCGCGCGCTCCTACGAGAACCCCGCGCGCTACGGTGGAGAGGAGTTTGCGATCGTGCTGCACAACACCGGCGCGGCGAAGGGCCTCGCCGCGGCGGATCGGTTCCGCCGGGCCGTCGAGGACGGTGACTGGGTGGAGCGGGCGGTGACCTGCAGCCTGGGCGTGGCGACGGCGGGAAGCGACGGCGCGACGGCCGAGTCGCTCATCGCGGCGGCGGACGCGGCGCTCTACGCGAGCAAGGAGGCGGGCCGGAACCGCTGCACCCACTCCGCTGGCCTGACGATCCTTCAGGCGGCGTGAAGCCCCTGCTCTTGACGTTTGCTACGCCTTCCAAGCGATAGCCTTCCCGCTGCGCGGTGTCGCGGGGTCGGGAATGGTAGAAGGACCCTCCCTCGCTCGGGTGCTGGCGAGAAGCCGACCTGCCGTATAATAGAGCCGTGGCCAGGGTCGCCTCCTCGGAATCCGTCCGCTTCACGCCCGCCCGGTGCGACGCGCTGTACGCCGTCCTGCGCGAGGGGCGACGATGAGCCTGCGTCACGAGGACGACCTGCCGCCCATGACGCCAAGCCAGCAGGCCGAGGCGATCCACCTCGCGGCGCGGCTCCAGGCGGAGCACGAGGAGAACTCGACCGAGAGGCTGTTTCAAGCGGCAGAGGAGGCGGGCATCGAGCGCCGGTTCTTAGATGAGGCGGCGTGGCGCGTGGCGGAAGGCTCGTTGCCGCTCCGACCCTCGTCCGCTGTGCCGCGACCATTCATAGCGGTCCTCACGCTGACCTTGCTGAACATGCTTGCCCTGCGGGGCCAGTCGGCGGAATCGGTGGGGATCGTACTTGAAAACTGGCAGATCGCCTTGCTCGTCGGAACGCCACTAATTGCTTCCCTTTGGGTCGGGCGTGAACCGCGGGTGCGTTGGACAGTGCCGGCGGCGGTTCTCGCGGTGTGGCTCGCCCTCGCCCTGCCCGACGCCCTCTACCACCTTCTGCTCGAAGGCCGGACCCTGAAGTGGCTTCCGGCCTTGGTCCTGATCATTGGCGGTCTCCAGTTCGTCGCCGCCCTCATTGGGGCGTTCGTCCACTGGCATCGTCCCACCCGTCACTCCTCACCTGTCACACTTCACTCGAGATGAGAGTCGGCCTTCTCGCCGCGGATGCCGTCAGGCGGCTTCCAACTCTTCGACCCGCACCGAAGGCGATGGAACCGGGACGCCTCGCTGACGCATGAACGCCACGTGCCCGGCGACGGCCGCGGCCATCATGGCGCTGAGTTCCTCGAACGTGTCGGCGGCCCCCACGCATCCGGGAAGGTCAGGAACGTGGGCGGACCAATTGCCCACCTCGGCGTTGGGCGCTTCGTAGACGACGGCGTACTTGCTCATTTTCCTTCGATCTGCTTCCTCAAAAGGCGTTCGGCCTTCTTGTCGAGTTCCTTGTAGTCTGCTCCGGCGATGGTCAGAACGCCCGCCAACGTCGCGTGATAAGAAGTGGGCGTGGCTTCCCGATGTGTGAGAGTAGACCCATCCGAACCGACGCGCGACGCTCTTCATCTCCCGGACCGTCTTGGGCACTCCCGGTAGGATAGACGATCCATCGCCCTCGCACCTGTCACACTTCACTCCAAATGAGAGTCGGCCTTCTCGGCGCAGGGGGAATCGGGCGCGTCCACGCGCGGCAGTACGCGCGGATGGAGGGCGTGGATCTCTTCGTTCACGACCGGGACGCCGAGCGGGCCCGCGCCGTGGCCGAGTCGAGCGGCGGGACGGTCGTGCCCGACTACAACGATCTCCTGAAGGTCTGCGATGCCATCGACGTCTGCCTGCCCACGCCGCTCCACCGCGAGGCGGCCCTGATGGCGGTCGCCGCCGGGCGCGCGGTGCTTATGGAGAAGCCGCTCGCGCGCACCTTCGAGGAGGGCCTGGAGATCGTCGAGGCGGCGGAAAGGGCGGGCGTTCCCCTCATGGCCGCCCAGGTCGTGCGCTTCTTCGCCGACTTCGCCGAGGGCCATCGGCTCGTGAAGGAGGGCGCGGTCGGCACCCCCGCCGCCGCCCGCACCCGCCGCGGCGGCAAGGCCCCCGCGGGCGCCGAGGGCTGGTACGGCGACCTCGCCCAGAGCGGCGGCGTGCTGCTCGACCTCGCGATCCACGACTTCGACTGGCTCCGCTGGACCCTCGGCGAGGTGTCCCACCTCTATGCCCGGAGCGTCGGCCTCCAGGACGGAAGGGGTCCCGACTACGCCCTCACGACCCTCACCTTCGACTCCGGCGCCGTCGCGCACGTCGAGGCGACCTGGATGGACCCCACGGGCTTCCGCACGACGTTCGAGGTCGCGGGCAGCGGCGGGCTGATCGAGCACGACTCGCGCGGGAACGCCTTCCTGCGCACCGCCACCGCGGGCGGCGTGGCGACCGACGGTGGCCTCGTGCCGGGGGACGACCCGTACTACCGCGAGATCGACGGCTTCGTGACCGCCCTGCGCCGCGGCACGTCGGTGCCCGTCCCCGGGCGGGAGGGCCTCGCCGCGCTGGCGATCAGCCTCGCGGCGATCGAGAGCGCCAAGACGGGCCGCGTGGTGAAACCGATCCGGGTCTGAGGTCTATACTAGCGGCCATGCCTTTCGCCGCGTTGGCCGCGTGCCTTCTCGCCTCTCAGACGCCTCGCCCGGACGAACTCACCGTCCGGTCGATCTTCAGCGGCGAGTACCGCGAAGCGTATCCCGACATCCCCGTGTGGATGCCCGATGGCAAGCGGTGGCTCGCCATGAAGGACGGCGACGTGGTGGCGACCGACGCGGCGACGGGGCGCAAGGAGACCCTCGTGCCGAAAGCGCGCCTCGTACCGCCGGGAGGAAAGGGTCCCCTCGTGCCCGAGAGCATGGTTCTCTCGAAAGACGGCAAGCGCCTCCTCGTCTTCACGAACACCCAGAAGGTTTGGCGTCAGAACACGCGCGGCGACTATTGGGTCGTCGAGCTCGGCACCGGCAAGCTCACCCGGATCGCCCCCGACGCCGCCCCGTCCACCACGATGTTCGCCAAGTTCTCGCCCGACGGGATGCGGGTCGGCTACGTTCGGGGAAACGACCTCTATGCCCAGAATCTCGCCGCCGGCGCAACGACCCGCCTGACGACCGACGGCGGCGAGACGCGGATCAACGGCACCTCGGACTGGGTGTACGAGGAGGAGCTGGATCTGCGCGACGCCTGGCGCTGGAGCCCGGACGGGAAGCGGATCGCCTACTGGCAGTTCGACACCCACGAGGAGCCGCTCTACACGTTGATCGACGACACCAACGCGCTCTACCCGACGATTCGCCGCTTCCCCTACCCGAAGCCCGGGCAGAAGAACGCGAGCGTCCGCATCGGCGTCGTCCCTGCCGCAGGCGGGGCCACGACGTGGATGGCACCCACGGTGGACGGCGACTCGGGCTACCTCGCGGCGATGGGCTGGGCGGGCGACTCGCGGACGCTCCTCATTCAGCGGCTGAATCGAACGCAGAACCAGGACAACTTTTTGCTGACCGACGCCGCGACGGGCGCGGCGCGACCGATCTTCACGGACGTCGATGCCGCCTGGATCGAGCTCCAGATGAACGCCGCCGGAGAGGAGGGCGTTCGCTGGATCGACGGTGGGCGCGCTTTCCTGACCCTCAGCGAGCGCGACGGCTGGCGCCACCTTTACCGAGTGCCGCGCGACGGCGGTGCGCCCGTCCTGCTCACCCCCGGTGAATTTGACGTGGCAGGCGTAGCGGGCGTGGACGAGAAGCGGGGCATCGCGTACTTTAGGGCCTCGCCCACCTCAGCGATCCGCCGCTATCTCTACCGGTGCGACCTTCGGGGCGGTGCGACGCCGGTCCGCGTCACCCCGCCGGACATCGCGGGATCCGACTATCCCATCCTGAGTCCCGACGCTCATTGGGCGCTTGCGGTGCGTTCGAGCGTCGACGCGCCTCCCGTCTTCGAGTTGGTGTCCCTCCCGGATGAAAAGGTCGTCCGGACGGTGGAGACCAACGATGCTCTGAAAGCCAAACTCGCGGCGCTGAAGCTCGGCCCGACCCGATTCCTCAACCTCAAGGCCGCCGACGGCGAGCCGATGGACGCCCGCCTCACCTTGCCGCCCGACTTTGACCCTAAGAAGCGATATCCCGTGCTGTTCCAAGTCTACGGCGAGCCTGGGGGGGCGACGGTGATCGACGTCTGGGGCGGGGCGGACTACCTTTTCCATCAGATGCTCGCCCATGGGGGGTACATCGTCGCCAGCGTGGATAACCGGGGCACCCCGAGCCTCAAGGGCCGCGCTTGGCGCAAGGCGGTCTACCGGAAGATCGGGGTCCTCGCCTCGGAGGACCAGGCCGCCGCCGCGCGGCAGATCGCCGAGCTGCCGTACGTCGACGGTTCGCGCGTGGCGGTCTGGGGCTGGAGCGGGGGCGGCTCGATGACGCTCAATCTCATGTTCCGCCACCCGGAGATCTACAAGGTGGGCATGGCCGTCGCCCCGGTCCCGGACGTGCGCCTCTACGACACGATCTATCAGGAGCGGTACATGGGCCTCCTGCCCGAGAACGAGAAGGACTACGAGGCGAGCTCGCCGATCACCCACGCGGCGGGACTCCGGGGCGACCTGCTCATCGTCCACGGCACGGGCGACGACAACGTCCACTTCCAGGGCACGGAGCGCCTGATCGACCGACTGGTTGAGCTGGGCAAGCCGTTTCAGATGATGGCCTACCCAAACCGGACGCACGGCATCTTCGAGGGTCCGGGCACCACGGTCCACGTCTACGAGCTGCTGGAGCGGTTCCTTAAGACGCACCTGCCAGCGGGCGGGCGATAGGGTTCCCCTCCTCGTCGCCTCGGTGCGCGGCTCCCATCCTTTTCTGCCGAGCGATTGAAGGCTCGCTTGCTCTCCCCCAACCCCCTCTCATCGCCCGACGCAAGAGGGCGAAAGGCGTAAGCGTCGTGTCGGGGCGACGAGAGGGGGCTCTAGCCCTCCACTCGTAGCCACGTCCCCATCTCGGCGATCTCCTCCAGCCCCTTCAGCCGCTCCAGCGCGGCCACGAAGTCCGACTCGCGGCAGGGGTGCGTGAGGAACACGATCTCGCCCTGGCCCGCCTCCAGCGTCTTCATCTCCATCGCGGCGAGCGACACGTCGTGCTCGCCGAAGGTGTTCGCGATCGTGCCCAGCACCATGGGGCGGTCGTTCACCTTCAGACGAAGGTAGTAGCCGGTGACGAGCGAGTCGATGGGCGCGGTCGCCATGCCCGTCCCGTACGGGATGGCGCTCCCCTTGCCGCCGGCGGCGAGGTTGCGGCCCACGTCGATGAGGTCGCCCACGACCGCGCTCGCCGTCGGGTCGCTGCCCGCGCCGCGCCCGGAGAACATCACGTCGCCCACGAAGTCGCCGTCGAGCCAGAGGCCGTTGTACACGCCGTTCACGCTCGCCAGCGGGTGCGCCTTGGGCAGCATCGCGGGATGCACCCGCACCCGCACCCGGTCGTGGTCCACCGCGTCCACGATGCCCAGCAGCTTGATCCGGTAGCCCAGAATGTCGGCGTACCGCATGTCGAGCCGCGTGATCCCCCGAATGCCCTCGCGGTACACCTTGTCGAGCGGCACCTGCTTCCCGAAGGCGATGGAGGCGAGGATCGCGATCTTGTAGGAGGCGTCGTACCCGTCCACGTCGGCGGTGGGGTCGGCCTCGGCGTAGCCCTTCGCCTGGGCGTCGGCGAGCGCGTCCTCGAAGTCGGCCCCCTCCTCCTGCATCGCGGTGAGGATGGAGTTCGTCGTGCCGTTCAGGATGCCCATCATCTTCAGCACGTCGTTGCCCGCGAGCTGGTGCTTCAGGGGCTGCACGAGCGGAATGCCGCCGCCCACCGCCGCCTCGTAGTGCAGGTCGAGCCCGCGATCCTTGGCGAGCGTCACGAGCCGCGAGCCGTGCTTCGCCATAAGCTCCTTGTTCGCGGTGACCACGTTCTTGCCGTTCGCCAGCGCCCGCTCGACCATCTCCCGCGCGGTCTCGATCCCGCCGATCAGCTCCAGCACGACGTCGATGGAGGGATCGTCCACGATGCTCGCGAGGTCCGTGGTGAACATCTCCGGGTCCAGCCCGCGCGGCTTCGCGGCGTCCTTCACTCCGATCCGCACGACCTCCAGGCTCAGGCCGACCTTGCGGGCGATGGCGTCCTGGTTGTCCGCGAGCATCCGGTAGACGCCGGAGCCGACGGTGCCGAAGCCGAGGATGCCGACGCGGAGGGTACGAGGAGGGGCCGAGACGCTCACGG
>CAXTOO010000204.1:0-7574 GCA_964245875.1 uncultured Fimbriimonas sp. | reverse complement strand
GCCGGAAAACTCGGACCACAGAGGATCGAAGAGGGCCATCGTCGCGAGTCCCACCAGCGAAGCCGACCAAAGGGGATGCGCCTCCGGCGCCCACCTCTCCGCCGCCACGCCCACCAGAAGCGACGCTCCGTAGAGCACGGCAAACGCCAGCACGAACATGAGCGGCCATGCGTCCAGGCCGACCTGCCGCTCCACCGCCCCCGCGAAGACAAGGGACGCAGGGGAGAGGGAGGCGAGCACAAGCATCTCCGCCACGAAGGGGCCACGATCCTCGTTCATCACCTGAGCGAGCGCCCAGGCCACGACGAAGGTGGCAAGGAGGAACCAGCCCAGCAGAACGCCCCACGACGCGTTGCGGCCGTGCTCCAGCCACCGGTTCGGACCGCCCCACCTTCCGGCATCCGTCGGGCTCCAGGCGAAGTCGGTCGGCCTGAGCAGGAGGGCCAGCGCGCTGCGGGCGCGCACGAGGCCCGGAACCCCCAGACCCGGCTCCGTCGGAACGCCGGACGGCCAGTGTCCACGAAGCCAGAAGCGGCTCCACCCGTCTTCGCCGTCCGGAGGGTACTCGACGATGAGGGTGCGGCCCGACGCCCGCTGGGCGATCGCCCGCGCGTCGTCCCAACCGAGCGCCTCGTAGAGGACCAGGCCGGTGGCCGGAAGCGGGGCGCCGTAGGGATGGATCTCGATCGTGCGGTCTGAGGCGTCGAGGGCGAGAAGCGGGACGGTGGGGCTGACCGCGTGCCGCGGGTTCTCGACCACCCAAGTCTGCACGCCTTCGAGATAGCGCTCGCGCGCCGCGAAGAAGCCGCGTCGCTGGAGCCGATAGACGTTGCGGGAGGCCCTTCGATCCCGCCCGATCTCCTTGAAGCTCAGGTCGTCCGGCTCGCCCTGGAGATCGACTCCGGTGGCCAGGGAGAGGATGCGATTGTTCAGGCCTGGCTGGTCGGCGGGCCAGCGGATCCACTCGGCAAACACGTAGTCGGCGCTGGGCAGGTTGGGTCCGGCGCGGTCGTGCTGGATGAGGATCAGGGCGTTTTGGGCGTGCGAGGGAAGGGGAAAGAGGGAAAGGGCGAGGAGGAGGAAAAACGCGGCGATCCTTCGGACGGTTCTCGCAAACGCGCAAAGGCGCAAAGGTCCGGAGCAGGCCACCCCCGGCGCCCCGGCGCACCCCTTCCTTCTTCCCCTCACCGCGAGCCGACCGCCGCGAGCAGCTCGCCCGCCGTGATCGACGCCATGCGGCCGTTCGGGGCGGCGAGGACCCGGTGAGGCGCGTAGTCGTGACCCCACTTCTGGATGGGCGTCGGTCCGAACGCCTGGACCGTCGGACAGCCGACCGCCACCGCGAGGTGCATGACGCCCGTGTCCGCGCCCACGGCGACGGTCGCCCCGGCGAGGACGGCCATGGTCTCGCGCACCCCGCAGCGGCCGACGAGATCGACCACCGGAGCGTCGAGGGAGGCGATCAGCGCGTCCGTCTCGCCGCGCTCCTCGGGCCCACCGACCGTCACGATCCGCCAGCCCTGTCGCTGCCACTCGCGGGCGGCCTCGCAGAGCGCCTCCAGGGGCAGCCGCTTCTCGTCGTAGCGCGCACCGGGCTGGATCGCGAGATCGGCGCCCCCGCGCAAGGCGTCGCCCTCGCGCGTCTCCTCGGGCGTGAGCGCGAGCCGGGGAACGGGGTTCCCGACGACGACTCCGAGCGGCTCCGCGAGCCGGGCGGTCGAGACCGCCTCGAAGAGGGTGGGATCGTAGGGAACGCGGTCGGTGAGCAGCGAGGCGCGGCCCTCGACGGGATGGCCGATGCGGACGGGGATGCCGGCGAGCTTCGCGAGGAGGGCGGCGCGGACGCTCCGGTTGATCAGGATGCAGGCGTCGAATCCGTGCGCCTTCAGGCGCTTGGCCTGGGCAAGGGTCTGCCAGGGCCAGCGGCTCTTCTCGTACGGGACGAGCCTTTCCCTTCCGAGCGCCTTGGCGGCCAGGGGCGCGGTGAGCAGCGTGACGTCCCAGCCCGCCGCGTCGAGGCCGTCGAGCATCGGGGCGGCCATGACCGCGTCCCCGAGGTACACCTTCATGGAGACGAGGATGCGTCCGGGAAGGCGAACCGCCCCTCCGCCCGCAAGCGCCCGTGCGGGCTCACGCTGGCCCCCGTCCTCGTGTCGCATCGCCACTCGCCCTTAGGTGTACCCGGATGCGAGGGGTAACCTCCCCTCCGCCCATGCGAACTTTCGTCGGCCTCGACTGCGGCGGCTCCACCAGCCGGGTTCTCGCGGTCGACGAGAGGGGCGAGGCGGTGTTCCGAGGCCAGAGCGGCGCGGCCAATCTGCTCGCGACCCCCTTGGAGACGATCCGGCGCAGCCTCCGCCAGTCCACCGAGGGCTGTCCGCCCGCAACGGCGGCCTGCGGCGCGTTCGCGGGACTCGTCGGCCCGGACCAGCGCCGCCAGGCCGTAGCGCTTCTGGGCGAGTTCTTCCCCGGCGCGCAGCTGCGCGCCGAGCCGGACTACGCCGCCGCCCACGCCGCCGCCCCCGAAGGCACGGACGTGACGATCGTCGCGGGGACAGGCTCTCTCGTCTGCGGCCACGATGCGGAGGGACGTCTGACCAAGACGGGCGTCGGCGGCTACCTGCTCGGCGACGAAGGCTCGGGCTTCCGCTTCGGCCGCGCGGCGCTGGTCCATTTTCTCGGCGACTCCATCGAACGAAGCGACGGGCTGGGAGAGAAGGTCGCGGGACTCTTCGGGACCTCCGAGCGCGCGGAGATCGTGGCGGCGGTCTACCGCGCGCCTTCGCCGCAGGTTCTGCTCGCGCGGCTCATGCCCGCCTTCGCGGCGGACCTCCGCGACGGCTTGGCATACGCGGAATCCGTCGCCGAGCGCGAGGAGGACGAACTCGCCACGACGGTCGCCCTCCACGCCGTGCGACACCTCGCGAACCGGTCGACGGTCGGAATCGCCCTGGCCGGAGGCGTGTGGAAGGCGAGCGAGCGGTTCGAGAGGCTGCTTCGCGAATCGCTCGAGCGACGGATGCCGGGTGTGCGCTTCGAGGTCCGGCACGTCGTGCGACCGCCCGTCCAAGGCTCGGTCGAGCTTGCAAGAGAAATCATCGATGGGAACGGAAAGTAGAAACCCGAGGTCGTTCGGCCTCGACAGGATGGACGCGGACGCGATCGTCCGCCTGATGGACGAGGAGGAAGGGGCAACCCTCCAAGCGGTCGCGGGAGCGGCGCGGGAGATCGCGACGGCGGCGGCGAGGGTGGCCGAGGCGTTCCGGCAGGGCGGCCGCATCGTGTACGTCGGGGCCGGCACGAGCGGCCGTGTGGCGACCGCCGACGCCGCCGAGATGCCGCCGACGTTCGGCGTCGAACCCGGACGGTTCGTGGCGCTGATCGCGGGCGGCTCGGGAGCGGGAACGCACGCCGTCGAGGACGCGGAGGACGACGGCGAGGCGGCGGCGGCGGCGCTCGA
Source organism: uncultured Fimbriimonas sp. (assembly GCA_964245875.1). Taxonomy (GTDB): domain Bacteria; phylum Armatimonadota; class Fimbriimonadia; order Fimbriimonadales; family Fimbriimonadaceae; genus Fimbriimonas. The sequence goes on along the minus strand of CAXTOO010000204.1, from coordinate 4,114 downwards.
CGCGCTCGGCCTCGCCTCGCAGGACGTGGTGATCGGGATCGCCGCGAGCGGAACCACCCCCTTCGTGGTCGCCGCCGTGCGCCACGCGCGTCGGAAAGGCGCCTGGACGTGCGGCGTCGCGAACAATCCCGGAACGCCGTTGCTCCGGGAAGCCGATTTGCCGATCTTCCTCGACACCGGGCCGGAGATCCTGACCGGATCGACTCGACTGAAGGCGGGAACGGCGCAGAAGCTCGCGCTCAACCGGATCTCCACCGCGGCGATGGTCCTCAGCGGCAAGGTCGTCGAGAACCTGATGGTCGACGTGAAGGCGAAGAACGCCAAGCTGCGCGACCGCTGCGCAAGGATCGTGAGCGAGCTGACTGGGAGGAGCGTCGAGGAGTCGTGGCAGATCCTGGAGACGAACGGGTGGTCGATCCGCGCGGCGCTTTGAACGAGTCTACGGGTAGCCCAGCTTCCGCAGTCCCTGAAGGGTGAGATAAGGATCGATGCGCCAGCGGTCGCGGGCCTTCATGACGACCCACACGATGGGAGGGTGGTTGCTGTAGCGCGCCAGCATGGCGACCTGGGTCGGCGTTCGCTCCGAGGTCACGATCCCGTAGCTCGCGCCGCTCGCGACGAGCGCCTCGGTGACGAAGCGACTCAGGTCCCGCACGGCCGAGGTGTTCGCCGAACCCTCGACGACCTGCGCGAGCTCCCGCGCATCGCCGTTCGCGACGGCGTGGTGGAACCGCCGGACCGCGCTCTCGGGACCGTAGTTCTGGAAGGTCGCGAACACGCCCAGCGTGGCCGCCGCCAGCGCCGTCGCGGCGCCGAGTCCCGGAACGCGGCCGATTCGCATGGCTAAGAAGGTACCAGGGACTTGCGCGGTCCTTTCCCCTGTATCCTGTTCCCTAATCTTGAATGGCCTCTACCGATTCGACATGGCGGGCTTTCGCGCGATCAATCTCGGATGGCATTCCGCCTTGCTCGACCCGCTGTTCTGGCTCCTCAGCACCACGGGACTCGGATGGTTCCAGGTCGTCTTCTCCCTCGCACTCTCCTACTGGCCCGCCACGCGCAGGTTCGTCGTGCCGCTCGTCGCGACGGTCGCCCTCACCGGGATCGCCTTCGCCGACCTGATCAAGAAGCTCCTCCCACGCGAACGGCCCAGCAACCTGAGCGTCGCGATCGTTCAGGAGAGCATCAAGAAGGGCAGCTTCGTAAGCGGCCACACCACGACCGCCTTCGCGATCGCGACCATGGTCATGCTGATGACGCTCGGCACCCGCCACGCCCGCTGGGGCGTGGTCTCGCTGGTCTGGGCGACGGGCGTCGGGCTTTCGCGGATCTATCGGGGCGTCCACTGGCCCAGCGACACGGTCGCGGGCGCGGGCGCGGGCGCCCTCGGCTCGGCCTTGCTGTTCCTATGGTTCGAGAAGCGTGGATGGTTGGACCTCGATCTGAGTCAAGGGACAAGGGGCAAGGGACAAGGGACTTCCGCTTGAGGCTTGTCCCTTTGAACCTGTCTCCTACTCTCCCTCGAAGACGCCAATCGCGCGGAACTTCGCATACCGCTCGTCGCGCAACGCCTCGGGATCCGTGCCTTCCAGAAGCGACAGGTTGCGCCTCAGCGCCTCCCGCACGTTCCCGATCGTCGCGATCGGGTCGCGGTGCGCCCCGCCCATCGGCTCGGGGATGATCTCGTCCACCACGCCGTACTCCTGCGCGCTCTGCGCGGTGAGACGGAGCGCCTTCGCCGCGTCCGCCCCGCGCTCCGGCTGACGCCAGAGGATCGCCGCGCACCCTTCCGGAGGGATCACCGAGTAGACCGAGTGCTCCAGCATGAGCACCCGCGACGAGGCGGCGATGCCGATCGCCCCGCCCGAGCCGCCCTCGCCGATCACCACCGACACGCTCGGCACCGTCAGCTCGAACATCTTCATCATGCCCGCCGCGATCGCCTCCGAGATGCCCCTTCCCTCGCTCTCGACGCCGGGGTCGGCCGCCGGAGTGTCCACGAAAGTGAACACCGGCATCCGGAACCGCTCCGCCATGTCGAACAGCCGGATCGCCTTGCGGTAGCCCTCCGGCTTCGCCATCCCGAAGTTGCGTTGCTGCCGCTCCTGGATGTTGCGTCCCTTCTGGTGGCCCACGACGATCACCGGCTTCCCCTCGAACATCGCCGGACCTCCAACGATCGCCGCGTCGACGTGGCCCCGCCGGTCGCCGTCGAGCTCGACGAACTCGGTGAACAGACCCTGGATGTAGTCGAGGGTGTAGGGTCGCTTCTCCGCCCGCGCGACGAGCACCTTCTCCCAGGGGCCGAGGTTCGAGTAAAGCAGCTTTTGGTATTCGTCCGTGCGCTCCTCGATGACATCCGCGCTCTTCAGAACCTCCTGCCGCTTGACGGGATCCTTTTCCCTTTCGGCAAGGTGGCGAATCTTGACGACCCTCTCCTCCAGCTCGACGAGCGGACGCTCCCATTCCTTGTGCGTCTTCGCCATCCTATTCCGCAAGGTGGCCCCCCAAGGTGCGCACCAAGGTCGCGAGAGTCCCCCGCATCGCCTTACGGGGCACGATCCGGTCGACCATCCCGTGCGAGTGGACCCACTCGGCGCTCTGAAAGTCGCTCGGCACCTTGCCCACGCCCGCCTGCGCGGAAACCCGCGCGCCCGCAAAGCCGACGAGCGCCTTCGGCTCGGCCACGATCACGTCCGCGATGCTCGCGTAGCTCGCCAGCACGCCCGCCATCGTCGGGTCCGTAAACACGGTGATGAACGGAACGCCCTTTCGCCGCGCCCGCTCGGCGGCGGCCACCGTCTTCGCCATCTGCATGAGCGAGAGGATCCCTTCCTGCATCCGCGCGCCGCCGGAGGCGCAGAACACGATCGCGGGCATCCGCTCGTCGACCGCCCGCTCCAGCGTCCGCGTGACCTTCTCGCCCGCCACGCTCCCCATCGAACCGCCCATGAACGAGAAGTCCGCCGCCGCCACCGCGACCCGCCGCCCTTCCAGCGCCGCCTCGCCGGAGATCATCGAATCGGTCGCGTCGGCCTTCTCCGTCGAGGCCGCGAGCTTCACGCCGTACTCGGGAAACCCGAGGGTGTCGCGGGACCGTAGGGAGTCGTCCCGCTCCACGAAGCTGGACGGATCGAAGGTCGTCGTGATCCTCAGACGCGCGGGCAACCGTCCGTGGTGCCCGCAGTACGGGCAGACTCGCAGAGCCGTCTCGTAGTCGGCGGAGAAGACGATCTTCTTGCACGCCGGACACTGGACGAATCCTTCCGGCCCTTTGGCGTCGGCTTTGCTCAAGAGACGAGAGGATACCTTCTCCGCTTCCATGGACCTCTTGGCCACACTCGGACAGCCGCTCCCAAACAAGGCCGAAGTCTGGCGACGGGCCGCTTGTCGAAGGCGAGACGAGCCGCCGACCGTCACCGCTGGGCGTGAGAGCGTCGAGCGCCGCCACTTTGCGCCGGAGTCTGGCCCCGTGACGCCCAAGACCCAGGCCAGGCCAGCGCCCGAAACTGAAAACGACCGTCGTGCCGGTCGCTTTCCACGTGCCCGACGCGCTTCCGTCGTCCGTGGAGAGTCGAGCCGTGCCGTCTGCGCCGAGGGTCAGAGTCTGCGAGACGGTATCGCGCATCAGTTCGACGACCTCGCTCTTCTGCGCGTCCGATCCCAACTGGTCGTAGCCCAGGCTCCATCGACCAACCACGAACCTTCGGAACCCGGTCTCACCGCCTGCCGCGTCGAAGACCGGGGCCTTCGCCCGCATCGGTTCACTCCGCGGTGTGCATCCGACCGCCGCCGTCCACAGGAGCATCCCTACGCCAGCGACCTTCACCCCACGATGATAGCCAATGAGATCGCATTGGAAAGGACCGTAGCCCCCCGATCTCTAGAGGCTGCCTCGCCTTCTGTCTCCGTCCCGCCATGCTCGCGGGTCGGCCGCTTCGACCCGATCCCTAACTCCCGCAGGGTAGAAGGACGTAGCGATTCCTTTGGAGCGTGTGGAGAAACGAGGCCTTGGAGGGGCGGGACGGCTCTGCCGGAGCGTTCGAGAGCGGCGTCCGTAAGCCGTCGGGCGCGTGGCCCCGGCAGGGCAGGCCCTGCCCCTACAGGGCACCAT
>CAXTOO010000203.1:0-7574 GCA_964245875.1 uncultured Fimbriimonas sp. | reverse complement strand
CCCCTTTTTCGCCCGCGTCGCCGCCGAGATCGTGGACTGTCTCGCGGGCAAGCCCTACCACCTCGGCCACGAATGCGCCGGAGCCGAGGGTCAGGCCGCCGTCCACGACGAGATGCTCCGCGCGGCGGGCGATGCCCTCCTCGCCCACCCCCCACCACCTTCCCGATGCCAACGTCGACCGGGGCCGCCTGTCCCTCAAGCTCCATGAAAGAACTCCAATGAAGAAAGCCTTCACCCTCATCGAGCTCCTCGCCGCCAAGAAGACGGTCGACCTCTGGAACCTCAAGCAGAACATGACGGCGACCTGATTCCACCATCCTTGAAGACGAGCCGTGCATCTTCATTGCGCGCGTCCTTCCCTGCACGAAGAGCCGAGGAATCTTCAAGAATCCCGCCGCCGCTGCGCCGGAAGGGGCGATTCAGCGCAAGCAGACGGCGAACGGCGGCCTCGCCAAAGGCAACGTCACCGATCCCAGAGACGGGCGTGTGGGCCTCGGTGTCTCGAGGGCAGGCGTCAACAAGCGCTGCGACGACATCTATCCGCCCGTGGACCACGAGATCAACAAGCTTCTCTTTGGGCACTCAGGCCCTTCTGGCTCTAGTCTTTGCCCCTCCGGCGTCCATAAGTTACACGAGCCGGCTCCGAACACGACGAGCGGCAATCCCGGCGGAGACGGCATCACCGATATTGGACTCGGAACGTTCTTCCCGATCTCGGGCCTTCAGTATCCGGGCAACAACCTGCTCCCGTATTGGGGAAGCAAGTTCACCCACTTCGCGGGACAGGCGAACGCCGCCACATCGTTCGCTCGACCATCGACCTCAATCCCTACGCTTGCGAGGTCTGCGTCAGAAGGAGCGCAGGTTGACGAAATCGCTCGAAGAAGCCTTTGGGAGTGCGAGGACACGTTCGCGCTTTGTCCCCACGCCGACGCCGAAGCCGCCAACGCCCTGGAACTCACGTCAACCATCCAAACCGCAGAAAGGGTCGAAAGCCCCAACCAAAAGGGAGCCAAAGCGAAATGAAAAGATTTACCGCGCCAGCCGCACCCGCAGCCCGTCCGTCGGCCACGCCAAATCCTCCGGCAGCAGGAACCGCGCCTTGAGCCGCTCGTGCGCCGCCGGCGGGTAGAAAGCCCGCAGGCCGTCGCCATCCGGTCGCACCTGCCCGCCCATCTCCCGCACCATCCGCTCGAACGCCTCCCGCCGCACCGCCGGGATCGTCGCCTCCCCCGGGGTCGCCGGAACCGAGTAGACGTGCTCCACCGGCACCACCGGCCCCCGACGTTGCGCGTTCAGCCCGGACGCCACCAGCAGCACCGCCGCACAGCCCGCGAGGGCGGGCGTCCACGTCCGCCAAAGGGGACGCCGCGCGGACAGGGCCGCGAGCGTCGCCGCCCGCCCGACGGGCAAGGGTTCCGGGAGACCACGCAAGGCCGCCGACAGCCCGCGTAGCGCCTCCGCATCCGCCCGAAGCCCCGCATCGGCCTCCATCGCGCGCCGCAACCGCTCCGCCGCGTCCGCCGGAAGCTCGCCGTCCACGTAGGCCTTCAGGTCGTCGCTCACGCGCCCATCTCCCGCCGCAGGTTGAGGAAGGCATGGTGCAGCCGGCTCTTCACCGTCCCCACCGGCACCTTCAGGATCGCCGCAACCTCCTCGTAGGTCAGCCCCTGCAACTCGTGCAGCAGCACCACCTCCCGGTGGTCGTCGCTCAGCCGCGCCAGCGCCGCCGCCAGGGCCTGCCGGTCCACCACCGCCGTCTCGTCGTCCGCCGTGGGGCACGCGAGGTCGACCTCCAGCGGCAGGGGGTCCGCCCCGCCCCGCCGGATCAGGCGGCGGCATTCGTTCAGCGCGATCCCCAGGATCCACGTCCGCAGCGACGAGTCGCCCCGGAACCGCCGGATCGCCCGCTGCGCGGTGAGGAACGTCTCCTGCGACGCGTCCGCCGCCCGACCCACGCCAACGCGCCGCGCGCAGAAGCGGTACACCGCGTCGTAGTGGTCCCGGACCACGCGGTCCATGTCCCAGCCCTCCTTGTGGATCGTCGTCTCCCAGATCAGCGCCGTCACTGCCTTATGGGTGCCCTCACACCCCCAATAGGTTCATTCGCTTTTCGCGGGCGGAGGGTTGCACGTCCCCCCTCCTCTTGCCGCCGCGGGTCCAAAGTTCCCAAACGACGAGCGAGCTGATCGTGAGCGGGAGGAGGAGGGGCCGGGGGTGGTGGTTCCAACACACCCCAGGCGGAGAGGGGGCGGTGCCTTCCAAAACGAGACCAAGCCTCGCGGGAAGAACGGCCCAAAGTGTCTTTGTGCGAGCTTTGTGTCTTCGTGTTTCCTCTCTCCCGCTTGCCCAAACAGCAATGGACTAGGGCAACGCTCAAACCTCCACGAAGAACCGCGCCGCCACCACCCGGTCCACGACCTCGACACCCTCCTCGGCCAGCCGCGCCGCCTGGAGATCTTCCAGCGAGGGGTCCTTCTTCCAGATCGGCAGCCGCCCGTCGCGACCCACCACGCGCCACCACGGCACGTCCTCCGGAATGCTCCCCAGCCACCGGCCCACGATCACCCCGCTCACCGGCCGCGAGAGCGCCGCCCCGAGCGCGCCGTAGTTCGCCACCCGCCCCCGCGGCACCGCGCGAACGAGGTCCAGAAGCTCCTCCCGCAGCGTCACGCCCAAGTATGGCCCTCGTGCCGGCGCGAGAGGCCCTGAAACCACAAGAGGGTCCTCGACAAAGTCGAAGACCCTCTTCGTGCAACCTGCGCCTTAGTTCCGCATCGCGCTGCCGCGCGGCGTGGCCGGGGCCACCTCCACGTACGCGTTCTGCGGCACCACGAGGTAGATCGCGTCGCCGATCTCCTCCCAGGTGCCCTCGTGCGCGAAGTTCACGCCCGACATGAAGTCCACGATCTTCTGCCGCAGGGCCGAGTCCGTGCCCGTCAGGTTGATGATCTGCTGCTCGCCCCGCTTCAGCCCGTGGGCGGCGGCGACGGCGTCGTCGAACGACGTGATCTGACGGCGGACCGTCACCGTGTAGCGGTAGTCGCGCCGCATCCCGCTCGGCAGGGGGCTCTTCTCCGGGGCCATCGTCTCCATCTCCTCCTCGTACACCTCCGTGCGCGTGAACCTGCCGAACAGCTTGCCGAAGACCCCGGGTCTCTCTTCCAACATCGTCTCTTCCATGATCGATCTTCTCTATAAGGGCGGTCGCGTCCCGAACAGCGCCGTGCCCACCCGCACGTGCGTCGACCCCGCGGCGATCGCCGCCTCCAGGTCGCCGCTCATGCCGAGGCTGAGCCAGGTGCCGCCGAGCCGGGCATTCGTCTCGGCCAGCCCGCGGTACAGCGGGAGCAGGGCCTCGTCGGGGAGCCCGGCCGGTCCGATGGCCATGAGCCCTCGAAACCGAACGTGGGTCGATTGTACGACCTTTTCGACGAGTCCCGGCAGGTTTTCCGGGGACAGACCCCCTTTGTTGCGCTCATCCGCAAGATTCGCCTCCACCAGCCCGTCCACCTCGCGGCCCGCCTTTTCGATCTCGCGCAGCTGCCCCTCCGACTCCAGGGTGTGCAGAACGTCGAAGCTCGATGCTGCCCGCTTCGCCTTGTTCGACTGCAGCCGCCCGATGAAGTGCCACACCACGTCGTTCGGCATCGCGTCGACCTTCGGAAGGGCTTCCTGTAACCGGCTCTCGCCGAAATGCCGCTGCCCGAGGTCGTACAGAGCTTTGAGATCTTCCAGCGGATAGGTCTTCGAGACCGCGACCAGCGTCACCGAAGCCGGGTCCCTTCCCGCCGTCTCGCACGCGCGCTCGATGCGCTCCCGAACGGTGGCGAAGCGTATGGCGTGGGACATATCCCATTGTGACGCCACTCACTGTGAGGAACCCTGTAGGCGCGGGATGCACTTGTGCCCGCGTCTCGCCCGCAGAATCCGCTGGATCGGTCGCGATAGGACGATTGAAAGGTTGTGGAGCGGTCCCCTAACGGGCGCGTAGTCTTTCAGCACAGCGGAAGGCGATAAGAAGATTGACGACGACGGCAACCAACCCTCCGAGGCCGGACCAGCTGGCAGCGTCTGTGAGCATCAAGGGAATCGCTAGTGCCGCAAATACGACGTAGCCTCGTTGGTCGCCTCGCGCAAGGGCGATTCCCACCGGAATGCGGAGGACACACAGGCAGAGGACGACGAGCGCGACCAGCGTCGACTTGGAATAATCGTCGCCGAAAACACGGTGTAGCCGGTCACCCAACGCGCTGAGCTCCTCGCCGACGAACATCGCCTCTAAGGCGCCGAAGGCGGGCACGAAGGACATGACGACCACGAAGAAGCCGGCGGTCGGGTCAGTAACCCTCGGTTCTTGTGCGGGGCGGGGATACTCGGCAAGGTTCACAGAACGATTCTGTAAGGCCTCGCTTTGAGAGAACGTCGTGCCGGGTCTCGGTTTCGCGAGACCCAAGGCCTTCGATTAGAGCGGACGCGGGCCTTCCCGCCCGATGAGTCGCAGTCCGCAGTACACGACCAGCCAAAGGCTGAAGAACATCCACAGAAGGCTGCCGACAGGGGTCGAGCCTTTCGAACCGAGCATTCCCAACCCGAGATAGAGCAGCGAGGCCACGAGTACCAAAGCGAGACCCCAGCGACGGCTCACCAGCATGCCGACCCCGCCGACCCGGGTTCCGGGCGTCGTGTTGAAGCCCAACGCGTGGACGGGGTTAGCCGCCCGTCCCGTATAAGCGATCGCCAAAATCGCCCAGTCCCGGCACGATGTACCTGCGCCCGTCCAAGCCTTCGTCTAGCGCCGCGGCCACGACCAGCGTGCCCGGATGCGCCTCCTCGAACCGCGCCACCCCTTCCGGCGCCGCCACGACGCACACCATCACGACCGTCTCCGCCCCCGCCGCCCGCACGAGCGCCACCGCCTGCGCCGCCGACCCGCCCGTCGCGAGCATCGGGTCGAGCACCAGCGCGGTGCGCCCCTCCAGCGGAGGCAGCTTGCTGTAGTAGCTCCGCGCGATCGCCGTCTCCTCGTGCCGCTCCAGCCCCACGTAGCCCACCGCCACGTCGGGGAAGAGCTCCACCACCGGCTCCAGCATTCCCAGCCCCGCCCGCAGGATCGGCACCGCCGCCAGTGGCGCGCTGAGCACCCGCGCCTCGGTCTCCCTCAACGGCGTGGTGACCATCTTCGCCACCGTCGGAAGCCGCTCCGTCGCCTGGAGCACGAGGAGCGTGGTCAGCCGCTTCGCGAGCGCCCGGAACGCCTCTGGCGGCGTTGCCTTGTCGCGAAGCCCCGCCATGAGGTGCCCGGCGAGAGGGTGGTCGAGGACTTGGAGCGGCATCGCCGTCTATTGTACGTGGTGCCTCCTTCCAGGAGGCATCTCCGGCCCCTCGTCACCCCGGCTTCCAGCCGGGGCTACACTCGCTCCATGTGGCTCCTCATGAAGACCGAGAACGAGCTCTACGAGCGCGTTCTCTGCGGCCATCTCCGGCACATGGCCCGCTATCTGAAAGACCTTCCCGACGACAAATGGGACTGGACGCCCGACGTCGCCGCCCCGACTGCGCGCATCCTTGCCGCCCACGCCTACCAGTGGCTCGTCTGCGACCGATACCACATTGAGAATCCCGATGTCTCGACCCACCTGCCCGTCCCCGAGCCGCAGGGCGACCCGACGGCGATGATCGCCGCCCTGGAGGACGAGACCGAGCGCTGGCGCCTCCTCATCCGCGGTCTCACGCCGGAAAGGCTCGACACACCCCTGCGCCAGTTCGGGCTGGCCGACGGCGAGGGCAACGTCCGCGGCTTCGTGGGCCACATGATTCAGAACGCCATCTATAAGAACGGCCAGTTCTCCACACTCTACTTCGCCCTCGGCCTCGACGGCACCGACCCCTACGACGCGCCCTGGCCCAATCCGATCTACGAAGAACTCGTGCGGTCACCCCGCACCCTGCCATAATAGACGCGCCCCATGCCGCCGCAAGCCGCCGCCATCGTCCTCGCCGCCGGGAAGGGGACCCGCATGAAGTCCGACCTGCCCAAGGTCCTGCACCGGGTCTGCGGCCTGCCGATGGTGGAGCACGTCGTCCGCGCGCTGCGCGGCGCGGGCGTCGATCGGATCGTGGTGGTGGTCGGCCACGGCGGGGAAGAGGTCCGGAAGGCGCTCGGCGACTCCGTGGAGTACGCATGGCAGCGCGAGCAGCTCGGCACCGGCCACGCCGTCCGCTGCGCCGCCGAAGGCCTGAAGGACCACGACGGCCCGATCATCGTCGCCTCCGGCGACACCCCGCTCGTCGACGCCGACGCGATGGCCACGCTCCTGAGGGCCCACGCGGGCGGCGCGCTGACTGTCGCCACCGCCCGCCTCGACGATCCGGCGGGCTACGGCCGCATCGTCCGCGACGCCGCCGGCAAGCCCACGAGGATCGTCGAACAGAAGGACGCCAGCCCCGAGCAGAGGGCCATCCAGGAGGTCAACGCCGGCCTCTACGCCTTCGAAGGGAAGGTGCTCTCCCGCCTCCTGCCCGCCCTGCGGAACCACAACTCCCAGCGCGAGTACTACCTCACCGACCTCGTCCACATGGCTTCTTCCGAGGGCCTCGCCGTCGGCGCGCACCTCGCCGACGCCGCCCTCCTCCAGGGCGTCAACGACCGATGGCAGCTCGCCGAGGCGGAGGCGATCCTCCGCCGGACCATCCTCCGGAAGCACGCCCTCAACGGCGTCACCCTGAGAGACCCCGCCACCACCTACGTCGAGGCCGACGTCCAGATCGGCCCGGACGCCACCCTCGAACCCGGCTGCCACCTTAAAGGCCTCACCACCGTCGGCGCGGGCGCCCGCATCGGCCCGAACACCGTCCTCGACAACGCCCAGATCGGCGCGAACGCCAAGGTCCAACTCAGCGTCGTGGACAACAGCGTCGTCGGCGAGGGCACCAAGGTCGGCCCCTATGCCCACCTGCGCGGCGGCAGCGCCGTCGGACCCCAGGGCCGCATCGGCAACTTCGTCGAGCTCAAGAACGCCCAACTCGGTGAAAAGGTCGCCGCCGCCCACCTCACCTACCTCGGCGACGCTAGCGTCGGTGCCCGGACGAACGTCGGCGCGGGCACGATCACCTGCAACTACGACGGCTTCGCGAAGAACCGCACGACGATCGGCGCGGATGTCTTCGTCGGCTCCCACTCGACGCTCGTCGCCCCGCTGAGCCTCGGCGACGGCTCGATGGTGTCGGCGGGAAGCGTCATCACGAACGATCTCGGCCCCGGCGACGCGGGCTTCGGACGGGCAAGGCAGGAGACCAAAGAAGGATGGGCGACACGCTTCCGCGAACGAAAGAAGGCACAGTCATGAGCGAGGAAGCGCCGAAGTCGCCGCTCCTCCCCGGCATGAAGCTGTTCGCCGGGACCTCGAACCCCGAGCTCGCGAGGAAGGTCGCGGAGAATCTGGGCCTGAAGCTCGGCAAGCGGATGCTCACCCACTTCGCGGACGGTGAGATCCGGGTGATGATCGAGGAGAGCGCACGCGGCATGGACATCTTCATCGTCCAGCCCACTTGCGCCCCCACGAGCGAGACGT
>CAXTOO010000202.1:0-7617 GCA_964245875.1 uncultured Fimbriimonas sp. | reverse complement strand
GCGAAGATGCCGCCGTCCGCAGTGGATCGGAGCAGCGAGCCCGCCGTGCTCCACTTCATGGGTGCGCCCAAGCCCTGGGACTTCGGGGCCGCGCTCGTTAATGGACACGCGAACCGTGTCTTCCGTACGCTCGACAGGACCGCCCTCGCAGGTTGGCGTCCGTGGAGCCTTGCCGAGGTCCGTCGCTCCTTGCGGAATTGGCGCTACTTCGCGCGCCATTTAGCAAACTCTTTCCGGCGAGGGTGAACGTTACCACCAGCGATCCATTCGCCTTCGCGATCGCCGCGCGAGCAGGCGTAGGAGGTGGCGCGGATTGGTATTGGTGCCCGAAGGTTCCGGAAAAGCCCTCGTAGTAGTGGGGCGAGGGCGGCGCTCTCCAGGAGTGGCCGGCGGCAATCGCCTTGAGGATCGCTCGCGTGAGAACGCGCTCGAGGTTCACCATCGGTTTGGCGAGTTCGTCCATGATTTCGGACTCCGAGAGGAGGTAGTTGTAGAGGAACGAGGGCCGTGGCGGCGAAGAGCCGACAGTCCGAGTACTGGAGGGTCGCCGGATCAAGGTCGCAAGCGACGTCCTGCGGACGTCGCTTGAGTCCGGTCTCGATCTCCCGAAATTGCGGACGCTCAGACGGCCGGTGACCTTGACGACCCGCGTTCCGACGCCGATCAGTCGAGAGTTGTCGAGCGCGTGCCGGAGGGTGAGGGCCTCGCCGTAGCCCTGGCCAAGGTGCTCCGGGAACCCGGGCGCGTCGAAGCCGAGCCACTCGATCCGTTCGCCCTCGGTTTCCAGGGTCTGCTGCAAGGAATGCAGATCGGCGCCTGAGTTCTCACAGAAGACCAGGGGCAGCGAAGTCGTGCCGCACCAGTGGCGCAAGGACCTCTTGTAGTCTTCCAGGCGCAGTAATGGCTCGGAGCGCGCGGTGAAACGCATCCCACGCGGGTCGATGGTGCTGGTGGCGAGCACGACCCAGGGCTCGCCCTGTCCCGCTGGAGCCGACATTACGAGGGCAACCGCTTAGCTAGACGACGAGCTCGCCAGGGAAGGGCGCGAGGTCGCAAGCGCCTTCGTCCCTCCGGGGCGTAGGGCACGGTCGGTGCGTAGGCGGCGAGACCCGCGACCAAACAGGACAGCGGGAGGTGAAGGTAGCTGTCGAACGTATTGAAGTAATAGGCGTTGACCATCAGGCAGAGCGCACAGACGGCCCCGACGGCCAAGAGTTGCCCTTGCGTCTCGTCCCTGGTTCGGGACATCGCCAACACGGCGGCCACGATGCTGCCGGCGATCGCGACGATCTGAAGCAGGAGTCCGGGGAGGCCGTACATCGCTTGGAACACAAGGTAGCCGCTCTCGACCACTCGACCGAAGGGAACCCACTTGTCCTCGGGACCCGTGCCGAGAAGCAGACCCGAGGATGGACCTATGCCGGTAAACGGGAGCTTAGGCAAAATCGGCTTTAGCTGTGCCCAGGTCTGGTCTTCTCGGATCTGGGCGCTGAAGTCGTTCCCGCTGTTCGTCATCATCATGTACTCGAAACGACGCGCGCCGATGGTGACCGCAACGAGGAGAGCCAGGATCAACCCGCCCATCACACGCGCGCCCTGCTTGGGATCGTGCCTCACGACGAAGAACAGAATCGCAACTCCGACAACCGCGAGCGGAATCAGGCCCGCGCGTGATTGCGAGAACACCGCGGCACCCGCGAACAGCCCGGCAAGGGCAATCTCTCCTCGCGTCAGCGATCGGTAGATCACGGCCGAGCAGACCAGCGCGACGCCCACTACCATCTGGAAGGCCAAGTGATTGGGTTGCATGCTCAGGCCGACGGCGCGGATGCCCGGATGACCGTCCCAGTTATCGATCGACTTGTACGTGTACATCCTCGACAGCGCCATCGCGGGCGGGAGTCGGAGGAATTGCCCTAGCGAGACGATCGCGGAACACGCAAGCACGGCGATGAGTGAATTCATCCCAAACCGACGGAAGGGAGGATGAACGATCGAGGCGCGCCAGGCGACGAAGGCCGGGACCAAGGCGAGGATCAGGAAGGAATCCGCGCGGCCGAACCGGACCGAACGCCCGAGGTATCGCTCCGCCGTCACGGCGCAGAAGAAGCTCCATAGCTGCAGCACGAGAAGCATGACGACCGGGAAACTCACCGGAAAGCCGCTCGGTCGCTTGACAATCGCGGGCACGATGAAGGCCAGCGCAACAATCTGACCTACCAGCGCCAGCCATCCGCCGATGCTTGCGGGCATGATCCAGAAGATGTCATAGACGAGGACGTAGAGCATCCCCAGCAGGACGAGGTACCGGTCGCTTTGCACGGACGGCAGGCTTGCGAGCCACTCCCTACCCCGTCGCCTCCGGCGGGCCTCCATCGTACGGACGCTACCTGTCGCGAAGTTCCCTTTCATACAGTTCGTTCTGTCTACTTGACGCGCATCCCAACGGCACTGCCGCGAACGGGACAAGCGCAACATCCACGCACCGAATTGTCGGCATGAGGCGTCGCGGACCCAAGAGTCGATCTTCGTCTATTCTGTTAGGCGTTTCCTTCGCACCGCCGAGTTGAGGGCCATCTTGCAGAGCACCTTCCAGAACTTAGCCTGATGGATCGGCCAGCGTGCGCTTGAGAGATGCTGCATCCCGGTCTTAAGATCGCACCACCTAGCAGCCGTTAGAAAGATTTGTCGCTCAAAGCGGCGCCTCTCGTCCGCCTTGATGAAGGGCCAGCCCTTGACGGCCGCGTTCAGGTTATTCGCGACGTTCTTAGGTGTCTTCGAGACCGACCGGGGGAGGACGCGGTAAAAGGTCAAGGGCACCGGAATGCGCCGCGCCCGCCCACGGGCGTGCGTAGCGCGCACCCAGAAGTCGACGTCCTGGAGCGCGATCAGGGCCTCGTTGAAGCCGCCCACCGACCGATATTGTTCGCGACGCACCGAGAAGCTCGAGCCGCTCGTCCAAGAACGCCAGTCCATGAAGTGTCGCCACTCGGGGGTGAGCGGCCCGAGATTGCCCATAATCCCCTGATCGATGTGGCCCGACTGGACGACCTTAGCGCAGTCGTATACGAAGGCGCATTCCGGGTCGTCCTGATGGGCCCGTAGGTGCATCTCAACCTTGTAGGGGTGCCACCAGTCGTCGCCGTCCAAGAACATCAGAACCTCGCCCGTCGCTGCCTCCGCACCTCGGTTGCGCGCGATGCTGCCATTGCCACGACAGCCTCGCAAGACGATCGCCCCCGCCTCTTCGGCACGACGCGCGGTCTCGTCGCTCGATCCGTCGTCGGCGACGATTATCTCGTCGGGTGGCACAGTCTGGAGTTGTGCCGAGCGGATCGCCTGCACCACGAAATCTTGGACGTTGTAGGCAGGAATGATCACCGAGACTCGGGGGCGCGGCGCAGAAGGACGCGCGGAGTCGCCGAAGACCTGTGCGCGAATCCTATCGGTGCAACGTCGCACCGCCGTCGCGTAGCCGTCCTCCAAGAGCGGCAACACCCTCTCAGGCAAAAAACTGTCCGCCTGAGCGTGGGCCGCGTGCGAAAGCTTGAGCAACGAGGCGCGATCCTGCTCGATTGACTCAAGCAGCGCGGAAAGATCGTCGGGATCGTCCGGGGCGAAATAGCGGGCACTCTCTCCCCCCGCCTCCAAGCTGGATGCGATGCGGCTAAGGACGCAGGGAGTGCCGCAGGCCATCGCCTCAAGAGCGGAGATACTGAGAGCCTCGTACCGAGTGGGCGAGACGTACACGTCGGCCTCTAGGATGTGCCGAATGAGGGTCTGTCGATCGGAGACGTGCCCTCCGAACGTGACCGACCGCTCAAGGCCGTGCGATGCAGCGAACGCCTTCAGAGCAGACTCCTCGGGTCCGCTTCCCAGCGCTAACAGTTGGAAGCGAGAGGGATCGTTCAGCTTTGCGAGGGACGCGAGGAGTACGTCCAGGCCCTTCACGCGGTTCATCCTCGCCGCGAACAGAAGACGCAACGGACCAGAGCGTTGTGCGCGGACCTCCTTACGCCCGAATGCCGAGGCAAGGTCCGACGCGAGGGCATTCGGGGCCACGATGATCGGCGCACCCTCGGCGGTGCTTTCTCGGGCGGCCTTCGCCACCGCGTGGCCCACGGCGATGCACAGATCGACGCCATTCGCCGCGCGCCTTTCGCTTCGCACCAAGTACCGGTGAAGCGGAAGCGCGCGCTTGACGGGAATCGCCTCGACGGCGGAGTGGATCGTGAACGTCGAGGCGATGGCGAACTCGTCGAGCAGCGGCCTCAAGGCGTGGGCGAGAGGGCTGTCGTGAATATCGACGAGGTGGACCGGCCTAATGGCGTGGAGATCGCGAATCTTGTCCGCGATCCGATGGCCGAGGGTGGGATGGAACACCCCGGTTCGCTTGCCCATGACGTCGGGCACCCGCACGGGGTGGACCACGACGCCTGCGGCGACCGTCGTGGCCTGATCGAACCCCTCACCGCCCTGGCAGACGATCTCGACCTCATGGCCCTTCGCCGCGAGCCAACGTGACCGGGCGAGCACCACTTGGTCGACACCACCGACGAAGGTGGGGTTTCCAGACATATAGGCGAGAACAACGCGCATAAGAGGCAAGGAAGACTCTCGACGGCAAGGCCGCCGCTCACCGGATCCTAGTTCGGCAGGTTACCCTTTCCACGTTCACCCCAGGCTATACGGAAGCGGGCTTGCGAGTTCGCGCCCCCCGCATCGCTCGCTTCGTCCAACTCAGCAGTGGCATCGTGGACAGCACGAGCAGGAGCCAGGGATGGCGGCGCATGGACCGTCGGGCGTTCGCAGAGATCTCCGAAGACCGCCGTCCGTGCGAGTTCAGGTGCTCGGAGCAGAAGTAGAATCCCGCCTTCAGGCGTCCGAACAGGGACTGGAGGGGATAGGATCGCCACAACCCAAACCTCCGCGCGTTCGTCTCATGCACCTTGATCGAGCGCTCGACCATGCGAGGGTAGTTCCGGCTCATGCTGGTTGGGTTGATGCGGTAGTAGATGACGGGGTCCGAGATCTTGACGAACTCGGTGTGAGCCGCGCACCGGTATTGGAAATCCAGGTCCTCGACGCTGTCGAGCGACTCGTCGAAGCCTCCGACCTTCTCGAAGACGTCTCGACGCACCATCCCCGCGCTCGGCTGGAAGAGGGTGCCCGCGCATAGCGCGCGCATCGTGTTCCCGTCGGGAGACCGGTACCCCATAGGCTCGCCCGAGATCGGCTCGCCCTTCTCGTCCATGGCAATCGCTTCTCCGTAGGCGACTCCAAGGCCCGACGAGACGATCCTCTCGCAGAGGCGGACCATGGCACCCGGCAGAAGGATGTCGTCCGCGTCCAGAAAGATGAAGAGAGCCCCTCGCGCCTTGGCTGCACCCGCGTTCCGTGCCGCGCCAAGCCCCGCGTTGGCCTGGGTGAGAACACGAATCCGCTCCCCGAAGCCGGCCAGGATCGTTGGGGTGCTGTCGGTCGAGCCGTCGTCCACGGCGACGATCTCGAACGTCGCCCCCTCCTGTCCGAGCACCGACTCGAGCGTGGCGGCGACGTAGCGCTCGACGTTGTAGCAGGGCACGACCACCGTGACCTGAGGACATTGAGGGGAGTCGAGCCGGTTCGGATTTGTGTGCATACGGCGAATGGGAGCCGGGGTCATCGGCAGCGGTCTCTAACTATAACGGAAGCATCCGGCCCTTGCCAGACTACGCGATACAGTTCCTCTCAGGACGGCGCCGCATAGGTGTTGTCGCTTTCCGTGCCCCGTCGCGCAGTCATCGGTAGCTCGTAGTAGCGGTAGACCAGATAGGCCGCGCCAAAGATGACGACCTGCTCCGCCAGCGAAGCTAGTGCCAGGACAACCCCTCCCAGACTCGGCTTTATAGATTCCCGGTAGACGACGATGACGAGCAGATGGCTAAGGTAGACGCTGTAGGAGGTCAGCGCGAAGAACTCCACCGGACGGCGGATGGCGGCGGGAGCCGTCTTCACGGCGGCAAAGGCCGGAAGCAGCATCGCGGCGAAGATGGGATAGAGCGTGAAGGTTGCCGCCGGCGCGATCAGGCGAAGGTCGGAGGCGTCCCGATTGGCGAGCGTGATCAGAACGAGGCCGACGACGCCGACGGGGCCGAGAAGTCGCATCTTGGACCAGAGCGCAGGGCGCTGCTCCGAGAGGACAGCGCACAGGACGCCGAACATCATGGCATCCAGTCGGTAGACGACACCGTATCGCACCGCGAAGAACGGCTGGCCGGCGCCGAGAGTGAGGCGGGCCAGGATCGGAACTAGGATCATCACCGCCGTCGTGGCGAGGAAAGCGATCCTCGGTATGCGGACCATCTGCCGGAAGCCCAGATACAGGAGGGGCATGGTGAGATAGAACCACTCCTCGATCGCGAGGCTCCAAGAAACGCCGTAGGTCTTAGGAACCCCGGCCAGATTCTGGACGAAGAGCGCCGCCTTCCAAGCGTCCCATGGCACGGTGTCCGTGCCGAAGAACTCGAGCGCCAGGAAAAGCGCGAGGAATAGGTAGTAATTGGGCAGGGTGCGCCACCAACGACGCTTCCAGAACTCTAGGATGTCTTTGGGCGAGGTCTTGTCCTCGAGCACAATCTTCCTGTAGAAGATTCCTCCGATCAGGAACCCCGACAGCACGAAGAACATTTCGACGGCGACGACGCCCAGCACACCGAAGCCCTGCTTCTGATGGCTGAGGACCACAAGGATGATCGCGGTGGCCCGGATGACGTCCAGACCGAAGTTTCTGCGCTTGTTCCCCACGGATGGGGCGATCATAGCATGGCCCAACCCAGACCCGCTTCGGTCGACGCTCCCTCAGGTGGCTGCTTCCTGGCGCGCTCGGAATCACCACGAACGCTCCAGAGGGCTTTCCAGAGAAGAAACTTCAGTAACATGGTGGAGTGCATCGGGTCCCTCTTTTCATCACGCGTTATTCCACATCGCCGAAGACGGCGATCGGAGTGCAGACCCGACTGCTCTCGGGAAGCTTCGAACGCTCCTTGCACCTCCACTGGACGACGGACGACCTCCTCTGGAGGGACCGGGACTCTTTTCGCGTGGAGTCGCTGTTGGTCGCCCGATGGGCACGCCTACGCTACTCGGGCAGCCTGTTCCGACAGATTCAACGACTGGGACTTACCTGGTGGGATTGCGACTCCCTGCGCCCGGATCGCCAGCGGACTCTGGCGAGGCTCGGGGAGCGCGTATCGCACATCTACCTCGCACCGCTCGACGCCAGCGACGCCGCGAGAATGCGGCAGATCGTGGAGCTTCTGGATCGTCCGTTCCTCGTGCACCTTTGGGACTTTCTTTCCGGTCCTCTGCGGGAGGACCCCAACCTAACATGGCTTCTCAAGAACGCCCGCCGCATCCTCGTCGTCTCTAAGCCCCTCGCGGAGGAAGCCGCCGAGATGGGGATCGAAGCGGGCACGCTCCTGTTCGAACGGCCTGCCTCGGCCTTCCATGCGTCGAGTCCTCCCGACGGCGTCGTACGCGTTGCCGTGCTCGGCAATCTCGCTCCCTATCGAGACGGGCTGGTCACGCTGGACCACGCGATCGATCTGCTCGCGGCGCAGGGCGTCCAGGTTGACG
>CAXTOO010000201.1:757-7635 GCA_964245875.1 uncultured Fimbriimonas sp. | reverse complement strand
CCCACCGCTTTCGGATCTTCTCCGCCTCGCCGAGTCGTGGCGGGTCCCGTCTAGGGCGACACCAGCTGAGGCCCTAGAGAACGCCCTTGCCGAAGTCGTGGCGCATCGTTCCGGACACTAGCTTCGTTGTCGGCGCGTTCCTTTTCGGCGGCGTTCCGGCGTGGGCGCTCGCCGCGATGGAGGATGACGTCCTGGCTCTTCAAGTCAAAAACAATTTCATGGTATTTTACCACTACGGTCCAATGGATGATTGGACTCCAAAGGACTGATATCGAAAGGTCACGGTACTCTTCGGCAGTGGAGTTGCCGCGTTCGGTCTGGAAGGTGATCGACCGCGGCGTCGCCGCCGGGCGACCAAGCCGGGTGCTCCTGTTCGGGTCGCGGGCGCGCGGCGAGGGGCGGTCGACGAGCGACTTCGACCTCGCCTTCGAAGGGGTGGAGGACGCGAAGGCGTGGCAGGAGTTCCGGCTGGACCAGATCTACGAGCCGGTCTGCCTCTTTCCTCTCGACCTTGTGCGCCTGGAGACCGCGCCGTCCGAGCTCCGGGCCGAGATCGAGCGCGACGCGGTGGAGGTGTGGCGACGTGACGCGTAGGGAGCGCTTCGGCATGGCCCTCGCGTCGCTCCGGGCGTTCTGCGCGGAGCCGATCGAGAACGACCGTGACGTCGCGGGCATCCTCCAGGGCTTCGCGTTCACCTTCGAACTCGCCTGGAAGGTCGTGCAGGACGAGATCGAGCGGCGCGGTTACACCGAGCGCGGCCCCCGCCTCTCGCTCGCGGCCGCGTTGCGGGCGGGGATCGTGCCGGCGGAGGACGCCGACGCGTGGTCCGACGCCTTGGAGGACCGGAACATGGTCGCGCACACGTACCGTCCCGACTGGGCGCGGAGCCTGGCCGAGAGGATCGGCGAATCCTACCTGCCGATTCTCGAACGTCTCGCCGCCTCGGCGGAGCGAGCCGCCGCAGAGAACGTCTAACTCCGCGCTTTCGCCCGTAGCTGTGCCCGGTAGGCGACCGTCTCCAGCGCCTGCTTCGCCCAGACGGCGCGGGGCGACGACGACGCGGCAAAGCGCCTCAGGGCGGTGACATCGGAGGAATCTTGAAGCTGGCCCAGGGCGAGGGTCGCGTACTGGACCAGGTTGGCTGGGTCCTCCTCCAGCCGCTCAAGGAGGTAGCGAACCGCCTCCGGACCGCCCAGCTGGGCGAGCGGGACGTAGAGGCTGGTCCCGCTCCCCAGGCCGCGAGCGATGGCGATCAGCGCCGGGGCGGCGGAGCGGTCGCCGATCACGGCGATGGTCTGGGCCGCGAAGATCGACGCCTCGCCCGTCCCCGCACGGACCACCTTCAGCAAGGTGGGGATCGCCGCGGGGTCCCGCAGACGCTGGAGGGCGTCGTAGCTCGCCTCGTCATTCGGCTCACGACGCAACCGTTCGAGCAGGCGCGGCGTCGCGCGACGGTCGCCGAGCGCCCCGAGGGCGATGAGGGCGAGCCGGTCGGACCGTTCGCCGAAGGCCACGGAGGCCAGGACGGGGTAGGCGCGGCGGTCGTGCAGGCGGGCGAGCACGACCGCCGCCTTGAAGGCGAGCGGTCCGCCCAGCCGGCGCCCGACGCCGCGCCTCAGCGAAGCGACGGTTCCGGGCAGGAGCACGTCCCACGGCACGTCCTCCGGCTCAATCCCGCCGCTCCCGTAGCTTCCGCCGCCCAGGCGGTCCTCGACGAAGCGGTACAGCTCCTCGACCGCCGCCGCGGCCACCGCGGGCGAGCCGTCGTCCGACAGCCGACCCAGGATGGCGGTCGCCGCGCGGAGGCGGGCGGGATCGTAGAGGCCGTTGCCCACCATGCGCGCGAAGGCCCGCCGCGCGCCGACCGCGCCGTAACGTTCGGCGCGCTCGTAGGCGGCGTCGAGCACGGAGCCGGGGTCCTCGTCCATCGCCCGCGCGAGCGAGAGCCGCACCGCCGGACTGGGATCGCGCGACAGCCGGTCGAGCGCGGCCGTCCGACCGGGGGGCTTGGGTCCGAAGATGATGCGCCGCGACGCCTCGAAGCGAACGGCCGCGCGCGGGTCGTGGGCGGCGTCGAGGAAGATCGGTAGGCCCTGCTCGAAGGGCAGGTCCAGCGTTCGGACGGCGCCGGCACGCCCCTTGGCCGTCGGCTCGGAGGCGAGCCACGGAAGGCTCCAGTCGCCGAACGGCCTCAGCCTTTCCGCGGCGCGGTCGGCCGAATGCGGAGGGTTCTCGTAGGCCGCGTCGCGAAGGGCCGCGAGGGCGGCGACCCCCGCGATGGCGAAGCCGTGCTCCGCCTCGTCCGCCACCCTCGGGTCGGAGTCTCCGAGGAACCAGGCGAGACCGAAGTAGCCTTCGTAAGTGTCGGCGAGACCGAGGCCGAACGCCGCGTCGAGCCGCACGAGAGGGTCCGGCTCTTCTCGGACCGCGAAGAGGGCGTCCGTCCCGGCCTGCCCCTTCAGGGCGAGCTGCGCTGCCGCGAACGGTCCGCCCGAGCCTCCGAGGCGAGCCCGGAGCGCACCGACCGACTCCGTGATCGGCAGCGCCGCGCTCGGGCGCTGCAACGAGGGAACGTCCTGCGCGACGGCGAAGGCCGGCAGGAGGAGGAGCAACGGCGCGAGTCGCATCGATTCTTTGGACGGATGGGGAGGTGCGGAAGACACCCCTTTGCTCTCGCAACCCCCCTTTCGCCGCCCGGCAAAGGCACTGCGATGGGCGCGAGAGGGGGGCGGACCTAGACCGGCAGGCGGTTGATCTCCTGGAACGCCTCCAGGGCCTTGTTGCGGACGGCCATCGTGAGCTGCATGGCGGTGCTCGCCTTCTCCTGCGAGATCATCACGTCGTGGATGTCCACGTCCTTGCGGTGGGTCAGGAAGTCCTGGGCGACCGACTTCGCCTCGCCCTGCGCGCCGTTCACCTCCTCGAGGGCCTTGACGAGCATCTTGCCGAAGTCGTCGCCCTCGGCCGCCGGCTTCGGCGTTCCGAGGTCGGCGAGGCCACCGGTGGCCTGGAGGCGGGCGAGGGAGGGGTGGATCGTCATTAGGCCTTCCCGATGTCGAGGGCGCTCTTCGCCATGCCCTTCGCCGCGTTGAACGCCTTCACGTTCGCCTCGTAGGCGCGGGTCGCGCCCATCATGTCGATCATCTCCGTCACGGGGTTGACGTTGGTCATCTGCACGTTGCCCTCGGCGTCCGCCTGATCGCTCTCGGGCATGTGGACCTTCTTCGTGCCGTCGAGCGCATCCCGTCTGCCGATGACGCGGGGTCCGTCCGGTCCGCCCTCGACCTCCACGAGTTGGCGGGCGAAGGCCGGGGTGTTCTTCTTCGCGATCACGTCGGCGCTCGCGATGTTGCCCGCGGTCACGTCCATGCGGAACCGCTCGACCGCCATGCCGGACGCTGAGAGGCGCATGGAACTGGACAGGCTCATTTACTTGCCCTCCCGGATCGCGCTCTTCAGCCCCGCGAAGAGGCCCTGCGTCAGGTCGGAGATCGTGCTGAACCGAAGCTCCGTCTCCGCGATGCCCAGCGCCTCCTGCTCGGGGTCGACCGAGGAGCCGTCCACGCGCACGCTCCCCTGGCTCTCCACCACGCCGCCTCCTGGACCGTCCGGCCCGGTGAAGCCGAACCCCTTCCCGACCTCTTCCTGGAGGGTGACGTTGAAGTCCATGTCCCGCCGCTTGTAGCCGGGGACGTTGGCGTTGGCGAGGTTGTCCATCAGCAGGCCCTGCCGCTTGGAGGCGCGGTCGAGGCCCTGTTGAAGGTCGGCCAGGTGGCTCGGGAAAAGACGGTCCAGCATGGTGGAAGGCTCCTGGTCTGGTTATCGGCGGGTGGAGACGAAACTAGAGAGCGGCCGGTCGCACGGAAGCTTTCCGGTTCTCGTAGGCAAGGGAAGTCTGTGACCGATCTCCACTCGCCTCTCCTCGCCTGGTACGACGCCCACCGGCGCGACCTGCCCTGGCGGCGCACCCGCGACCCCTACGCGATTTGGGCGAGCGAGATCATGGCGCAGCAGACGCAGGTGGGCACGGTCATCCCCTACTGGGAGCGCTGGCTCGCGCGGTTTCCGACCGTCGAGAGCCTCGCCGCAGCGGACGAGGCGGACGTGCTCGGCCAGTGGCAGGGCCTCGGCTACTACCGCCGGGCGCGGCTGTTCCTTGCGGGCGCGCGGTGGGTCGTGGCGAACGGGATGCCGCGCACCGCCGTGGGGTGGAAGGCCGTGCCCGGCGTCGGCGCCTACACGGCGGGGGCGATCGCCAGCATCGCCTTCGGCGATCCCGCGCCGCTCGTGGACGGCAACGTCGAGCGGGTCTACGCCCGGTTGGCGGACGACGCCTCCGCCGACGCCGCGCTCCACCGCAGCGCGTGGCGATGGGCGACCGAGAACCTCCACGAGCCACGGCCCGGCGACTGGAACCAAGCGCTGATGGAACTCGGCGCGACCGTCTGCACCCCGAAGAACCCCGCCTGCGAGCGGTGTCCGCTTCGGTCCTCGTGCGTCGCGTATCAGAAGGGAACCCAAGCCGCGCGGCCCACCCCCGCCAAGCGGAAGGCGACGGTCGACCTGCGGCACGCCGTCTGGGTGCCGGAGTTCGAGGGGAGCTACGGGATGCGCCAGATCCCGGCGGGCGAGTGGTGGGAGGGGATGTGGGAGTTTCCCCGTGCGTCCCTTTCGGACGAAGCGGCACTGGAGGCTCTCGTGGGCGAGGGCTGGCGGCAGGAGGCGGGGGTCGTGCGGCACGGCGTCACCCACCACCGGATCGAGGTCCGCGTCACGCTGGTCCGGTGCGAGGCGCGCTCGCCCGGACTGGAGTGGTTCGCCGAGGAGGAGCTGAGGGCGCTTCCGATCCCGACGCCCCAGCGGCGGGCGCTCGCGAAGGCGAAGGCCGTTCTCTAGGGAGCGTTGCTGGTTGAGGGTAATTGGTTTTTAGGCTGTGTCCAAAAACCAACAACCCCTAGCCAACAACGAATCCCTACCGCGGCACGACGAGGATCGAGTCGGGCGACTGGGCCTCGCCGAGGCTCTCGACGCAGGCGTCGCGCAGCGCCGCGCCCGACACGACGGCGTGGGCGACCGGCGTGACCTGGGCCCGCAGCGCGTCGCGCCCGAACCATACCGACGCATCGAGGACGCCGTCCTGCGAAAGCAGGAACGCCTCGATCCGCCTGGGGTCGCTTCTCTGTCCCATACCCTTATTATGGCGCGCCTTGGATTCTCCTTCCAAGAAGATTGCGCTTCTTAACGCAATCCGATGATTGTCGTCGATGCCAGCGGACGGCCACGCGGCGCGGGCGACAAGGTGCCGACCGATCGTCAATCGATGCGTCTCGCCACCGTGGCGCCGAGGTGGACCCAGGGCGCCTGTGGGCGCATCGCTTCGGCGGCGCGGGCGGCCGATGCCGCGTCGGCGAAGCGGCCGAACACCACCGAGCCGGAGCCGCTCAGCCCGGCGTCTTCCGCGCCGTGGACGAGGAGCCTGTCGATCAGGTCGAGGCTGGCGCAGGGGGCGACGCGCTCGAAGTCGTTGTACAACACGTTGTCGGTCGGGAAGTCGCGGAACTCGCGCGGCTTGGCGTCGAGCCCGCGGAACATCTCGCCCGTGGGGCAGCCCTCGGCGGGCAGGGCGAGGACGAGGTGCCGGGTCGGGAGGTCCGGGAGGGGCGTCAGCCGCTCGCCGTACCCCTCGGCGCGCGCCCGTCCGCCGACGAGGAAGAACGGCACGTCGGCCCCCACGCGCAGCGCGATCTCCGCGAGGTTCGGCAGGTCCCGCCCGTAGTGGCGGAGCAGGGCCGCCGCGTCGGCGCTGCCGCCGCCCAGGCCGCTCTCGGCGGGGATCCGCTTCTCGACGTGGATCCTCAGGGGAGGGATGTCCCGGTGCTCGCGAAGGAGTCTCAGTGCCTCGGTGACGGTGTTCCGAGCGGGGATGCCCACGACGCTGAAGGTCACCGCGTCCCTTTCGGCCTCCTCGAAGGTCAGCGTGTCCGCGAGGTCGATCTCCTGGAAGACCGTCTTCAGCGGGTGCCATCCCCTTTCGTCGGGTGGCCCGACGGTGAGGAACGTGTTGATCTTGGCGCGGCAGAGGAGGGTCATTAGGGAATGAGGGAGTTAGGCGTCTTTTCTTCGGATGCCCTAGCTTCCTACCTTCCTTTTGGCCTTTCTCGCTCCGCACACCCGCCGCGCCATCTCGCGCGTGGGCATCTCCCGCGCGCCCAGCCTCAACGCGCGCTCCCGCCCTTCCGGGCGCAGGTCGTAGTGGTCGCCCTGGTACCACTCCCGCCGCATTCCGATCGCCTCGGCCATCGCGTGGAGCTCCTCCTCCGTGTCCGCGATCATGTGGCACCAGAGGGTCCAGCCGTGGAACGGTGGGTGCTCGCGGATCGGGTCGACGTAGACGGACACGTTTAGTCTTGATTATGGCGGGGTAGGCCTTTGATGAAAGGCCCCGTTCTCTCCCCCAACCCCCTCTCATCGCCCGGCGCTTGACTTCAGTCTTTGGAAGTTGGAAGCCGAGGCGATGAGAGGGGGCTCCCTCGCGCTCAGCCCCGGTGCTCGCGCAGTACCGCCGCCCAGAGACGGCGTTCCGTCGCGGAGTCGAGCGGGCTGGGGGCGAAGGGCACGGGCTCGCCGCCCGTCAGCTTGGCCTGGCGGCGCTCGATCCGCTCCAGCGATCTCCGCCAATGCGGGCTGTTGTCCCAGGTGCCGCCATGGTATCGCAGGTGCGCCATGTCCGCGTCGGTCGCCGCATGCCCGACCGCGTGCTCGACGCGGACGTAGGTCACCGGCGAAAAGTGGACCTCCCGGCGACCGCCGATCAGGGCCGCCGCCTTGGCGGGTTCGCCCGCCGCGAGGCGCGCCTCGCACTGCGCTGCCGTCCGAT
>CAXTOO010000201.1:0-747 GCA_964245875.1 uncultured Fimbriimonas sp. | reverse complement strand
GGTCCGATGGCTCCACGAGTGGGCGATCCAAGGTCCGTCCTCCAAGTCCGCCGACCGGGCGACGAGCTCCGCCCCCTCGTCGCCCGCTCCCATCCGCGCGAGGCTCATGCCCCGTTGGAAGAGCATCCATCCTTGGAAATCGGAGCCAGCGATCTCGTCGGCCAGGGCGCCCGCCATCTCGGCCGCCGCCGCGTGGCCCGCGCCCCGGTGCCGGTCGTGGTCGGCAAGGGCCGCGATGGCCGCCGTCGAAAGCGCCTTCTCCTCCTTGGTCCGCGCCATCGCGATCGCCCGCCGCGCGGGGACGACGATCTCGTCGTACCGCTCCTGGCCCACGAGCCAGTTCGCCCGATGGGCGAGGACGTAGACGAGGCACGCGTCCCAGCGCGCGTCGCGCGCTGCCCGCCGC
Source organism: uncultured Fimbriimonas sp. (assembly GCA_964245875.1). Taxonomy (GTDB): domain Bacteria; phylum Armatimonadota; class Fimbriimonadia; order Fimbriimonadales; family Fimbriimonadaceae; genus Fimbriimonas. Next base: position 341 of record CAXTOO010000201.1, on the reverse strand, counting down.
CAAAGCTCGGCCTCCTGGCCCAGGTTGACGAGCTCCCATAGGCTTGGGGCGACCCTTCCGAAGCGCAAATGGTGGAGGGCGGCCCCGGGGTCGTCGGGCAGGCCGGAATCTCCTTGTCCCTGCGCGCTCGCCAAGGCCAGGGTCTCCTCCACGGTCGCCCCGAGGGCGAAGCCGATGGCGTGGACCGTCTCCGCCGGAGGGATGGCGTCGCCGGCCTCCCAGTGCGCGACCGCCGATTGGGTCATGCCGACCCTCCGCGCGAGTTCGGCCTGGGTGAGCCCGCGTCGCGCCCGCATGGCGCGCACCACCGTTCCCACGTCGACCGGTGCGCCGAGCGGGGA
>CAXTOO010000200.1:0-7654 GCA_964245875.1 uncultured Fimbriimonas sp. | reverse complement strand
AGCCGAAGTGCCGGGCGTTGCCGGTGGCGAGGGTCAGGTCGCGGTTGAGGGCGCAGGCGGCGATGAGAGGGTCGGCCATTCCGATCCGCGTTCCGCGTATGTCCATGGTGCCCATGATCTCGGCGGCAAGACGGTAATCCTGGGCGTCGGGAACGATCTCCTGAGGGGAGGAAAACATCCTCGCTGCCCTTTCCAGCCGAACCGAAGCGGATCGCCGGCGAAAGCCGTACAGCATCTCCAGCACCGTGATCGAGTAAAAGGTGAGCCTTCCGTGTTGTCGAACGTAAGCGACAGCCTTTAGGCGAACCACAGGGTCCACCGCCTTCAAAACCTCCGAACAGATGTCCGTGTCGAGGAGCATCCGCCCCATGTCTATCTTTCGGCGCAATACGCGGCGTCGTGCTCCCGTCTCGCGCGGATGTCCTCCATGATCTCGTCGATCAGGGCGGAGTCTTCCAGACTTGAGAACGCGCCGATGATGTCGTAGGGACTCCTCCGCGCCGCCTCTTCCATGACCTCGGATGGCATCGTCACGTCTTTCACCATCTCCTTAACCTCTTGGGCCACGTCCTATTCTACGCCGCCTGCGCCGCCGTCCGGAGCAGCTCCTTGGCCTTCTCCCGCTGGGTGGCGTGGTCCACGATGGGCCACGGGTAGGTCTCGCCGAGGACGACGCCCGCAGCGGCCAGCTCGGCGGGCTTCGCGGTCCAGGGGGCATGGATCGCAGGGGCTTTCAGGGCGGCCAGCTCGGGGACGAAGCGGCGGATGTACGCGCCGTCGGGGTCGTACCGCTCGCTCTGGGCGACGGGGTTGAAAATTCGGAAGTAGGGTTGGGCGTCGGTGCCCGTGGAGGCCGACCACTGCCAGTTGCCGTTGTTCGTAGACTGGTCGAAGTCCAGGAGGGTGCGCGCGAAGTGGGCCTCGCCGCGGCGATAGTCGTGGAGGAGGTCCTTGCAGAGGAACGAGGCGACGACGATGCGCATCCGGTTGGGCATGAAGCCGGTCTGGTGGAGGTGGCGCATGGCCGCGTCCACGAGCGGATAGCCGGTGCGGCCTTCCGTCCAGGCCCGGAACGTCTCCTCGGTGCCGGGATAGGCGACGTTCCGGAACTGCGGCTTGAACGTCTCCTGGGCGACCTCGGGAAAGTGGAAGAGAACGTCGGCGAAGAACTCGCGCCACACGATCTCGCCCAGCCAGCGCTCGCCGCCGTGCTCCAGGGCGAGGCGAACGGCTTCGCGCAGGGAGATCGTGCCGAAGCGGAAGTGGACGCTCAGGGCGCTCGTACCGTCGGGGTCGTTGCGGGTCTCGGCGTAGCGGTCGAGGGCCTTCGCGAAGGCAAGCATCCGGGCGCGGCCGGCGTCCTCGCCCGGGGGCGTCCAGAGCGTGTTCTGCTTGAAGCCGATCTCGTCGTAGCCGTAGGGGCGGGCGTGCGGCGTCAGCTCGTCGGCGGGCCAGAGGGCGTCGAGATCGGGCTTGAGTTCGGCGGCGTCGCGGGCGGGGTCGAGGCCCTTGCGCCAAGACTTGAGGTAAGGCGCAAAGGCGCGGAAGGGCCGACCGTCGAGGGTGAGGACCTCGCCCGCCTCGCGGATCACCGAGTCCTTGACGGTCTCCAGGCGCGTCGTCTTGGCGATGGCTCCGTCGCGCTCGCGGGCGTAGGGCTCGTAGTCGCGGGCGATGAAGACCGCCTCCGCGCCGGTTTCGCGAGCGAGTTTGGGGATCTCCTCCTCGGGTCGTCCGATCCGCGTGAGGAGGAGGCTTCCGCGTTCGCGTAGCTTCCGGTCCATCTCGCGCAGGGACTCCATGATGAAGGTGAGGCGGCGGTCGTCACGGTCCTCAAGCGGGTCGAGGATGTTCGTGTCGAACACGAACACGACGGCGACTCGCTCGGCCTGCGCGGTGGCGGCGGCCAGCGCGGCGTGGTCGTGGAGCCTCAGGTCGCGGCGGACCCAGCAGAGGGCGCACTTAAAGGGCTTCGCCATCGAAACCCTACTACGAAGGGGTTCGCTTTCGGTTTCTTCCGTGACGCTCCGTGTCGCCGAAAGGACGGGGAGGGGCAAGCCGCGCCACAATAGGAGGAATGCCCACCTTTCTCGCCACCTGGGAGCACCCTGGCCGCACCGCCGTCGAGAAGGCGTGGCGCGCGTGGGGCGAGTCGCCCGTGCTCCGCGAGGCGCTGGTCGAGGGGCTCGCCGCCTGCGAGATGGACCCGACGTTCCTCGCAATCGGGCTCGGGTCGCTGCCGAACGCGGACGGCGAGCTGCAGCTCGACGCGGCGATCATGGAGGGGCGCGACCTGCGCGCGGGGGCGGTCTGCGCCCTGGAGGGGATCGTGCCGGCGATCCGGGTCGCCCAACTGGTGATGGACCACACCGACCATGTGATGCTCGCGGGCGAGGGGGCGCGGCGGCTCGCGATGGAGCACGGCATGGCGCCCCGACAGACGATGACGGTGGAGAGCCTGACCGCCTGGGAGGCGTGGCGCGAGCGGGGCGCGAACACGGCGTACATCCACTCCACCGAGGAGCTCTCGACCCACGCCGACACGGTGACGATGCTCGGCCTCAACGCGGGCCACCTCGTCTCGGCGAGCGCGACGAGCGGCCTCTCGTGGAAGCGGCCGGGGCGCGTGGGCGACTCGCCCATCGTCGGCGCGGGGGTGTACGCGGACGACGAGGTCGGCGCGGCGGGCGCGACGGGCCACGGCGAGGAGCTTTGGAAGGCGGTCGCCTCGTTCCGGGTTTGCGAGGCGATGCGCCGGGGACTGTCCGCGCAGGAGGCGTGCGAGGAGACGATCCGCCACCTCGTGCGGCGGCAGCCGGACGGGATGAGGATGCAGAGCGTGGTGCTGGCCCTGCGGGCCGACGGCGACTTCGGCGCGGCGTCGAACCGGGGCACGTTCCACCTGTGGAGCTGCGTGGACGGCGCAATGGACGTGCGGGCGTACCCGGGGCTCTGCGCGTGAGGCCGGTCGTGGGCGTCGTCGGCGAGATGCCGGATCTGCCGGAGTTCGAGCTGGTGCCGTTCCGGCCCGGTCTCGCGGTGGACGCGGTGCTGGTGATCCCCGGCGAGTTCCCGCCGGAGGGGGTCGCGCCGTGGGTGCCGATCGTCGAGGAGCCGTCGGCGAAGGAGCTGCGGCGGGCGATCCGGCGTTGGGCCTTTGAGATCGACGAGGCGCAGGACATCCGGGGGCCGGGAACGGTCGTGTACGGCTCGCTCGCGGGCGGGCGGCTCCGGATGGGCGAGACGGCGGTCAAAGAGGGGTTGGAGCGGGCGATGCGTATCCGGGAGATCCGCGTCGAGGGACGGACGGTGCAGCAGGCGGAGCCGGGCGATCGCGTCGCGCTCGCGTTCGGCCCGGTGCCGATCTCGCTCTTCCGGCGGGGCGGCGTCCTGCGTCCCGGACGTCCGGCCAAAGAGGCGCCAAAGGCGGTGCCGAACACCGAGATCAAGGAGGCGATCCTGGAGGCGGTGGGCGACTCGCCAGACGGCAAGGGCACGGCGGCGGTCTGCAAGGCGCTTGGGAAGACGCCGCAGCAGTTGGGCGACGCCTTCGAGGAGCTCCGGCGGGAGGGGCGGCTTTTCGGGTTCGCGGGCCAGTGGATCCGGCCTCAGGCGTTCGACGAGGGCGCGGACCGGCTGATCGCCGCGCTCGACGGGCTGCACGCGCGGTCGCCTTCCCTGCCCTCGCACCCGGCGGCGAAGGCGGTCGGGGCGGCGCGGCTGGGCTGGTCGGGCAAGCCGCTCGACCGCATCCTCGCGCGGCTTACCGAGAAGGGTGCGATCTCGATGCGCGACGAGGAGATCCGCCGTCCGGTGTTCAAGGTGCGGCTGGGCGAGCGTCAGCGCGCGCTTTTGGACAAGGTCGTGGCGATCCTGGAGAGCAACGAGGTCAACACGCCGAACGCCCACGAGGTCGGCAAGCGCCTGCCCGCGCCGATGCAGGCGGTGGACGAGATCCTGCAGCTCGGCGAGGACGTCGGCGAGATCGTCACGCTCTCCGACGGTGTGCTCTTCACTACCCGCGGTCTGTCGGTGGTGCGCGAGCGCATCCGGAACGGGACGGGCGGAAAGCCGTTCACCTTGGGCGAGATGCGCGATTCGCTGGGCACCAGCCGCCGGGTGGCGGTCGCGCTGTTGGAGCACTTCGACGCGGAGGGCTTCACGGAGCGCAAGGGCGACGCGCGGGTCGTGCGCCAGTAGGAATCCGAAGCGCGCAGGTAGTGAATTTGCGCGTCGACACGAGGGTGTCGGACGACTACAACTCTGCCGGAGATCGGGAGGCGCATTCCTTCCGCTCCCATTCAAGTCGGTCTTGGCAAAGCTCGCAGCCAAGTTGAAACTCTCGATGGAACAGGTGCTCGTATCTCTCCAAGTCTTCCTGTTCCTCAAGCGCGTTGATCTCAGCGTTGGTCGTCGGTCCAATCCACGGTCCTGGAGTGCTCACCGGAATTGGCCTTCTCATTCCTTTGGGACTCTCAGGATTCTGGTCCGTCGACATCTTCGAACTTGCCTCCGCCTTAGCATTCCACAATTGTCAATCGAAAATCGTCAATAATCCCTCCATGCCCCACCGCTTCCTCGGCGCGCACCTCTCGACCGCCAAGGGGCTGCACCAGGCGGTGCGGGACGGCCACGCGCTGGGGGCGGGCGCGGTGCAAGTCTTCACCTCCAGCCCGCGGATGTGGAAGGGCGGGGCGGCGGACGAGAAGAAGGCGGCGCTCCTGAAGGCCGCGCACGAAGAGTGCGACAAGCCCGTGCTCGTGAGCCACGACACCTACCTCGTGAACCTTGCCCATCCGGACGAGGCGACGCGGGAGAAGTCGCGGCTCTGCCTCACCGAGGAGCTGCAACGGAGCGCGGCGTACGGCATCCCGTTCGTCGTGTCGCACATCGCTTCCGCCCTCGGCCAGGAGCCGGACGTCGCGCGGGCGCGGGCGGCGGAGAACATCCGGCGGGTGCTCGACGACTCACCGGAGGACGTGACCCTCCTCATGGAAACCACCGCCGGCCAGGGCTCCGCCATGAACCGCTCGTTCGACGAGCTCGCCGCGCTGCTCGACGACCTGCAAGGCGATGCCCGTTTGGCGGTGTGCCTGGACACCTGCCACGTGTTCGCCGCCGGCTACGACCTGCGGACGCCCGCGGCGTACGCGAAGACGATGGACGCGTTCGAGACGAAGGTCGGACTCGACCGGCTGAAGGTCGTCCACTGCAACGACAGCCAGAAGGACCTGGGCTCGAAGGTCGACCGCCACGCGAACCTGGGCCAGGGCAAGATCGGCCTGGAGGCGTTCCGGATGCTGGTCAACGACCCGCGCTTCGCCGGGAAGCCGATCGTGCTGGAGACGCCCGCCGAAAACGAGGGCCACGCCAAGGACCTCGCGACGTTGCGAGAGCTGTCGGCCTAGTCGTTTTTTCCATTTCGTTTTGGCGCCTTTTTGGTTGGGGCTTTAGGCCTGTTTTCGGCGGAGGCTGGTTGACGGGTTTTCCACCGGGAAAAACACGGAGACACAAAGAGGGCACTTTGGGTTGGCCCCCAAAGCAATGTCTTCGATGGGCGAGAATGTCAACCAACTCGTGCCGTCCAACACGGAATGCCTCCGGACACTAACCTCACCTGTCGTCGTTCTCTTCCCGAACGTCACAGAGCCGCGTAGCCACCCTACGTCCCTTCGTACGATGCTGCCCCAGATGTGAGACCACAGCCCAGGCGTTCAGGAAGCTCGTCCCGCGATCTTCCTCGTGGGGAGCGCCTTTCTGTCGATGATGTTGTGCCGCCTAGACGAGGGAACGGTTGACGAGATACGGAGGAACAGCTTCTCCCACCTGATCCTCAAATTGGATCGAGCTTCACTTTGCGCGGCGCAGCCTCTCCACGTTTGATGGTCAGCACGGCTCCATCTTTGAGGCCTTTCGACGCAAGCATGCTAACCTCCGTCGCGGGGAGACCCTTCAAAGGCTTGCCGTCGATCTCCGTTACCACGTCGCCTGGCCGCACTCCTGCCGTCCAGAGCGGGCGATCGGTCCTCATCGCGAGGATCTGCAGCGTGCCATCGGCTTGCGGCTTCGCCTCAGCGATGCCGGAGCGCCCCCGCGCGGGATCGTCGAGGTAGTCGAACGCGGAAGGGCGGCGGTAGGTCACCTCAATACGCTTGCCGTCGCGCAGAAGGACGAGCCGTGCGGAGGTTCCGGTCTTACCCTGGAGCACGGCAGAGATCGATGGATCGTCCAGGCCGACGACGGCATTGCCGTCGATCTCTCCTAGCTCATCGCCCGTGCGCAGATCGGCCCCCATTGGAGTGTCGGGGCCAGTTTGGATCATGAAGCGACCGCTCTCGCTCGTCAGGCTGACCACGTCGTAGGAGGGGAGGAGGGGCTTGATGCGGGGATCGGCGATCATGAGCACGCACTTATGGTCGGGATCGAGCACGAAGCGGAAGCAACGCAGGACGTCGTTGCCCAGAAGGCTTCCCCGCTTTCGCGTCTGAACGGCGACGGGGCCGACCTGCGCACCCGCAAGGCTGGCGCTGGCCGAATAGAGAAGCTCTCCGGTCTCCGTGCCGTAAAGGTCGGAGAACCGGGCGAGCCGCGAGGCGCTCGCCTTGAGCAACTCCGCGTCCGCAGTCCCGATGAGCGTACTCCCGCGACCGGTGTCGAACGACATCGAGGCCTTGCCGCCGAGGAAGCCGACGTCGACGAACCAAGCGCCGTCTCGCTCGACGTACGGCACAGCCTTGGCACTTGCCCAGACAGGGCCGAGCGATCCTAGGTGGAACACGACGCGTCCTGCCTCGTAGTCGAACTCGGTCTTGAGCTTGGCGAGCAACGGCAGGCCGATGATGCCGTCGAGCGGTCGTTCGCCGAGCGACATATCGCCAAGGTCGAGTGCGGCGACGGGCTCGTCCGCCGTGAAGTTCGCTCCCACTGGCTGGCCAGCGATATCCATTCCGGGAATCTTTACTGAATGGCCCTTCAGTTCGCCCGCCACGAGGACGGGACTTGCGGCAAGATCAATACCGAGACGTCTGGCTGTGGCATCGGACACGATCAGCGGATATGGCGAGCCAGTGTCCAGCGCGAATCGGAAAACCTTGCCCGATATCCGCGCCTCGACCCAGGGAATGTTGATCACCGGGAAGAGGTGGACCGGAACCGTGATGTCGGTCGGCGTCTGGCGGGCGAACAAGGCGAGCGCGAGCGCCGGGAGCATTCCCGGCACTTTACCCAACCCTCAGTCCTTGTACGGATCGTGGACGTCGTTGCCCGCCATCACAACGCCGATGGGGCGCAGCGTGTGCAGCACCCGGATCGTGTCGCCCTGCTGGGGCAGCACCTCGGCAAGCCGCTTGTAGGCCTGCGGCGCCTCGTCCACGTCCGCGCCGCGAAGCTCCACGCCCTTCTCGCGCACCCACTCCATCATCGCCCCCTTCGTGATGCCGGGCTCGAACCTCTTCTTGCCCCAGCGGCTCTTGCCCGTCGCCTTCGTCCGGCTCATCACGCGGCCCGCGCCGTGGACCGTCGAGTAGAACAGCGCCTTCGACGCCGCGCTCTCCACGCCCTCCACGATCACCGCGTCGTCGCCCATCGAGCCGCCGACGAAGCCCCGCTGGCCCGGCATCGCCGGGGTCGCGCCCTTGCGGCAGACCCAGTAGTC
>CAXTOO010000199.1:0-7700 GCA_964245875.1 uncultured Fimbriimonas sp. | reverse complement strand
GGGACGCCGCTGGCGTCCTTGCCGTCCCAGGCGTGATCGACGGTCGAGCCTGAGTCAGTGTAAGTGCGGATCGCGGCCCCTGTCCCATCCAGAATCTGCAGGGTGTACGACTGCGACTGCCCGGTGCCGAGTCCAACGCACCGGAGCGAGACACGCGCCAGCGTCGGGCCGAGGTCCGACGCCATGTAGTCGTCCAGGACGATGTTCTTGAAGGAGGAACTGACGCTAACGTCGGAAGGAAGCGTCGCGCGGATCGTGGCGTCCGTCCGCTGCATCAGAACGACGGACTGAGTGCCATTGGGCAGGCCCGAAGTCGGAACGAAGCCTCTGAGTTGGTAGGCGTCGGAGCCGATTGATCCCCGGTAGCTCGCGTGGGCCGCCCCGAACCCGTTGACGAACACTTCGCCGGAGGGGAGTTGCTCGGACGTCGCGACGGAAGCAACAACGCTGTCCCCGGAAACGGCCGGGGCGCTCGACCACGCCAGCGGGGTTCCCGCCGGGAACGTCTCGCCTTCCCAGGCGCTTTCCGCACGAACGGCTCCCGAAGCGTCGATCAGACGAACCTTGTACTCGTATGCCGTACCCTCAACCCCCGTGATGTCCAAGAAGGCTCCAGAGGCGCCGTACTGGCCCGCGCTGTTGAGGGACACCGCGATTCCTCCCGGTGTGCGCCGGAGCACTTCGTACCCGACCAAGGTCTTTCCAATTTGCTCGGGGTCGAGCGCCGCCCAGGTGAGTAGGAGGCATTTGGAACCCGGTTCGGTGTTGAGGTTGATCGGCGGCAGACCGCCAGACGGGCCGACGCCGAGATCGACCGCCGCCGAGTACGCCCCCAAGCTCGCCACGATTCTTGAGGATGCCATTGGCGCATTGCCCGACACCGTGGTGATCGCGAACGTGGCGAACCTCTTTCCAGGGGTGACGGTCACGGCGCTCGGCACACTAACCCCCGACGACTCGCCCTAAGAGGTCGTTTCACAACTTGGCTTTGTGCCTCCCCCTTGCGCCTTCGCGCCTTTGCGAGAACCTGGAACGGAGAGGGCTTCGTTGCGGAACGCAGGTTGTGAAACGACCTCTTAGGGGTGGTGGTGATGCTGGATAGGACAACCTTGCCGGTGGTCGTCTGTCCGGCGTTGATGAAGTCGGGCGTGGCCTCGAGATTGCCCAGGTTCTGCGCTAGGGCAACGTGGACCAGCGTCAGCCATGTCAAGGCCACGAACATCCAGCGGGTGGCTTTCATCGATTCGATTGTATTACGGCGAATCTTGAGCTAACAAAGTCTTCTGAGTAATTTAACCGAATCTTATTCGCCTTTGGATTGTCGCGTCCAAACTCAGATGACAGTCTCGCCCACCGTGGTCCTGGCGGGTAGGCGTCTACGCTCGCTCGTGCGCGGGCTTGCGGCGAGTCGCCGCCGTCTGAAGAGGGACGTTCTAAACTAGGGCGGTGCCCCAGCACGATTCGTCCGCGCGCGCGCCGTTCCTCCTCGCCGCCTTCCTCTCCTCGGCGCTGCTGTTCGTCGTCGAGCCTCTCGCGGCGAGGCTCATCCTTCCCACCTTCGGCGGCGCGCCCGCCGTGTGGAACGGCACCCTCCTCTTCTTCCAGGCCGCGCTCCTCCTCGGCTATTGGATCGCCCACTTCGTCGCGACGCGACTCCCCTCGCGGGCGCAGAGGATTGCCCAGCCCGCCTTCCTCGCCCTCGCCCTCTTCACAATTCCCCTCGCCCGCGATTCCGCTCTCCAGGGTTGGGTGCGCGACCGCGCCGCGCAGGGCGCGGCCGGCGTCCCCCTCCTTCTCGTCGCCCTCGCGGGCCTCGTGGGCCTCCCCTTCGTCGCCCTCTCGGTCAACAGCCCCCTCCTCCAGCGCTGGTACGCCTCAACCGACGCGCCTGATGCCGACCGCCCGACCTTCCTCTACGCGGCGGGCAATCTCGGCTCGATGCTCGCCCTGCTCGCGTACCCGCTGTTCGTGGAGGCGCACCTGGGCCTGGCCGCGCAGGCGGTGGCTTGGCGCTGGGGCTTGGCTGCGCTCGCGCTGCTCGTCGGCGGCTGCGCCCTTATCGCACGGGGCGGAGGACGGGAGGCTCCCGGCGAGCAAGCTCGCCGGAAGAAAGCGGGAGCAAGCTCCCGCACTCCCAAGGAGAGGCTGCGCTGGATCGCGCTCGCCGCCGTGCCCAGCGCGCTCCTCATGGGCTGCACGACCTACCTCACCTCGAACGTCGCGCCCATCCCCCTCCTCTGGGTCGTCCCCCTCGCGCTCTACCTGCTCACGTTCATCCTCGTGTACGCCGCGCGGCCCCTCGCGCCCACGACCATCCTCGGGCGCGTCTTCCCCATGCTCGTGGTGCCCCTCTCGGTCACGATGCTCCTCCAGGCCACAACCCCCATCGGTCCCCTCGCCGGGCTCCACCTCGTCACCTTTTTCGTCGCCGCCTGGATGTGTCACGGGCTCCTCGCCAAGGAGGCCCCGAGCGCCGAGGGCCTCACGGAGTACTGGCTCTACGTCTCCCTCGGCGGCGCGATCGGCGGCGCGTTCGCCGCGCTCGTCGCGCCCGTGGTGTTCTCCTCGCTCGCGGAGTACCCCCTGGCCCTCGTGGCGGCCGCGCTTCTCCGCCCGGCCATCGGAAGGACGAAGAAGGCCGGGAGCCTGCTCGCACTCTGGGACGACCGGCGCGGCGACCTCGCTTATCCCGCCCTCGTGGCCCTCGTCGCCCTCGTCCTGGTCCTCGTCGCCAAGCCCCAGCTTCCGCCCGGCATGGCCCGCACCTTCCTCCTCATGGGCGTGCCCGCCGCCCTCGCGTTCGCCGCCCTCGACCGTCCGACCCGCTTCGGCCTCGCTCTCGGCGCCGCCTTCTGGGTCCCCACCGCTCTCCAGGCCGCGAGCGACGGACGGGTGCTCCTCACCGACCGCTCCTTCTTCGGCGTCCACCGCGTGGTCCAGACGCCCGCGTTCCGGTACACCATCGGCCGCCGCGGCTCTCACGAGGTCGACCGCACCGTGACCCTCGGCCCCTACCACGAGCTCGTCCACGGCAACACGATCCACGGACGCCAGGACCTCGCCCACCCGAAGGATGCCCTCACGTACTACTACAAGAACGGCCCGATCGGCGCCCTGATGAGCGCGTACGCCCCGCCCCGCGTCGCCCTCGTGGGGCTCGGCGTCGGCTCGCTCGCCGCCTACGGTCGCAAAGGCCAGCGGCTCGACTACTTCGAGATCGACCCGGTGGTCGCCCGCATCGCGAACGACCTGCGCTACTTCACCTTCCTGCGCGACAGCGCCGCGGACGTTCGTGTCGTCCTGGGCGATGCCCGCCTCACGCTCTCCCGCGCCCGTCCCGGCTACGGCCTCGTCGTTCTCGACGCGTTCTCGTCCGACTCGATCCCCATCCATCTCCTCACCGTCGAGTGCTTCCAGATGGCGTTCTCCAAGCTTTCGGAAGGGGGGCTGCTCGCGGTCCACATCAGCAACCGCTACCTCGACCTGGAGCCCGTCCTCGCGGCGAACGCCCGCGCGCTGGGCCTCGCCACGATGGTGGACATGGACCCTGCCGTCGCGGACGAGCGGGCGGAGGGCAAGACGGACTCGCATTGGGTCCTCCTCGCCCGGAAGGCGGTGGACCTCGACCCGTATCGGACCTCCGACTGGAGCGACCTGAACGCCCCCGAGGGGACGCGACCCTGGACCGACGATTACAGCAACGTCCTCGGGGCGTTCAACCCGAACCAGTGAGCAAGCCTTTGTAGCGGCAGGGCTTGCCCTGCGAGAGGCTTCCAACGAGGCGCTCACCTGCGATCCGACGGCAAGCTCCCGCAGGGCAAGCCCTGCCGCTACATGAGCGTTCCGCGTACCACGGATGCCCTCTCCGGAAAAGTTTTAGATCCTTTCGGCGAGCTCGATGATTCGGGCGCGCATCGCATCACGATCAGCGATCTCTGAGACTTGGCTTGAGATTTCTCTGAGTTTTGCGTACGGAATTTGCGGTCGGTCTTCTAAGACCTCTGCCACTGCGCCCAGGGTGTCGTCGAGAACGAGGCTCTTCTGTTTTACATTTGCCATACGTCGCTCCTGCTTAGACCGACGCCAAGGGCCCCAAAGGCGTCGCGCTGGTCTCGAAACATCCACGCGTGTCGATCCGTTCCTTTCAGTATAGGCTCGTTTGCGGCGATCCGCCGCATGTTTTCGGCGGAGATCGCTTCCCAGGCCCTCTCGGCGGCGAGCAGCATAGCCTCTGAATCAGGCCAGCCCGAAGTCGGGCGCGAGAGCGAGTAGACCCTTCCGTCGGGACAAACCGCGCGCAACTCGTCCAACTCCCGCTCCGAGGCCAAGGTGGCGTCCTGAGGCGAGAAGACGCTACCCGAGGGGTGGTTGTGGGTGACGCAGGAGCGCACAAAGAACGGGCATTCTTCTTCGACGAAGGAGACGCTGTACGCCCCGCCCGCTTTGGGGGCGAGAACGAGACGCCCGGTTGCGCCGAACACTCCGACCACCTCGTGCCGTTCGCCCATGATGATCCGTTCGAACTCCCCCAGCGCGATCTCCGGATCGACCGGGTAGATCGGGGCGCTCTGATCAATCCTCAGCATCCGCGCGACGGAGTCTACAAGAAGGGCCACAATAGAAATCGGCATGGCCTTCCTCGACCTCCAGCCGGACGCGTACGGCCTCTCCGAACCCCTCGGACACGACCTAAAGCGCATCGACGACCTCCTCGGCCGCGTCCTGCGCTCCCAGGAAGGCCCCGCGTTCGTCACGGAGGCCCGACGCCTCATGCAGGGTCACGACGAACCGGACCTCTCCGACCCTGACCGCATTCGCCGTCTGGCCCGCGCCTTCACCATCCTCTTCCAGCTCATGAACGTCGCAGAGCAGAAGGAGATCGTCCGCGTGAACCGCGCCCGCCACCCCCGCCGCGAGTCGATCCGCGACGCCATCATGGGCCTGAGGGAGCGCGGCGCGAGCGCCGACGAGATGCGCGCCCTCATGGCGCGGATGCACATCGCCCCCACCCTCACCGCCCACCCCACCGAGGCCAAGCGCAAGTCGGTGCTCGACAAGCTCCAGGAGGTTGCGCTGCTGCTCGCCAAGGACGAGGCCCCGCCCGCACTTACCGACCCTCTCGACGCCGAGGACGCCGCCATGGCCCAGGCCGAGCGCATCCTGGTCGAGCTGTGGCAGACCGACGAGATGCGCGCCCAGCGCCTGAGCGTGCGCGAGGAGGTCCGCAACGCCCTCTACTTCTTCGGCAAGACGGTCATGGAGGTCGTGCCGTGGCTCCACGAAGACCTCGGGCGCGCCCTGCGCGAGGCCTACCCCGGCGAGGCGTTCGAGGTGCCCACGTTCCTCACCTACCGCTCGTGGGTCGGCGGCGACCGCGACGGCAACCCCAACGTCACCCCCGAGGTGACCTGGGAGACCCTGCTGGAGCACCGCGCCCAGGCCCTGGAGGTGTACGTCGCCCGCGCCGCCGACCTGCGCCGCGCCCTCACCCTCAGCACCAAGCTCGTGCCGATCTCGGAGGCGCTGCGCCTGGACCTTGAGAAGGAGGACCAGCGACTCACCCCCGCGCTGCGTGAGCGCATCGCGCAGGAGCCGTACGTCCGCAAGTTCCTGCGCGTCGAGGCCCGGCTGGGGCAGGCGCTGGCCAAGGCGCGGGCGACCCTGGAGCACGGGCGGCGCGGCGGCTTCGAAGATGCGTACAACGACTCTTTCGAACTTCTTAACGACCTAAGGATGGTGGGCGACAGCCTCCGCGAGAACGGCGCGGCGTCCGTGGCGGACGGGGGGGCGCTGCCGCATCTGGTCCGGCAGGTCGAGGCGTTCGGCTTCCACCTCGCCACCCTCGACGTCCGCCAGCACAGCGACGCCCACGCCGCCGCGCTGGACGAGATCCTCGCCGCCGCGGGGGTCCACGAGCGGTACTCGTCGCTCGATGAGGCGGGGAAGGTGGCCTTGCTGAGCGCCGAGTTGGAGAACCCGCGCCCGCTCCTCCCCGCGAACTACGAGCTGGGCGGGGAAAGCCGGCACGTGCTCGGCGCCTTCGGCGTGATCGCCCGCGCCCACCGCGAGCTTTCCCGGCAGAGCGTCGTCGCCTACGTCATCTCCATGACCCACGGCGTGTCCGACGTCTTGGAGGTGCTCCTCCTCATGAAGGAGGCGGGGCTCTACCGGATCACCGCCGAGGGGGTCGAGAGCGACCTCGACGTGGTGCCCCTCTTCGAGACGATCGACGACCTGCACCACTCGGGCGACCTCTTCCGCGCGATGCTCGCCAACGCGGCGTACCGCCGGCACCTCGACTCGCGCGGGGGGACCCAGGAGATCATGCTGGGCTACAGCGACTCGTCGAAGGACGGCGGCTACCTCGCGGCGAACTGGTCGCTCCAAGCCACCCTCGCCGGGCTGGCGGTCGCTTCACGTGAAACGGGCGTGCCCATCCGTCTCTTCCACGGGCGCGGTGGCACGGTGGGCCGCGGCGGGGGGCGGGCAAACCGCGCGATCCTCTCCCAGCCGGAAGGGTCGTTCTCCGGCGAGATCCGCTTCACCGAGCAGGGCGAGGTCATCTCGTTCCGCTACTCCCTGCCGCCCATCGCCCACCGCCACCTGGAGCAGATCGTCGGCGCGGTCCTCCTCGCCGAGTACGGCACCGGCGTGAAGGGTGCGGAGGAGCGCTATGGCGGCACGATGCGCGCGATGGAGGAGGGGTCGAGACTGAAGTATCGCGAACTGGTCTACGAGGACGAGGGCTTCTGGCCCTTCTACCTCCAGGCGACGCCGATCGAGCACATCGCGCTCCTGACGATCGCCTCGCGGCCGGTGTCGCGCGGGGGGAGCGGCGTGACGGGCGTCGACGGCCTGCGGGCGATCCCCTGGAACTTCGCCTGGGTCCAGAGCCGCGCGACGATGGTCGGCTGGTACGGCCTGGGGACGGCGCTGCAGGCGGAGATCGCGCGCGGCGGCCTCGACGGCCTGCGCCGGATGTACCGCGAGTGGCCCTTCTTCTCGATGGTCCTGAACAACGCCGAGCTGGAGCTGATGCGCGCCCACCTGCCGACGGCCCGCCTTTACGCCGCCCGCGTCCAGCCTCCCGAACTCGGCCAGCGGATCGAAGGACTCATCGAGGAGGAGTACGCCCGCACCCGCGACGCCATCCTCGCCGTCTCCGGGCAAAGCGAGCTCATGGCCCGCGCCCGCGTCGTCCGCAACACCGTCGAGTTCCGCAACCCGATGGTCGAGCCCCTCTCCCGTCTCCAGGTCCTCCTCATGGACCGCTGGGAAGGACTCACCGACGAGGAGAGGGAGGGAACCTGGCGCGAGGCCATGCTCCAATCCATCGCGGGCATCGCCGCCGCGATGCAGAGCACGGGATAGCTCCGGAAAGCCCCCTCTCGTCGCCCCGGCGCAAGTCCTTCGAGGAAGGAAGCCGGGCGACGGGCGATGAGAGGGGGTTGGGGGAGAGAATCCGAGAGGGTTCCCCTTGTCGTGGCGATGGTCTCCAGACCATCGTGTCTCTTGGAGTGGAAGGGGAGTTCCGCGTTCCGGCGTGGAAGACCGTGGGAGGGTCCGCCGAGGGATGTGCTCCGGCGCGCCGCAGGTGGAGGGTGGAGAATCCGAGATGGTTCCCCTTGGAGCCGCGGCGCAAAGCCTACGAATACGAGAAGCTCTCACCGCGAGCGCAAGGGGGAACCGTGGGGGAGGGG
>CAXTOO010000198.1:0-7723 GCA_964245875.1 uncultured Fimbriimonas sp. | reverse complement strand
GCGGGCTGGCCGGAGAAGGCGGAAGGAACCTTCGTGAGCGAAGACGGGACGTACCGGATCACGCTCGTCCGAGGCTAAGGGGTATCTTTCCCCCAGCGATGACCCACGTCGATCTGCAAGTCACCTCCGGCCGCGACCAGGTCGGCGAGCCCTGGCTCTGGCGTCTCTGCCGCGAATTCAACCTCAAGGTCGAGGTCCTGCGGGCGAACGTGGACGGCGATTTCGGATGGATGCACCTCGTCCTGGAAGGACCGGTGGAGGAGATCCAGCGGTCCACCGCGTGGCTCATGAGCACCGGCCTGCACGTCGAGGCCGCGCAACGGGCCGTTGGGGCCAACGCCTGACGTGCTCGCTCCGTTCGAGCCGCCGGAAGACCTTGAAGATTTCTGGCGCGAGCTTGTGGCGGAGGCATTTGCCTTGCCCCTCGACTATCATCGCAAGGCGACCGACCGGCGCTCACCGACGGGACATCTCGTCGACGAGCTGAGCTTCGCGGGGCTGAGCGGCACGGTCCACGGCTGGATCGCCCACGAGCCGGAGGCTCGCCGCGCGCCGGGATTCGTTTGGCTCGCCCCCTACGGTCGCGAGTCGCGCTTGCCCGACTCCTACGGCACCCGCAAGGGGTTCACCTCGCTCTCGTTCAACTTCCACGGCGAGGACGCATTCCACCAGGAGCGGTACGCGGTCGAGCGCGGCTACTTCGCGGAGGGCGTCGAGGAGCCGGAATCCTGGATCTTCCGGCGGATGCTCGGCGACGCGATGGTCGCCGTGCGGGTCCTCCAGGCGCAGATCGAGGCCGACGAGGACCGGCTCGGCGCGATGGGCATGAGCCAGGGCGCGGGCATGGCGATCTGGCTCGGCGCGTGGTGCCCCCTCGTCCGCGCCGTCTGCGCCGACATGCCGTTTCTCGGGCGCATCGGCGAGTCGCTCGAAGGGCAGGTCTATCGCTACCCCACGAAGGAACTCACCGACGCCATGGAGCGCATGCCCGTCGGCCGCGAGCGAGTCCTGAACACCGTCCGGTACTACGACACCGCTTTCCAGGCGACCCACTGTCACGTGCCGACGCAGGTCTCCCTCGGCCTCAGAGACCCCGCCTCGAAGCCCGCCAACGTGCGCGCGATCTACGAGGCGCTGCCCGACCACAAGCGTCTTTTGGAATACGACTGGGGCCACGACTGGCATCCCGACATGGTCGAGAACAACCGGAACTGGCTGATGGCGAACCTTACGCGAAGCGTGTAGTCGGAGGCGAAGCCTTCGTGCGATGGTTTCACTTCGCACGCGACTACACGCTTCGCGTCCTCAGGTTCTGAAGAGCTGCCACCGGCTCCAGCAGCTCCCGCGCTCGTCCCAAAGGCCACTGGGTCGCGCGGTCGCTCAGGGCGTGCTCGGGATCGGGGTGGACCTCGACGAACAACGCATCGAGGCCCACCGCGACCGCCGCGCGGGTCATCGCGGGAATCGACTCGCGTACCCCCGCCGTCTCCGTGCCCGCGCCACCCGGACGCTGGGCCGAGTGGGTCGCATCGAAGCAGACGGGAACGCCGAACGAGGCCATCGTCTCCAGGCCCGCCATGTCGACGATCAGCGCGTTGTAGCCGAACGTCGTGCCCCGCTCCGTCAGCATGATGCCTCTCGCGTCGAAGCGGCGCAACTTGTCGACGATGTTGCCGCAGTCGTGCGGCGCGAGGAACTGGCCCTTCTTCACGTTGACCGGCTTGCCGACGGCGGCGGCGGCCTGGAGAAGGTCCGTCTGGCGGCAGAGGAACGCCGGGATCTGGAGCAGGTCCACTGCCTCCGCGACCGGCGTGGCCTGGTCGGGAAGGTGCAGGTCGGTTGTGGTCGGCACCCCGAACCGCCGACCGACGCCCTGAATGATCGCGAGGCCCTCGTCCATGCCGTCGCCGCGCACGGTGTCGATGGACGTCCGGTTCGCCTTGTCGAATGAGGACTTGAACACGTAGTTGAACCCGAGCTCTCGGCAGATCGCCTGCATCGTCCCCGCGACCTCCTCGCAGAGCCCCTGCGACTCGGCGAGGCATGGTCCCGCGATGAGGGTCAGCCGCCCGTCGCCGACCGTCAAGTCGCCGACCGAAAAGGGGGTCACTTCGTGACCTTCAACGGCGCCTTGACGACCATCGAGGTCGGGGGATAGCAGTTGCTCATCGTGCAGAGCTGGTAGTCGACCTTGAAGTTGACGTTCGTCGTCGCGCCCTTCGGCGAGGGCTTGGTCGCGACGAGCGAGAAGGGGATGGTGACCGTGCCCTCGTACACCATCGACGGCTTCTCCGCGCCGGCGATCTTCAGCTCCGTCCCTTTGGGGTACTCGACCTTCCCCAGCTTGAAGCCGACCTCGACCAAGGAGAGGCGGATGGGATTCTCGTACTCGTCCGCGGGCGGGTTCTGGTACCCATGCTGACCCTGAGGCAGGGTCAGGGTCAGGACGCCCTTGACCGTCTGGCCCACCTTCGCCGCGGCAAGGTCGAGCTTGACGCTCGCGACCGGCTTCGTGGCGAGAAGGACGAGCAGAAGGGGGAGGGACATGGAGACAGATTACCGGGTTAGACCAAGCCCATCCAGCGTCGCAGCTTGTACATCGTCGTATCGCGGTTGAGCTGGGCGATCGCGCGGGTCAGCGGGACGCTCTTGGGGCAGACCTTGACGCAGTTCTGGGCGTTGCCGCAGCCGGTGATGCCCTCCTCGCCCGTCAGGAACTCCAGTCGGTCGTGCTCCAAGGACTTGCCGACCGGATGCAGGTTGAAGAGGAGCGCCTGGCCGAGCGCGGCGGGGCCGACGAAGGTCGAGTGGTCGTTCACCTGAGGGCAGGCCTCGACGCAGCAGCCGCAGGTCATGCACCGGCTGAGGGCGTAGCGCACCTGCCGCACGCCGTCGTCCTGCGGCGGGGCCATGCCGAGGTCGTACGACCCGTCGATCGGCACCCAGCCCTTCACCTTCTTGAGGTTCTCGAACATCCGCGAGCGGTCGACCACGAGGTCCCGCACGAGCGGGAACTTCTTCATCGGCTCCAGCGTGACCTCGTAGGCGTCGCCCACCGCGTCGCCGATCTCCTCGATGAGCGCCGTGCAGGCCTGCCGAATCCGCCCGTTGATGTTCATCGTGCAGGAGCCGCACACCTCCTCCAAGCAGGCCGCGTCCCAGGTCGGCGGTCGCACGGCCTTGCCCTCGGTGGTCACCGGGTTCTTCTGGACCGCCATCAGCGCGGAGATGACGTTCAGCTTCTCCACAAAGGGGATCTCGAACGTCTCCCAGTAGGAGGCGGCGCTCTTGTCCTGCTGGCGGAGCACCTTCAGGCGGATCTTCGTCGGACGGGCAATGGCGGTTGCGCTCACAGCCTTATTCTACGTCCTCCGACGCGCTTGCGTCCGGCGCCAGACTCCCTTTATAGGTCCTATTTGGTCCTATTCGCCCCGTCCCTGAGGAACCGCCAGCTTGTCGGCCGGGTCCGAAAGGCCATGCGCGCGCTCATCGGCCAGGATCGCCTCCTCGAGCTCCACGAGCGGCTATGCGCCCACTTCGGCTGCCCCGTCGCCTTCTTCCATGCCCTCGATCCAGTGAGCGAACTCGTCTCGTCGCTCCTCAGCCACCGAACGAAGAACCGGGACTCGGGCGCGGCGTTCAAGGCCCTTCGGGCGCACTACCCCGATTGGCAATCCGTGATCGAGGCGCCGGTCGAAGAGGTGGAGGCGACGATCTCCGCCGTGACGTGGCCCGAGCAGAAGGCCCCGCGCATCCAGGCCACCCTACAATGGCTTCTCGAAGAGCGCGGCGACCTGGACCTCGACTTCCTCGCCGACCTCTCCCCCGAGGCGGGACGTGCGTGGCTGGAGCGGATCCCCGGCGTGGGGCCGAAGACGAGCGCCGCGGTCCTGATCTTCAGCCGTCTGCGGATGCGTGCCCTGCCGGTCGACAGCCACCACCACCGCGTCGCGCAAAGACTGGGCCTCATCTCCTCGAAGCTCGATGTCGGCCCCGCCCACGCGGTGCTAGAAGCCATGCTGCCCGACGATTGGGACGCGCAGACGGTGTACGACCATCACGAGGTCATGATGTTCCTCGGCCAGCGCATCTGCACCCACCACGCGCCGCAATGCCCGAAGTGCCCCCTGCTCGATCTCTGCCCGACGGGGCAAGCCCGCACCCAGGCGACACTCCTCTAAAAAACTTCCGAAGGCGTGAACGCCTTCACCTGCCACTTCAGCTCGCGCATTCCGCGATACTCATTCACGATCGGCGTGAACAGCACGTCCAGCTCGCACCCCGCGCTCTGGCCGCACAACGACTCGCCGATGTTGAACGCGATGCCGGGGATCGCCGAGCCGCCCGGACGGCGGAACGTCACCTGCGCGTGGACGGGGTTCCTCGTCGGCTTGACCATCGCCAGCGGCATCCGCCGCGAGACGAACGACGGTTCGGGGTTCGCGCAGCCGAAAGGCTCCATCATCGCCAACGACTCGACCGCCGCGAACGTGACCTCCTCCGGCTCCAATTCTAAATCGGCGGCGATCGTCGGTCGGAAGTCCTCGGGCGTGAGCCGCTCGCCCGCATAGCCGTCCAGGGCGGCGACCACCGCGTCCATCCGGTCGGCGGGGAAGGCGCAGCCCGCCGCCATCGCATGGCCCCCGCCCTCCATCAGCTCCGGAAAGGCGCGGATCATGTCCGCGAGGTTGAAGTTCGGAATCGAGCGCGCGGAGCCCTTCGCCATGCCGGTCTTCGGGTTGATCGTCAGCACGATCGTGGGCCGCCGGTACCGCTCGGCGAGACGCCCTGCGACGATCCCCACGATCCCGCCGTGCCATCCCTCGCCCGCGACGACGAGAACGTTGCGCAGGTGCGCCCCATCGGCCTCGGCGCGAGCGGCGGCCTCGTCCATCACCTTCTGCTGCGTCGCCTTGCGCTCGGTGTTCACCGTCTCGATCTCGTCCGCCAGCGCGTCCGCCTCCTCCGCCTCGCCGGTGAGCAGCAGGCGCAGCGCGAGGGCCGCGTCGTCGATCCGCCCCGCGGCGTTGATCCGCGGCCCGAGCCGCCAGCCCACGTCGCTCGACCGCAAGGGCTGGCCCGGCTTGGGCACGACGCTCGCCGCCCGCATCAGCGATTGGATGCCCACCTTCTTCGTGTCCGCGAGCCGCTCCAGCCCAAAGCGCGCGATGATGCGGTTCTCGCCCACGAGCGGCATCACGTCGGCGATGGTGCCCAGGGCGGCGAGGTCCAGAAAGCCCCGATAGAAGCTTGGCAGGCCATGACCCAGAGACTTCGCCAGCCCCGCGCACAGCTTGAATGCGACGCCCGCCCCGCTCAGCTCCTCGAACTCGTAGGTCGAGTCGGCCCGGTGGGGGTTGACGATCGCGTGCGCCTCCGGCAAGGCGTGACCGACGGTATGGTGGTCGGTCACCACGACCGTCATGCCCGCCTCCCGCGCCGCGGCGATCTGCTCCAGCGCCGAGATGCCGCAGTCGCACGTGAGGAACAGCCTCGCGCCCATCGCCTTCGCCTCCTCGACCGCGCTCAGATGGATGCCGTACCCCTCCTTCATCCGATGCGGAACGTGGACGTGGACCTTGCACTTGACCGCGCTGAGAAAGCGGTACAGGATCGCCGCGCTGGTGACGCCGTCCACGTCGTAGTCGCCGTGGATGTAGATGAGCTCGCCCCGCTCCTTCGCCCCCAGGATCGCGTCGCGCGCGAGGGCGAAGTCCGGCAGCCCCTCCGGCGCGTGGAGATCGTCGAGCGAAGGGTTGAGGAATGCGTGCGCCGCCGCCGGGTCGGTCAGGCCGCGCTGCGCGAGCACCGCCGCGACGAGCGAGGGAAGCCCAAGCTCTCGCTGTAGCGTCGCCTCCGCCGCGCGGTCGCGCGGTCCGACGTTCCAGCGGGGCATTTCGAGGGCGGTGGTCACGGCTTAGAAGTAGATTACGCCCTCGGCACTCACAAATCCTTTAGCCCCACGGTTATTGCTCACAAAGGCACGGAGGCGTAAAGAGTCGGCAAACCCTTTGTGCCTCCGTGCCTTTGTGAGAACCTCTCTAGACCTTTTCGACCTTGGAGAGGCCAACCATGACAACGCTGGACTCACCGAAAAGAACGATGGAGACTTCCAAGCGACCATCGGGGTGAACCCGCTTGAGATGCCCCGAGAAGTCGCGGTAAGGGCCGCGCGTGATGCGAAGAACCTCGCCCAAGCGCCACATCGCTCCTAGATCTTCTCGACCTGGTTGAACTGGAGCTCGACCGGCGTGTCGCGCCCGAAGATGTTGATGAGCACCTTGAGCGTCTCCTTCTCCGGCGTGACCTCCTCGATCTTGCCCGTGAAGTCGCTGAACGGACCCTCTACCACGCGGATCGTCTCGTTCTTGCTCCAGTTCACCTTCGGCGCCTCTAGGCTGGCCGCGAGGTTGGTCTGGATGCGCCGCACCTCGTAGTCCTCCATCGGCACCGGCTTGTTGCCGCTCTGGACGAAGCCCGTCACGCCGCTCGTGCTCTTCACGAGCTTGTACGCCTCGTCGGTCAGGGACATCTGCACGAGGATGTAGCCGGGGAAAACCTTCTTGTCGATCTCGTACCGCTTGTTGTTGCGGGTCTGGAGCTCGCGCTCCGTCGGGATCAGGATCTCGTAGATGTCGTAGTCCCAAAGCCCCTCGACCTGCGCGCGGCGGGTCAAGACGTCCCGGACCTTGTTTTCGTGACCGGAGATGGTGTGGACGGCGTACCAGGATTTCGGCATGGGAAAGGGAGATCAGAGGTGGGTGAGGAAGTCGACGACGAACCCGAACACGGACCCGAGTCCGGTCAGGATGGCCACGAGGAGCGCACAGACGCCCAGGACCACGCCCGTGAGACGGTGGGTCTCGGGAATCGTGGGCCAGGCCACCTTCTTGATCTCGCGTCGGACCTCTTGGAAGTAGCCCTTGATCCCGCGGTTCGAGCGCGGGACGGGAATCCCGCCTTGGGGCTTCTTCGGTCCGTCGTTGCCGGTTGCGACGTTTGCCATCGATGTCATTCCCCAGCACCGTTCGTCGGGGAGCGATAAGGATACCCGGAGCGGCGCACACGTGGAAAAGCGTCCATTCGGGAACCTGGAAGCGATATTTATACGTACGCGACGTGATTTCCACGTCCAATTTCTCGGAATACGCGCTAAAGTAACCGTGGCGATCGCGCTAGCGGTCGTGTACGGAACGTTACGATATGAACGGTGGCCCCTACAGCGAGCTTGAATTCCTGATCTTGGCGATGGTCGGCAACGGCGTCAGCTCCGGCTACGCCATGCGCAAGCAAATGACCCGGATGCGCGGCGGCCGGTGGAGCTCGGAAAGCGGCTCCGTCTACCGCGTGCTCCGACGCCTGGAGACCGATGGCCTCGTCGCCGAGGCGAGACGCGTCGGCGTGCCCAACCGCGAGCGCACCGAGTACGAGCTGACCGAAAGCGGCTCCGGCGTGCTGCAGAGCTGGCTCACCTTCCCGCCCGACCGTCAGGAGTTCGGCTACCTCGTCGACCCCATCCGTACGCGAGCCTACTTCATCGACCGGCTCAAGCCCGCCGACCAGGTTCGGGCCGTCAAGGCGTGGATCGCCGAGGGAAAGGCGTTCGTCGCGGAACTGGAGAAGGACATCGACGCCACCGCGCGAACCCCGCTGCTGCGGGTGGCCTACTCTAACCTGCTTTACCTCGCCGAGGCGCGTCAGGAGTGGCTGAAGAAGCTCCTCA
>CAXTOO010000197.1:0-7763 GCA_964245875.1 uncultured Fimbriimonas sp. | reverse complement strand
GCTGGACGACGGCCGGCTGACGGACGGGCAGGGGCGGACGGTGGACTTCCGCAACGCGATCATCATCCTCACGTCGAACCTCGGCTCGCAGCACTATCCCGACCCCCTGGAGGAGGGCGACTGGACGCAGGTGAAGCGGAACGTGATGGAGGAGGTGCGGTCGCATTTCCGGCCGGAGTTCGTGAACCGGATCGACGAGATCGTGATCTTCCGCTCGCTCGGCGTGGGCGAGATCAAGCGGATCGTGGAGATCCAGCTCCGGCTGCTGGCCTCGCGGCTGGCGGATCGTCGGATCGAGATCCGGCTCACGGACGCGGCGGCGTCGGAGATCGCGAGCGCGGGTTACGACCCGTTCTACGGGGCGCGTCCGCTCAAGCGGGCGATCCAGCGGGAGGTGCTGAACCCGTTGGCGCAGCGCATCCTCCGCGGCGAGATCCGCGACGGGTCGATGGTGGTGGTGGACGCGAAGGACGGGGCGTTCGACTTCGCGTCGGTATAGCGCTCGTTGT
The DNA here is from genome assembly GCA_964245875.1 of uncultured Fimbriimonas sp. Taxonomy (GTDB): domain Bacteria; phylum Armatimonadota; class Fimbriimonadia; order Fimbriimonadales; family Fimbriimonadaceae; genus Fimbriimonas. The sequence goes on along the minus strand of CAXTOO010000197.1, from coordinate 7,254 downwards.
GCGGTCACACGCGCGTCTGACCGCACGACAATTACTTCTGCGTCGCCGCCATTTCGGCGTCGATCTTCGCCCGCAAGGCGGGAGTCATCATGGAGCCGTGGTCGCCGGGGACCATCTCGACCTCGGCGTCGGACCCTAAATTCTTCATCTCCTTCTGGAGGAGGCGCACCGCACCGTCAAGATAGAACGTGTCCGCGTTCCCGCAGAAGACGTGGAGCTTGCCCTTGAGCTTGGGGGCGAGGGTGGGCCACTCGCGGCGCAACTTATCGGCGATGTCGTACTTGCGCCATGTGGCGGCGACCGTCGGATCGACCGCGCCGGTGTCGCGGTTCCACAAGGGCTTGGGAGCTCCGTCCGCGCCGCGCGGGCTGAAGGCCCACTCGAACGAGCCGAGCTGTTCGCCGCGGATGGGCCGCTCCATGTCGCTGAACGCCTTGTAGAACACGATCGGCTTGTCGCCTGTGCGGGCGAGGGGCCGGGGCGCACCCGATGGGTCGGTGAACATGTTCGCGCCGGGCGCGTAGAGGTCGATCCTCTGGAAGTCGTGGAAGTCGACCGGGTCGGGCGAGGTGCTCCAGGTGCCGCCGAAGAAGTCCGGGTACGCGACCTGGAGCCATAGCGAGGTCCAACCGCCGCTGGAGTGGCCCCTGAGAAGCCGCGCGGACGGCTTCGCCTCCAGTCGGAACTGCCGCTCGAGAGCGGGGATCATTTCCGTCGTGAGCGCCTTGCCCCAAGGGCCGTTGTTCGCGCTGTCGGCGAACACCGAATGGCCGCCAGGGCAGTTTGCATCGAGGATCACGTTGACGAACGGCTTGCCGCCGCGGTCAGCGATCCGCTCCACCCGAGAGGCGAGACGTGGATCGACGTAGGGCGGCGAGCCGAAGCCCTCCGCGATGTAAAGGGTTGGGAAGGCGCGCTTGCCGTCGTATCCTTCGGGCAGAACGACCGTCGCCTTGAGAGTCGTGGGGCGCTTGTACCAGGCGGAGAGCAACGGCGAGGGGATCGCCACGTACTTCACACGCTCGGTGCTCGCGGGCATCGCGTTCCTTGCGACCTCCGTCAGGTTAAGGTCGATCGGCCCCGAAGATTTCGCGTCGAGGGACATCTTGACCGGCTTGGAATAGAAGTTGCCGTCGCTCTCCGCGATGGTGCGCCCGCCTAGGTTCCGGTCGACCACCGCTTGCACGGTGTACTCGCCGGGGGCAAGATCCGAGAGGTGGCCCGGGTAGCCCACGGCGTCGGCGTCTTCCACCGTCAGCACGTCGCCCGCCTTGGCGGAGAAGCGGGCAGCGTAGCAGGGCTGGGGATCGAACCAGTCCGGTCCGAAACGGGGTTCGCCGCCCTTGCGGCTGAGGTAGACCACCGCCGAGACTTTCTCCTTGCCGGGGAACGCGCTGGCGGGAAGGTGGACGCGGAAGGCGAGCGGCCCGGACGCAAGGGTGAGGAACGATAGCATGGGAGCCAGGTTACCGAAACGGTATGGGGCGGCGTAAGGGCCTGATCGATGAGGACTGAACGCCTGTCTGGAACAGCGTAGAATAGGTGCATGGAAGCGATCGAAACTCTCAACGTCGGAGGTGAGGCCGTTGGGACTCAAGGAGTCCAAGTATCAGAGCCGCACGAAGACAGGATCGACGCTCGACAACGGCGGCTCCGGGAATTCTTCGCGGAGACGGAAAGGCTGCTGAAGGACGTCCCGGTGAAGGAGGTCAATGAGTCAGACCCTTTCATCGCGAAGTTCAAGCGCATGGGCATTCTCGATGTACGCCCTTGACGCCTCGCTCCTCTTTGGCTCCGTCTTCCCGCAAGGCTTGTCTACGACGTCGCGAACCGCGCCTTGGCTGCGTACCGCGAGGATCTCTGCACGACCGAAGCCTGCCTGACGGAAGCGATGTATCTCGCCGGAAACCGGGTTGGATGGCGAGCGCAGGAGCAACTCTGGGATTTCGTCGACTCGTCCGAACTCCAGGTCGTGCGCCCCAGCATTGTCCTCGTCCAGAAGCTGATGCGCCGCTACCGGGACGTGCCGATGGACTTTGCGGACGCGACGCTCGTGACACTCGCCTCCGAGGACCCGCAGGTGAAGGTCGCGACCTTCGACTCCGACTTCAATGCGTACCGCCGTGAGGACGGTTCGCCGGTGCCGCTCGTGGGCGATTGGCTGCTCGGCTGGGATTGAGGGAAGGGCGGGGACTCTCGCGGCGTAAGGGAGAAGAAGGCATAAAGCCCGCCTTCTCCACCCCCAGCCCCCTCCTCATCGCCCGACGGGAGTCCTTGCGCTCCGACGGATTCCCGCCGAGACGACGAGGAGGGGGCTTCCGGACGCGCTAGAATAAGGATGATGCCGACCGCCACGCCCGAGGCCGCCCGCGATCTCGCGAACCGTCTCGTTCGTGAGCTCGACGGCGTGGTCGCGTGCCTAGGCGACACCTCCGCCTGTGAGCCGGGGCACCGGGTCAAGTTGCAGTGGCCACCCCACCCGGTCAGCCGCGACTACCACGTCGTGGCGTCCGACTGGAAAGAGGTCACGAGCTTCGAGGCGTACGGCGAGACGTTCGAGGTGGCGGTCGCGCGCACGGAGCACGGGGTGTTCGGGCGTTGCGAGGCGCTTTGGCAGGAGGGTCGGGGCGACGACTTCGAGGGCATGATGGCGGCCCTGCGCGAGGGCGCGGAGCCGCTCTTCGAGCGTCAGTTCGCGATCTCGCGCGCCCTCGGCGCCGGGGGGCGCTTCAAGGGCCGCCTCCACGACCTCGCACCGCTGGAGCTTCTGCGCCTCTTCTACTGCGAGATCCGCGACGTCGCCGCCGCGGCGTCGGTCGAGGTGGAGACGCGCGCGAGCAGCGGCCTGTTCTTTCCGGCGCTCGTGGCAATCCTGAACGACCGTCGCCATCCCCAGCGTCGCTCCGCCCAGTGGTGCGTGCTCGACCTCTTCGAGGACCTCGGCAGCTTCGCCCACACCGAGGAGGAGCAGTCGGAGGCGGTCTCGGCCATGCGCGGTCTCCTCCTGGATGCGGAGGACGACTACTGCCGCACGGTGTACAAGGCGGGCGTGGTGCTCGGTGGCCACGTCTCCGGCAAGCTCGGCGGCCCCGCCCTGCTCTCGGCGCTCGAGGCGCCCAGCCGCATCGGGCGGCGCGCGGCGATGCACGGGCTGTACCACGTCGTCGAGTGGAACCCGGAGCTGCGCGACATCGTGGTGTGGGCGCTCAGCGGCGCGGCGAACCACGACGCGGAGCCCGTGCTCCGCCGCTACGCCGCCGACATGGCGCGCGACATCGCCGCCGGTCGCGACCACGTGCCCGATCCGGTGTTCGACTAGCCGTTTTAGTGGGTCGAAAGCCGCTACGATGCCTACAAGACAGGGGTTTCTCAGGTTCAACGAGACTTGTGGAGCGTCGATCGGAGAGACTTTGTTCAGATTGAGAAAGCGCGGGCGTTCTTCGGTCTGAGAGCGTATGTCGTGAATGGCCCCGTCCCCTTCCTCTCGCCAGCGAAAGGAAGGGGTGACGTGGACGCCGCTCCCGCAAGAAGACGAGGTTAGGACGAGTTTCGACACGCCCTTCGATGAGATTGCGCTGGCTCACGTCCTCTCGCCTGCGGGCAGGAAAAAAGTCGACCGTCGGGGCGGTGGGTAGTGAGTAGTGACTGGTGGGAGGAAGGCCGGACGGTTGATTGCTTCGGCTTGCGGGGTTTTCGCAGGGCAGGCCTTGCCGGCTACAGGAGTCGGGCGGAGACCTGCCGCCACGCCGCGGGATCGGCCTTCTTCAGTTCGTTCAGCGATCGCAGGTGCTCCCGTTCCAAGGGCTTGGGCACGAAGCCCGGGGTCTCGACCACCCTCGCCAGGGCTAGGAGGGCGAGGCGGCGGATCTCCGCCACCTGGGCCTTGTTCCGCTTCGCGGTGCGGTGGACGGAGACGCTCCCCGCGACGAACAGCGCGGTCGCGAGGGCGCTCGCCCCGAGGTAGAGGGTGATCTTCGCCTGGGCCTTCTCCGACGCGACGACGAATCGGGCGACGCCGAGCGCGAGGGTGCAGGCCAGCCCTATCGCCGCCAGCATCCGCTGGATGCCCAGCGTGCCCCGCGCCATCGTCTGCTCGTGGACGATCCGCAGGATCGCGCGGGCGGAGCGGTTGTGGCCTTCCTCGGCGAGCGTCCGGAACCGGTCTGCGATCTGTTCCACCGAGAGGCCCGGATAGTTGCCGTAGCCCCCGCCGTTGCCGTCGGTCAGCGGGTCGAGCCGGCTCTCGATCATTCCGCCACGCTCCAGGGGGTGGTCCGCTCCAGCGCGTCGCGCAGGAGCCGCGCGTAGGTGCGCGCGGACACCTCGTACGCGCCGAGCGAGCGCAGGTGCGGGTTCATGATCTGCGCGTCGAAGAGGGTGAACCCCATCTCGCGGCAGCGGTCGACCATCGCGGCAAGCGCGACCTTGCTCGCGTCGGTCGCGCGGTGGAACATCGACTCCGCGCAGAAGCACGATCCCAGGGCGATGCCGTAGGTGCCGCCGACGAGCTCGCCGTCCTTCCAGGCCTCGGCGCAGTGGGCCCATCCCTGGCGGTGGATGCCGGTGTAGACCCGGATGAACTCCTCGGAGATCCAGTTCTCGTCGGGCCGCAGGCAGCCGCGCATCACCGCCTCGAACGCGGTGTCGAACCGGACCTCGTACACGCCCTTTCGGATCGTCCTCGCGAGCGAGCGCGAGACGTGGACGCCCTCGACGGGGAAGAGGCAGCGGCTGCGGGGGCGGAACCATTCCACCTCGCCGTCCTCCATCGTCATCGGGAACGCGGCCTGCGCGTAGCCGTGCCGGACGGTCCAGGGAGTGAGGGGATCGGACATGGGAGTGGATGGTGGGGAATGGGTGGTGAGTAGTGCAAAGGCAGGTCTAGCGCACGAAAACGCCACTTACCGCGGTGGCACCTCCCGTAGCCTTTTATCCGCCTGCTGCGAGGCTTACCGGATGAACCACGGAGTACACGGAGAGCACGAAGGAAACCTGTTCCAGCGACCCGAAAACAGCTATGGTGGCACCCCCTCCTCCAGTTCCCCTTTTTCCTCGCGCTGGGAGCCTTCGGTGTTGGAGGGGATATCGCCGCGGCGGCAAGGGAACCATCTTCGGAACTACGGTCCCACGTCGCCGGCGTCGGGGACGGCGCGGAGTTCGCTGGGCACGAGGCCGAGGTATTCCTTTACCGACTCGCGCAGGCCCTGGGTGGTGCCGAAGCCGCAGGTCGAGGCGACGAGGTCGACCGCGCTCTCGGTCGTCACGAGCATCTCGACCGCGCACTCGGTGCGGCTCCGGTCCACGAACTCGTGGAAGCCGTAGCCCACGAGGCTCTTGAAGACGCGGCTGAAGTGGAAGGGCGAGTAGCCGGCCATGTCGGCGGCGTCCTTGAGGGGCCAGGGCGCGGCGGGGTTCTTACGAACCTGGGCGATGAGCTCCTTGACCGTTTCCGGGAGGTCGAGCGGCAGGGCCGCGAGCTGCACCTGGTCGCCGCTGGACATCAGTCGCGCGACCACCTCGTAGAGCACGGAGATCACGAGCGGCTCCATCGCCTCGGGCGGACCCTTGAGGGCGGCGTTGAACCGGTCGAAGGCGTTCTGGAAGTGGGGGTCGATGGGTTTGCACGCCATCGTGCGGCTGCCCGCGTTTGCCTTGTTCCCGGCGCGGGCGTTGAGCCAGACCTCGAGGACGGGCGTGGCCCGCGTGGGCCAGGTGACGAGCACCGACTCGTGGTCGCCCCGCGCCGCCCGGACGACCAGTCGGCCCGGCCGGACGAACGTGAGGCTTCGGGGCGGGATGAGGACGAGCCGTCCGTTCGGCGCGCTGCGCGCGAGGAGGGTGCCCGAGAGGTTCAGGATGAGCGCGTTGACGTTCGACGGCACGATGGCCGCGCCGTTCGCGATGCGCGGGACGCTCCCGGAGACGGTCTCCAGGCGCACGTAGCCCATGCCCGGCAGCTCTGCCCGCTTCAGCCCCGTGACGGACGTGCCGCACTCAAACTGGATCTCGACGTTGTTCTCGCCTTCAGGTCGCACCCGGTTGCCCTTCTCTCCTTGCTCCAAGACATTACACCATCTTGACCCGTCGTCGCGTCGGTCGCCTTGTTCGACGGTCGCAGCGGAGGTTAAGGTCCCGGTTTGGGGTACCAAAGCGGGGTGAATCGCGATCTCACCGTGGCCGTCGTGGGCGCCACGGGCGCCGTCGGCGGGGAGTTCCTCCGCCTTTTCGAGTCCCGCCGCTTCCCAGTGGGCCGTCTCCTTCTCCTCGCCTCCGCCCGGTCGGTCGGCAAGGGCCTCGTTTTCCGGGGCGCGGAGCACCCGGTCGGGGAGGCGACGTCCGAGGCATTCGCGGGCGTGGACGTGGCCTTCTTCTCGGCGGGCGCTTCGCGCTCGAGGGCGCTCGTTCCGGCGGCGCTCGCGGCGGGCGCGCTGGTGGTGGACAACTCCAGCGCGTTCCGGATGCAGTCGGACGTGCCGCTCGTCGTGCCGGAGATCAACCTGGACGCGGTTCCCAGGGGCGGCAAGCTCGTCGCGGTGCCCAACTGCTCGGCGATCCTCCTGCTCATGGCGGTCCACCCCCTGCGCACGCTGGGGCGCATCGAGCGGCTCGTCGTAAGCACCTACCAGAGCGCGAGCGGGGGCGGCGCGGCGGTCATGGAGGAGCTGCGCGAGTCAACCCGCGCCTACCTGGAGGGCCGCGACTACCCGCCCTCGGCGGTGCCCCACCCTTACGCCTTCAACCTCTTCAGCCACAACACCGCGGTCGGCCCAACGGGGGCGAACGAGGAGGAGACGAAGATGGTCGAGGAGAGCCGCAAGATCCTCGGGATGCCTGCCCTGCGTATGGCCGCGACCTGCGTCCGGGTGCCGGTGCTCCGCGCGCACTCGGAGTCGGTGATGATCGAGTTCGACGGGCCCGCGCCGTCGGAGGAGGCGGTGCGGACGGTTCTGGCGGTCGCGCCGGGCGTGCGGGTGGTGGACGACCGCGCGGCGAACCGCTTCCCGATGCCGGTCGAGGCGAGCGGCGGCGGCGATGTGCTCGTGGGGCGGATCCGTCAGGACCCGTCGAACCCGAAGGGGCTCCTCCTGTTCCTCGCAGGCGACCAGCTCCTGAAGGGCGCGGCCCTGAACGCCGTCCAGATCGCCGAGGCGCTGATGGTGAGGGACGGGATTTAAGAGGGTTCTCCTTGCCGCCGCGGCGCATAACTTGACGCTCGTCGTCAACTTTCATCGTGAACGGCAGGAGGAACCGTGG